>DASYYT010000090.1:0-43660 GCA_035949755.1 Candidatus Sulfotelmatobacter sp.
TGCGAACGAATCCGTGAAACCGGTGCACGCCGCCGGATCCGGGCAGAAACATGAACGGACACTGGCCCGCGATGACCTGGATTCCACGCTCCCGGCAAAGGTCCAGAGCTTTCTGGCTCACCTTGCTTTTGCCGTTGATCCCATAAATCCAGATACGGGGTATGCCAGCTTTTGCACACTCGCCGATCGCAGTTTCGGTGACCTGGGGAGAGGTCATCAGGAGAGCGGCATGGACCGGCGGCTGGATATCTTGCACGCAAGCGTAGCAGGTCCGTCCCAGCACGTTAGGCGTTTTCGGATTGACTGGTACGACCTCGTATCCTCATTCGGCAGAACTCCTCAAAGAGCATGATACTGAAGGACTTGGGATCGCGAGAGGCGCCGATCATCGCAATCCTTTTCTGCTCCAGAAAATCTTCAATGAGTTCGAGCGCAGGCGGTTGGATTTTCATATCTGCACCCCGAAATGGATACGTCGGGAAAATGAACCTTTCTGCAGAAAAATGCAGTGACGCCCGTCACCTCTCCTTGTCCGAAGAAAATTAGCCCCCAGAAGCCTTAACCCTTGCGGATTTCAAGGCGCAGATGCAGAATTTATGCGTCTGAGAATTGCCCAGACGGGCAAGAGTGGAGTTTTGCGCCACTCAGGGGAACATCAACTATGAAGAACCTGCCGGTCTTGTTGTCATTGTGTGTTGCGCTTGCGCTTCCAGTCGTGGGGCAACAAAGCAGTTCCAGTTCCGATCAAGCCGCTTCTGCTTCCCAGAGTGATCTGACGCCCTTGCCGGACCAGAAGCCGACCAATTTTTGGGACGGAGATGATCCTAACCTGAAGAATCTCATTACTCATCCCTTTGCCAGTAAAGCCTACGTGCGCCGCCACACTCAGCCCATTCGCGATCGCCTTAACGAACTCGACCAGCTGACCTCGGAACAGGCAAGCACGATCAAAGACGTGGACGCGCGCTCGCAGAAAGGCCTGCAGCTGGCGTCGGAGAAAGTGAGCTTGGCGGATCAGCACGCTACCGATGCGGCCACCAAGGCGCAGGGCGCACAGACCGCCGCCAATGACGCCTCGACCCACGTCTCCTCGGCCGAGCAGATGGTGAATAACCTCGATCAGTACAAGGGCAGCGCCCAGACCGAGATCCGTTTTCGTCCGGGTCAGACCGTATTGAGCAAGACTGCCAAGGATGCTCTGGACCAGATGGCCACGCCTTTGAAGAGTCAGCGCAGCTACATCATCGAAGTGCGCGGTTTCGCTCCCGGACGCGGTCAGGCCGCGATCACGGCTTCGCAAAAAATGGCAGAGTCGGTGGCCAGGTATTTAGTGCTCACGCATAACATCCCGGTGTATCGCATTTTTGTACAAAGCATGGGTAATGCGGCTGCCGAGGGCGAAGCCACGGCGGCGAAGCACGCCACCAGCGCGCGCGTCGAAGTCAGCGTGTTAAAGAACGACATGGTCAGCACCGCACAGCGCTAACCTCCATCCACCACCAACAGGCGGATCGGCCGGCTCGATTCGCCTGTTTCATTTTGGGAAAATCCACCCCAAATGTGATTTAGATCACAGACTGGCCGTTCGTTCCAAGTAATCATCTCAGCACGACTCGCGCACTTCTCCCTGAGGCCGCGAGCCCGTAGGGCGGAATCCTCCTTTGCGGAAGGAGAGATGGCCGCAGCTGTTGCCCTTCGTCGAGGCCATTCCAAGGCGAAGTTGCGCGCAGTCAGATCCACAAGATCCCTAAGGTGCGAGGTTGGCTATGAGTTTTGCCGATCGATTGGGAGCTATTGCAGAGTCCGCAAAATGGCTGAAGACGTGGCCACAACGCTACGCCTTTGCCGCCCTCGCCACAATCCTAGCGACGCTGGCCCGCTATGCGCTGGAGCGAGCGCTTGGACAATTTCCTCCATTTTTAATATTTATTCCCGCAATGGTTGTGGTCGCCGTTCTCGCCGGCTTCGGGCCCGGCATAGTGGCGACAATTCTTTCGGCGGCATCGGTAATGCTCTTCTTTGGGAACTCGCTGGCCGTCCTGGGAAACACGAAATTCCGAGAGACCTTCGGGCTCGCCACGTTTGTTCTGATCGGAACGGGACTGAGTCTCCTCGCTGGTTTGTACCGCAGGCATGATGCCAGGCTGCGCGAATTTAAGCGAGTGGCAGAAGGCCTGGACGAAATGATCGTGGTCATCGATCGCGACTATCGTTACCTGATCGCCAACCGCGCCTTCCTCGACTATCGAGGGATGAAAAAAGAGCAAGTGATTGGCCGCCGGCTGGCAGAGATACTGAGTCCAGGGGTCTTCGAGTCAACGGTCAAAGAAAAAGTGGATGAGTGTTTTCGCGGCAACATCGTGCAGTACGAAATGCGCTTGCAGTATCCCGCTCGCGGCGAGAGGGAATTACTCATCCATTGCTTCCCGATTACGGGTACGAATGGCATTGACCGGGTCGCATGCATGTTGCAAGACGTCACTCATCTGCGGGCGGCAGATCGCTCCCTGAGACTATTCCGTACGTTGATCGATCAATCCAACGACGCCGTTGAGGTAGTCGATCCGGAAACCCTCCGCTTTCTGGATGTGAATGAGAAAGCTTGCCAGGATCTGGGATACACGCGCGCAGAGTTGCTGTCCATGACGGTGTATGACGTCGATCCGAATTCGAATGAGACTGTCCGGGCGGGCATTGTCGACAGGTTGCGAAAAGAAGAATTTGTCCTTAAGGAAAATGTTCACCGGAAAAAGGACGGCACGACATTTCCAGTAGAGAGCAGCATGAAGCGTGTGAGCCTCGACCGCGACTACATCATCGTCGTATCCCGCGACATCAGCGAGCGCAAAAAATCCGAAGCAGCATTGCGGGAGAGTGAGGACCGCTACCGTGACCTGATCGAACACAGCGAAGATCTGGTCTGCACGCACGATCTGGAAGGAAACCTGATCTCCGTGAATCCCGCTCCCGCGCGCTGCCTCGGGTATGAAGTGGAAGAACTGCTGAAGATTCCCATGCGCCAATTGATCGCGCCCGAGTTCGGTAAACAGTTCGAAGATTATCTGGCGAGAATCAAACACAATGGCGCCGACAAGGGCTTGCTGTGCGTCATGTCCCGAACTGGAGAGCGCAGAATTTGGGAGTACAGTAACACTCTGCGCACCGAAGGCGTGGCTTCGCCGATTGTGCGCGGCATGGCGCGTGACGTCACAGAACAGAAGAAGGCGGAAGCGGCCTTGCACACCTCTGAGCAACGTTACCGCCTGTTGTTTGAAGGAAATGTCGCAGGAGTTTCGATTTCTAACATGGATGGCGAGGTCCTCGAGTGCAACGACGCGGGGGCGCGCATCCTTGGATATAGCTCGGCCGAGGAAGTTCGTGGCCGCCGCACTGCAGAGTTCTATTACGATGTGGATAAGCAACAACCGCTGCTGGCTGAGTTGAAACGGGAAGGCGCGGTCGCCGACCGGGAAATACAACTGCGGCGAAAGGACGGGACCACCGCCTGGGTCTTGTTCAACACGGCGAGGCTTGCTGCCGACGGTACTGTACAAGCTACATCATTCGACATTACCCAACGCAAAATGGCGGAAGACGAGCTGCGCCGCCGCGAACAAGACTACCGCAGTTTTGTCGCGCACAGCTCAGAGGGCATTTTTCGAGAAGAGTTGGATGCGCCCCTGCCCATTGACCTGCCGGAAGACGAACTGGTTCACCGCATCATTCACGAGTCCTACCTGGCAGAGTGCAACGACGCTATGGCGAGAATGTATGGGTTCGAATCGAGCAAAGAATTCGTAGGAAAGCGCCTGACAGAGTTGATGGTGGCGGATGATCCACGCAACATCGCAGTCACGCGGGACTACGTCCGATCAGGCTTCCGCCTGCTGGACCGCGAGTCGCATGAGGTGGACGCGCAAGGTAACCCCAAGGTGTTCCGCAACAGCATCACCGGCATCGTGGAGAATGGAAAACTGGTGCGGACATGGGGAATCCAACGCGACGTTACCGAACAGGCAAAGTTGCAGGAAGAGATCCGCCGCAACGAAGCGCGCTTTCGCTTGGCGCTGAAGGATTCCCCCATCACGGTCTTCAGTCAGGACAAAGACTTACGTTTTGAATGGGTTTACAACTCGCAGTTGCTGAAACCGGAGGAAGTCGTCGGCAAGACGGATGAAGAATTGATGGGGATGCAGAAAATAGAGCGCCTGGTCGACCTGAAACGGCGAGTCCTGAGTACGGGAGTGGCGCTGCGGGAAGAAGTGCCGATCTTACATAACGGCAAAAAATATTGTTATGACATCAGTGTCGAGCCGGTCTTCGACACCAACAAGAATGTGATCGGGATCAGGGGCGCCGCCGTTGACATCGCTCGCCTCCGCCAAATGGCCGACAACCTGCAGGCAGCCAAAGACCGGCTCTCCCAGGAAAAATCCTACTTGCAAACCGAAATTCAGACCGAGCTGGGGTTTGAGGAAATTGTTGGACAGAGTCCCGCCTTGCACGAAGCGCTTAAGAAAGCGCGGGTGGTCGCACCTACCGATTCAACAGTGTTGCTCCTCGGTGAGACGGGAACGGGAAAAGAACTGGTTGCCCGTTCAGTCCACGATCTCAGTTCGCGGCACGATAAGACTTTTGTGAAGCTCAATTGCGCTGCGGTTCCCTCCGGCTTGCTCGAAAGTGAGCTGTTTGGGCACGAGAAGGGAGCCTTCACCAGCGCGGTCAGCCAGAAACTCGGACGCATCGAACTCGCCGATAAAGGCACACTGTTCCTCGATGAAATTGGCGAACTCCCGCCGGAGTTGCAACCAAAGCTCCTGCGCGTTCTGCAGGACCGCGAGTTCGAGCGCCTCGGAGGCGTGCATACCCTGCATGTGGACGTCCGCATCATCGCCGCCACCAACCGGGATCTGCGCCAGGGTATTGCCGACAAAAAATTTCGCGAAGATCTCTTCTACCGCTTGAATGTCTTCCCCATCGAATTGCCGCCTTTGCGCCAAAGGCGCGAAGACATTCCGATGCTGGTTCAGCATTTCATGGCCAAGCACGCCAAACGGATGGGGAAGGCGGTCGACACGATCCCGCAAGACACTATGCAAATTCTGCAGCGCTGGAATTGGCCGGGCAACATTCGCGAACTGGAGAACATGATCGAGCGCATGGTGATCCTGACTAAAGGCAATGTGCTCGCCCCTCCCCCTGCGGAATTACGCTCTCCTCAGGAGCTTGCCGAAGACAATCTCACAGAGATGGAACGGGAACACATCATCCGCATTTTGCGCGAAACCGGCGGCGTGTTGGCCGGCAGCGATGGCGCTGCCAGCCGCCTCGGTCTCAAGCGCACCACGTTACAGTCCATGCTGAAACGATTCGGCATTGAGGCCGGCCAGTACCGCGGCGACATAGCAAATTTTGGAAGACCCTGATGGCTGCCTTCACCACCGAGGCCGTTTGCAGCAACAAATTGTTTCGAATGGTGGTGAAGTGTTATTTGTTTAGCCGGTTATATTTCTTCAGCACTTCCCGCAGGCGATCATGCGGTAAGGCGATCACCGTGTGGCCATTGATGCCGGTCATGGTGTCAGCCGCAACCATCGCGTTAATCACAGCCTCCTCGGTCGCCTGCACCGTCGCCAGGAAAATCGGATCGAGCGAATCGTTGGGCAGCATGGTGAGTTGATGCAATCCTTTGCTGCCGACGGCACCGGGATTGGCGGTGGAGAAGGCGATGAAAATGTCGCCCGACCCGTCGCCGGAATAGCTGCCGTCCCGCCCCAGCCCGAGCGAAACTTTCTTGGCCATGCGCTTCAATTGCGTGGGAATCAGCGGCGCATCCGTGGCCACCACGACGATGATCGATCCCACATCCTTCTGCCAAACCGTGTGCTCGGGAATCTCGCGTCCCACGTTCACGCCCGCAATGCGCAACTGCTCCCTCGATCCGTAGTTGCACTGCACCAGCACACCCACGGTATAGCCGCCTTGTTTCTCGCTCAGCACCCGCGAACTGGTCCCGATCCCGCCCTTGAACTCGTTGCAGATCATCCCCGTGCCGCCACCTACGTTGCCTTCTTCCACGGGACCTGAGTGGGCCGTGTCCAGCGCATGAAAAGCATCCTCCGGCTTTACGTGAAATCCGTTGATATCGTTCAGATAGCCGTCCCAAGTCTCGGCCACAACCGGCAGTGACCACCAATATCCTTCCATGTCAGGAGTGCCGTGCTTCACCTTCCAGGCGATCACGGCATCGCGTACCACTCCCACGCTGTGAGTGTTCGTAATCATGACCGGACCATTTAGAAATCCCGAGTCCTCAACCCAGGTGGTGCCGGTCATTTCGCCGTTCCCGTTCAGCGTGAACCAGGCGGCGAAAACCGCGTCGTTACTGTTCTTTCCTCGAGGATGAATCGCGGTTACGCCAGTCCGAACCGGACCTTTCCCCACTTCCAGTTTGCCTTCGCCCGAGATCAGGGTAGTATGGCCCACTTCGACACCTTTGACATCGGTGATGGCGTTGTTCGCGCCCGGAGTGCCATCGAACGGTACACCCAGGTCGCGGGCACGCGGCTTGGATTGCGCGATGAGAGTGGCAGAAACGAAAGTGATTGCCAGAAAGAATGCAAAAGAACGTATCAAGCGGGACATGGAGCCTCCGGCAAAGCAGGCAGTATATAAGATGTCAGCACGACACGGAGTGCGTTGTTTGGTGCGCTGGCCGTCGCTTAGCGCTGGAGTACAATCGCTGGAAGAGATATTTCGCTGGGGGTTCCGATGGACAGTTGGAAAAAAGCGGCAGTCATGGCGTCATTCGGCGCAGCCGCAATGCTTTTCATGCGAAAAAGATTTCCGGCCGGTGTTCTGGCCACGGGTGTGGGATTGGCCGTTCTGGCCTCGGAATATCCTGAGAAATTCGAACAAATACGGCGCTCGATGCCCGATTACTTCGACCGCGGCATGCAGGTCATGGAGATGGCCGCCAACGCCGGCAGGCGTATCACCGAAGCCGCAGGCCGCAGCGCCGTCAATACCTGGGAAGAGATCGGCGGCTGATAGTGAGATCTCTGCTGCCACAATTCCCCGGGCGCTGGAAGCCGCTACTCGATGCCCAGTTGCTTCCGGGCGTCAGGGCTGAGTCGTTCAGGCGTCCACGGCGGAGTCCAAACAACATTGACGGCCACGTTGCGGATGCCGGGCAGTTGCTCCAGCCGCGATTTGACTTGCATGCTGATGTTGACGTGCTCCGGGCAGCCTTGCGCAGTTAACGTCATTTCGACGCTCACGTCCTGCTTGCCGTCGTCGGCGGATGCAAAATCCACCTTGTAGATCAGCCCGAGATCTACGATGTTGACGGGAATCTCCGGATCGTAGCAACTCTTTAACGCGCTCAGGACATCTTGTTCCGTGACTGGCATGCTGGAATTCCCCTGGTTCAGTGTACAACGCGATCAATTTCAATGCCTCCGGCGTGCATCTGCAGGTTCTGCAGAGACCCTCATTTTGGGCAGGCCGCCCGCTCGTCTGCTACAGTCTTTCCCATGATGAGTCCAGAGACCAGGCACAAGATCCAACTGGCGCTGCTGGCGGCGCTGGTGCTGGCGACTCTCCGCGCAGGCTACATTTTCTACCAGCGCCACCAGGATCGCCTTCGCCTCGAGCAGGCTAAAAGGGCGGAAAACGTCGGCTATTCCAATCCCGACTATTACGTCCATCCCAAGAAGTTGTATCCCTACGATTTAAAGAGCGCGAAGCAGTTGACGCAGCAGCCCGTGTGGGTGAAAGAGGGATACAGGTACACGTATTATCCGTACGATCCGGCAACCAAGCGCGTAGATTTTGCGCATGAGGCCGGCCTGCTCGGGCCCATCGAGAAGCTCTCCATCAAAGATGTGGTTACGGCCATGGCTCCCGGCGCTGGGCACAAGAAGCAAGTCGTGGCGCTGTTCCAGAAGGAAGGGAAGTCCTACGCGGTTCCCATCGGATATGAAGGCGAGGGGGAATACAAGATCTATTCTGATGAGATGTTTTTCGTCGAAGATCCCCACGATCTCTACAAGCACTGGTCTTCCGACGTCTGGCAAGCTGTGGAGCAGCATCAGGTCAAGCCCGGCATGAATGAGATGCAAGCCGATTTCGCCATCGGCATGGGAATTCCGGATCCCGGCGATACGTCTGAACAGAAGACAGTGCATTATCCGAACGGGGGTAAGCCGCTGGTTATCACCTACGTGGATGGCAAGGCGGCCCAGATCAAGCCCGATTCGCCGGCGTCCTAGCAGCGCGTTTCCCGATCTACGGCCGCGTACCTGTGCTACTATGCCCGGCAAGTTTGAGGTATTGCAGAGAATGACCACCGCGCTGAGGCCGCTAAGCACCGGAGAGTTGCTCGACCGCACATTCGCGCTCTATCGCAGCCACTTTGCACTGTTTCTCGGTATTTTCGCGCTCCCGCATCTGGTCGTGCTCGCTTTCCAATGCCTCGGAGTTGCCTTCGAACCCGCTGGAACGCAACTGACCAACATCCTGGCACGATTGCCATGGATCTACGGGGCGATACTCCTGTCGTGGCTTCTCGGCGCGGTATCGCAGGCTGCAACTGTAATGGCAGTCTCCCAGGTACATCTCGATCATGCCACCAGCGTTGTAGATTCTTACTCGCGAGTGAAAAAGCACCTTCTCGGAGTGATCGGCCTTTCTTTTATCGTGGGCCTTGCCGCGGGCGCGTGCCTGATCTTGATCGTGCCGGGAATCCTGCTGTTCGTCATGTGGTCGCTGGCCGTTCAGGCCAAAGTTCTCGAAGATAAAGGCGTATTCGAGTCGATGACGCGCAGTTCCGACCTGACCCGAGGCCGGCGCTGGCGGATCTTCGTGATTTTGGCGCTGTTCTTCATTCTCGCCATTGTCGTGAGCCAGTTGTTGCAATGGCCGATCAATCTCGCCGCCGGGGTCAGCGGCAATATCGCTCTGCAACGGGTCGCCCCCGTCTGGCAGGTTGCTTCGCTGGCAGCGACCTTCGTCTCCGAATGTCTAGTCGGACCGCTGGGCACGATCGCATTGTCTCTGATCTACTATGACGAGCGCGTGCGAAAAGAGGCGTTCGATCTCCAATTAATGATGATGACGCTGGACGCTCAGCCCCTCGCTGCTTCTTCCGCGCAAGTCCAAGCATGACTGCCAGCAGGATTGTCCTCCTCAGCCTGTTGCTCATCCTGCCGTCGTTTTGCTGCGCCGGCAGCAACCCGCTGAGCACCGCCGAGTATCGCGCCGAACTGGACCGTCTCTTGACGGCCACCGCGCAGCTCGACAGCTCGGCGAATTCCGCTCCTGCCGCCCTGCGCCAACTGCCGCAGAGTTGGAATGTACGCGCCGAACAGCGCGAATTCACGATCTCCACTGAGGGCTTGCAACGCGACATCCGCCGCTACGAGAAGGAACCGGATTCGGAGCACGCCATTGCGATCCGCCGCCGCTTGCAGGCTCTGCGGCGCGATGTTGATGGCTATGAAAAACCCGCTCCCGATTTCTCCGCCAGCCGCGCTCAGTTGAATTCGATCCTGGCCCGCCCCGAATTCCGCGACGTGCGCGGCCCGGGATGGTTTGACCGCCTTAAGCAGTGGCTGCTCGACTCTCTGCTGAATGGGCTGCGGCATATCTTTCGCGCGGCACAGATTCCCACCATCAGCAAGTTCGTCGTCTATACGTTGATGGCAATCGCCCTGCTGGCGCTCGCCTTCGTTGCCTACCGTGCCATCTGGCGCGACCGCGCCGTAGCAGAAATCATCCCCAAAGATCTGCCGGTCTCGGCGAAGGAATGGACGATCTGGCTCAGCGAAGCGCGCGCCGCCGCGGCCAGAGGCGAGTGGCGCGACGCCATCCATCTCGCCTACTGGGCGGGCATTTCTTTTCTCGAGCGGCAGGGATTCTGGAAGCCGGACCGCGCCCGCACGCCGCGGGAATATCTCCGCTTGCTGTCGGCATCCAGCGAACATCGTGAGTCTCTGACCGCCCTGACGCTCATCTTCGAGCTTGCCTGGTATGCCAGGCGCGAGGCCAGCGAAACCACTTTTTCACAGACCCTGCTCGAACTGGAGAAGCTGGGATGCCGTTGACCATCGATCCTCGCGATCGCAAGCTGCTGTTGGGCGCAGCTGTGGTCTTTGTTGTCCTGATCGTGGGCGCCGTGATCTTTGGCGGGCCCGGCGGGCAAAAGCTGCAAGTTCCGAGCACCTACTCCACTGCTTCCGGCGGCGCCAAGGCTGCTTACCTTCTGCTCTCTGGCGCAGGTTACAACCAGCAGCGATGGGAAAAGCCGCTCAGTAAGCTCCCCGTCAGCGCTGCGACTTTAATTATTGCGGAGCCCATCGAAGCTCCCACCAGAGAAGACCGCGAGCGCCTGAAGGCATTCATCTCTGCGGGCGGTAAAGTAATTGCAACCGGAATGTTTGCCGGAACATTCCTTCCCGAAAACAGCTCTGTGCCCGATTTTATCTCCGGCACGATGTGGAAGAAGGTGCCGGCCGTCTCTCCATCCGACATCACGCGCGCGGCCCCCGAGATCGTTCTCGCTCCCCAAGCTCGCTGGCTCGACTATTCACCCGCCTATCCGCTCTACGGCGACGATCAGGCCGTTGTGGTGAAGTATCCCTACGGCAAGGGCGAAGTCTTGTGGTGGGCGTCGGCGACTCCGCTGACCAACGCCGGCCTGAAGGAAAAAGGCAATCTGGAGTTCTTTCTCGCCTGCCTCGGCCGCTCCAGCCAGCCGGTTCTGTGGGACGAATATATTCATGGCTATCGTGAGACTCTGGCCCTCTCGATTGCGCACTCTCCGGTGAAGTGGCTGGCGCTGCAGTTATCGCTTTTAGCGCTGGCGGTTCTGGCAACTTTTTCCCGCCGGAGCGGCCCGGTTTCGAAGCCTGCTCCAGAGGTTCGTCTTTCGCCTCTGGAATTTGTGCAAACCTTGGGCGGCCTCTACCAACGCGCCGCCACCGCTTCCGTCGCCGTAGACATTTGCTACCAGCGATTTCGCTACTGGCTCACCCGCCGTCTGGGCGTGGCCAACAACGTTTCCATCGACGATCTCGAATCCGCCGTGCGCGACCGCTGGTCCTTGAACGACGATCATTTCGCCGCCATCCTGCGCCGCTGCGAGTCGGCCAAAAACGATCCCTACCTGCAGGCCCCCGAAGCCCTGCACCTGGTCCAGGAACTCGACTCGTACGGCTCCCGTTTGAGACTCTTTCAAAGCGGCCGCAAGGAGAAAGCTCAATGAATGCCGTCCCCGAGTTGGTGCAACACATTCGCGGCGAGATGTCCAAGGTCGTCGTGGGCCAGGAAGAGTTGCGCGATCAATGCGTCATTGCGCTCCTGTGCCGCGGGCACGTTCTGTTGGAGGGCGTACCGGGAATCGCCAAGACCCTCACCGTCAAAGCGCTCTCCCGTCTGTTGCGCCTGCAGTTCCAGCGGGTGCAGTGCACTTCCGATTTGATGCCCGCCGATATCGTCGGCACCAATGTCCTGAACATGGCGACCAGTTCCTTCCAATTGCACTCTGGCCCGGTCTTCACTGACTTGTTGCTGGTGGACGAAGTCAACCGCATGCCCCCACGCACCCAGGCCGCGCTGCTGGAGTGCATGGAGGAGCATCAGGTCACCATCGATGGCAAGGGCTATCCGCTGTCGCAATTCTTCACCGTTTTCGCCACTCAGAATCCAATCGAGTTCGAGGGAACCTATCCTCTTCCCGAAGCGCAACTGGATCGCTTCCTGCTGAAGCTGCGTGTGCCGTATCCCGCCCAGCACGACGAGGTGCAGCTGTTAGCCAATGTGCAGAATGGATTTGAATCCCGCGAGTTGGAAAAGATGAACCTGGCCTCGCTGTCACCGGAGTTGCTCGGGCAGGCGCAACTGGAGACGAAGTCGATTACCGTGCAGGAAGCCCTCTTCGGCTACATTGTCCAGATTGTTCGCCGCACACGCGATTGGCCCTCGCTCTCGTTGGGCGCGAGTCCCCGCGCAGCCGTCAGCTTAATGGCGGTCTCGAAAGCCTATGCCGCAATCGATGGCCGGGACTACGTGATTCCCGACGACGTGAAAACCGCGGCTCATCCCGTGCTGCGCCACCGCCTCATGCTGCGCCCTGAAGCGGACCTCGAAGGCATTACGCCAGATCAGGTGCTCGACGAAGTTTTGCGCGCTGTCGAAGTTCCCAAGTGAAGTTCCGAAGCGAAGTTCCGAAGTGAGGTTCCATTGAGCGACCCAGCCCGGCTGATTCCGCCAGAAATTGCAGCGCCGGCCCGCTCCTACAAGCGCCTCGGGGTGGCCTTCGGTGATCGCTTTTTCATGCTTCTCTTTGTCGGACTGGTTTGGCTCGGCCCGGCTTTCTTCGATCCCCGCTTCGTCTACGCCATGCTCGCCTGGGACGGAATGGTTGTGCTGGCATGGCTCGCGGATCTGGCGCAATTGCCGAAACCCAGCCAACTTTTCATCAAGCGGACGTGGCGTTCCCCAGCCGCAATATCCATTCCGTCGCTCATCGAAATCACGCTCGCGAATTCCTCGCGCCACATTGTTTACGCAACCATCATCGACACGATACCTCCCGAACTGAAATCCGAGCCTCCCAACCTCCGCATTCGCGTGGCCCCAAATGACGAAGCCACCGTCACCTATTCTGTATGCCCGGTGCAGCGCGGCGACGCCCAGCTGGGCGCCTGCTATCTGCGCTATCAAAGCCCGCTGCGCCTTGCCGAACGATGGGTGCGCGCACCCCTCGAGCAAACGGTGCGCATCTATCCCAACCTGGAAGAAGCAAAACGGCAGTCGATGTATCTGCTGCGCAGCCGTCAAATTGCGATCGAGAAGCGTCACGCGCGCCTTCGCGGCATTGGACGCGAGTTCGAAAGCCTCCGCGAATATCAGCCCGGCGATGAGTACCGCGACATCTGCTGGACCGCCGCTGCCCGCCGCGCCAAGCTGGTCACCCGCGTCTATCAGATGGAGCGCAGCCAGACCGTCTGGATCGTCATCGACTCCGGCCGCCTCATGCGTGCGCGTGTCGGCGGCTTCAGCAAGCTGGACAAGGCCGTGAACTCCGCCCTGAGCCTCGCCCAGGTTGCCCTCTACTCCGGCGATCGCGTCGGCCTCATCGCCTACGGACGCTCCATTCGCCAGCAGCTTCCGGCGGCCAAGGGCAGCGCCCACTTGCGCCAGCTCATTGAGCAATTGGCTATGGTGCGCGAAGAAGTTTCCGAAGCCGATCATCTGCAGATGGCGGGCCGCCTGCTCACCGACCAGAAGCGCCGCAGCCTGATCGTCTGGCTCACCGATTTGGCCGAGACCGCCATGACTCCCGAGGTGATCGAAGCAGCCTCCATGATGATGCCGCGTCATCTTGTGCTCTTTGTCGTGATCGGCCAGCCCGATCTCGGCGCACTCGCGGCCAAGACTCCGCAGAGCGAATCCGAAATGTACCGCGTGGCAGCCGCGCAGGAAATGGTGCATCGCCGCGAACTCCTGCTGGCCCAACTGCGCGAGCGCGGCGCCTTGGCCTTAGAGGTCAGCTCGGGCGCAGTCTCTCCCGTACTCGTAAATGCCTATTTGCAGATTAAAGAGCGGAGCCGGTTGTGACTCGCTTGCGGGCCGTCCCGAACAGGTAAACGCACAACAGCACGAACATCGCTCCGGCCAGGCAAAACTTCAGTGGAATCGCCAGCCCGGTGGGAGACACAAAAGCCTCAATCAATCCGGCCACAATCAGAATCGGAATTGTCCCCAGCAGCAGTTGCACGGCCTCCGACCCTGCCCGCGCCAGCGACTCCCGCCGCGCCAGCACTCCCGGAAACAGCAGCCCTTGCGCAATACGAAGGCCCGCACCGCCCGCGATGAAAATGGCCGGCAATTCCAGAACCCCATGCGGCGCAACGAAACTCCACAACTGCAGGCTCATCCCCGAGAGCCAGCAAGCCATCCCGATGACCCCGATCAGCAGCCCGTTGAACGTCATCATGTAGATGGTTCCCAAACCCGCCGTAATCCCCAGCGCGAACGTCGTGAATCCCACGCTCATGTTGTTGGTCATGATCGCGCTTGAGGCCAGCGGCTTGATCCCCACAATCGAATGCGTCCACATCTGGTGTTTATCGATCGTCTCCACCATCTGTGGCCCCAGAACTTTCACCTTGAAGTCAGGATTCTGGTAGGTCAGAACCGCTCCCACCAGCCCCGCAATGGCAAAAACCAGCGTTGCCAGCGCGCAATGCCGCAAATTCCGCCGGAACGCCGCGGGATAGCTATCCCGAAAAAAAGACAATGCCGCCATGGGACTCGCCCGATGCCCCGAATAGATGGTATTGTGGGCGCGGACGAGCAACTGGTTGACGTACCGCGCAAAATGGACTGAGCCCCGGTCTTCGCGGATCGCCGCCAGGTCGGCTGCCGTCTGGCGATATAGCAGGCTGAGTTCCTGCAGGTCGGAGCGCGACAGCGACTTCAATCCCCCGCGGTCGCTCTGGTTGAGCAGCGATTCCAGCTTGCTCCAGTGCGGCTTGCGCTTCTCCAGCCAGCGGGTGGAAATCATCGTGGAAACTTTCGATCAACTCAACATTGACACGCCCGAGCAAATCGCTCTGGAACTGCCTCTGGCGGGCGTCGGCAGCCGCTTCCTTGCGATCGCCATTGATACTCTAATCCAGGTTGCGCTCTATCTCATAGTAGGACTCGTTTTCATCTTCACGCTGCCCGTCGGATCATCCGTGCTGAGCTTTTTGCCGCGCCTGGTCGGACCCGCCATGGCCGTCTTTATCCTGTTCGCGATTTATTGGGGATATTTCGCCAGCTTCGAAGCTCTGTGGAAGGGGCAGACGCCGGGAAAACGCTATGCCGGAATCCGTGTGATCAAAGAGAGTGGAAGGCCGATCAATGCCTTTGAGGCCATCGCCCGCAATCTGATGCGCGCCGTCGACGGCCTGCCCGGATTCTACGGCGTGGGACTGGTCGTCATGATGCTCAACCGCCAGAGCCGCCGCCTGGGAGATTTTGTCGCCGGAACCGTAGTGGTTCACGAAAAGCCCACCGAAGAGATTCGCCCCACCTGGAACACCGCGGCGGACGCGGGTTCTACCAGCAGCGGCCTCGGACAAGTCACTGCCGATGACCTTGTGCTGATCGAAACTTATCTCAGCCGGCGATGGGAACTGGACCCGGAAGTGCGCCTGACTACCGCCATTCAGATCGCCGACCGCATCAAGGCCAGGACCGGATTGCAGCCGGAAGGCCATCAGCACGTCGACGAGTTCCTGGAAGAGGCGGCGCGCAGAATCCGCGACAGCGGCCGCTTTCAATCCTGATCCCAGCTATCGCACGACTCCTTCGAGCGGCGAGCTGGCGGTCGCGTATAACTTTTTGGGCATGCGTCCGGCGAGATAGGCTTGCCGTCCAGCCAGCACAGCATGGCGCATGGCTTCGGCCATGACCACGGGATCCTGGGCATTGGCGATACCAGTGTTCATCAACACGGCGTCGGCGCCGAGTTCCATCGCGATCGCGGCATCGGAGGCGGTACCCACGCCGGCATCCACAATCAGGGGAACGCCCGTGATCATCTCCCGCAGGATACGGATGTGAGCCTGGTTCTGGATTCCCATGCCGCTGCCGATAGGCGCACCCAGCGGCATGATCGTGGCTGCTCCCGCGTCGATCAGCCGCTTGGCGACCACGATGTCGTCGGAGGTGTAGGGCAGAACCGTGAATCCTTCCTTCACCAGCACCCGTGTGGCTTCGAGCGTGGCCTGCACGTCGGGATAGAGTGTGGCTTGATCGCCGATGACTTCGAGCTTGACCCAGTCGGAGAGCCCGACTTCGCGGCCGAGGCGGGCGGCGCGGATAGCTTCATCAGCGGTGTAGCAACCCGCCGTGTTTGGCAGTAGGAAATATTTCTTGGAATCAATGTAGTCGAGCAGCGATTCCTTGCTGCGATCGAGATTGACGCGGCGGACGGCCACCGTGACCATCTCCGCGCCGCTGGCTTCGAGAGCACGCGCCGTTTCCTGGAACGATTTGTATTTCCCCGTGCCGACGATCAGGCGGGAGCGGAAGGAGCGTCCGGCAATAACCAACGGGTCTGACATGGCATGATCTGACATGCCATCCATTGTAAATCCAGAAAGCCCGTCTCAACCTGAGCTTAGAGCTGCGGTTTGCGGTTAGCCCAGGGCTGCGCCTTTTCCAGTTGAGCCGCCAATCGCAGCAGCAGCGCGTCCTCTCCGAAGCGGCCCGAGAACATGACTCCCACCGGCAAGCCGTCCGGCGTCCAATGCAGCGGCACCGACATCGATGGCTGTCCCGTCACGTTGTAGAGCGAGGTCGAGTGCATGAATTCGGTGACCTTCTTCCCAAAAATCGCGGGATCTTGCGACAGCCTCAAAACTCCCAGAGCCACCGGCGGCTTCGACAGCGTCGGGCTCAGAATCACGTCATAGCCTTGCTGAAATCTGGCCATGGTCAGGCCGATCTGATGCAGCGTCACAATCGCGCGCGAATAGGCTACGCTGCTGATGCCGCGCCCGGCTTGCATCATCGACCATGTGGCCGTTTCCACGTCCTGCTCGCTGACCGGCCGGCCCGACATTGCCGCGCCGTCATCCAAAGTGCGGGCAAGGGAAACCTGCAGCACCCCGAGAAAAGCCTCGCGTAGCACGTCGTTGTTGATCGGAAATGCAGCTTCCTCCACTTTGTGTCCGAGCCTTTCGCATAACTTTGCCGCCTCGACCGCAGCTCCGCGGCACTCCGGATCGACAGGCACTCCGCTCGGGCTGGCGGTGATCAGTGCGATCTTCAGGCTGCCGGGCGGGTTCGCGATCTCGTCCAGAAAGGGGCGCGGCGGCTTCGGCGAAAAGAACGGAGAGCCCAACTCCTGGCCGGCTGTCGCGTCCAGCAAAGCGGCGCTGTCCCTCACAGAGATGGTGAGCGCATGGTGATGAGAGCAGCCATTCCAGCCTTCGAATGACGATGGCCCCAGCGGCACACGGCTGCGAGTCGGCTTGAGACCAAAGATGCCGCAGCACGAGGCCGGAATTCGTATCGAACCGCCGCCATCGCTGCCGTGTGCCATGGGAAGAATGCGGCTGGCCACCAGCGCGGCCGAGCCGCCGGAGGAACCGCCCGTGGTCCGCTCCAGATTCCAGGGATTCCGCGTTTCGCCGAACAGTGCGGACTCCGTAGTGACGGTCAGCCCCAGTTCCGGCGAGTTCGACTTGCCGAAAATAATCAATCCAGCCTGCTTGTAGCGCGACACCAAAGTACTGTCGAAAGTGGCGACGTTGTTCTTCCACATCCGGCTTCCACCTGAGGTAATGGTGCCCGTCAAGTACACTCCCAGGTCTTTAAGCGCGAAGGGAACGCCACGGAACGGACCCGTGCCGGAATTTTCCTGAATCTGCGCTTCTGCCTTGTCGAAGAACAGATGGCAGAGCGCGTTCAACTTCGGATTCAGCAACTCAACCCGCTGGCGAACCGCGGTCAGCAGTTCGAGGGGCGTGATCTGCTTGCTTGCGATCAGCTCTGCCAGGCCGAGGCCATCGTAGTTGCTGTATTCCCCCGCCAGCCCCGAGAGTGCAGTTGCCGATACGTGAGTGCTCATCATTGCTCCCAGGCCGACAGCAGCGCCACCTTTCAGGATATCGCGGCGGCTCCATTGGCTTTCCTTCATTGGCATGTCCGGAATGTCGGCGCAGTGCTCTCGAAGGCATGCATCATTACATGGCGGCTTGGCCGGCTGCAAGGCCGGAGCATCGGGCAGGAGGCCGTGGACTGTTACGGCACAGGCGCGGCGTCGGCTTGCGCGTAGAGGTCGTCGATTTGATCGCGGTAACGCTCTTCGACTACGCGGCGCCGGAGCTTTAAAGTCGGAGTCATGACTCCGTTGTCGGGGGTGAATTCGTCGGCGACCACCAGCACGCGTTTCAATTTCTCGAAGCGTGCCAGGTTTTGATTGATGCCATCAACGACTTCTTCATAGAGCGCTTGCACCCGCGGATTCGCCACGAGTTCGTCGCGAGATGAAAACGAGATGTTGTTCTCGCGCGCCCACTCTTCCAGCCGCATAAAGTTCGGCGAGATCATCACCGCCGGAAACTTGCGCCGCTCGCCGAGGATGGCTGCCACTCCCACGAAAGAATTCAGCTTCAATGAATTCTCGATGGGCTGAGGCGCGATGAACTTTCCCCCCGAGGTTTTGATCAGATCTTTCTTGCGGTCGGTGACCGACAAATATCCGTCGCCGTCGATGTTACCGATGTCCCCGGTTTTGAACCAGCCGTCCACCAGGGCGGCTTTGGTTTCTTCGGGCCGGTTCCAATAGCCTTTAAAAACGGACGGGCCGCGGACCAGGATCTCGCCGTCTTCGGCGATCTGGACTTCCAGATTCGGCAGCGTCTTGCCCACCGTCCCGATGCGGTGGTGGATGGGTGTGTTCACCGCGATGACTGGCGAGGTCTCGGTGAGGCCGTAGCCTTCGTGGATGCGAATGCCCACCGTCGCGTACCATTCGGCAAGCTCGCGGCCCAGCGGCGCGCCCCCGGAGATAAATGTGCCCACTTCTCCGCCCATCGCCTCGCCCAGCTTGGAGAAGACCAGTTTGTTTGCGAGTTTCCAGGAAAGCGATCTGGGCGTCTTCCCGGCCAGGATTTCAGGCTTATGCTTTTGTCCCACGGCCAGCGCCCAGTCAAAAATGATGCGCTGGGGCCATTTCTTCGCCTTGTGCTCGGCCTGGGCATAGATTTTTTCGTACACGCGCGGTACGGCTACAAAGACCGAGGGACGCACTTCGCGCAGCGCCTCCGGCAGCCGGTCAATGAATGGGCAGTAGGCGAGCGTCACGCCGTGGTAGAGCATGGCGAAATCCACGTGGCGCGCGGTGATATGCGACAGCGGCAGAAACGAGACGCTCACCAGCCCGGGCCGCATCTCGAATTCCAACAGCGAGCAGCTGATATTGGACGCGATATTTCCATGCGTCAGCATCGCTCCCTTGGGGTGCCCGGTAGTGCCCGAGGTGTAGACGATCGTGGCGAGGTCGTCCGGCTTGGCGGAGCGGGCTTGCGCTTCCAGTTCCGGGCCCAGATTGTCGGCTCCTTCGCCCATAATCGTCTGCATGGTGGTGCACTTGCCGGCATAGGGAGCAAGGTTGCCGGTGAACTGCAACGGATCCATGACAACGATTCGTTCCAATTGTGTTTGCGGCAGAACCGGGAGCAACTTCTGCAGGTGCTGGTCGGAAGAAAGAAAGATAACGCGGCTACCGGAATCTTTCAGCGCGAATGCCCATTGCTCGGCCGTGAGCGTCGCATACAGAGGAACCGTGACCGCTTTCAGGGCCAATATCGCCATATCGGCCGTGGACCATTCCGGGCGATTTTCGCTGAGAATCGCGACCCGATCCCCGGGACGAATGCCCCAATCGTGTAAGGTGCGGGCAGTGCGGGCGACCATTTGCCCGAATTCGCGCGACGAGATCGGTTTCCAGCCTCCGCCCTCGCGATAAAGCATGATCCGATCTAGATTTCGTTCGACGGCGCAGAACAAGATGTCATTCAGCGTGGCAAGGCTCATGGGTCTCAGTTTCGCGGGTGGCGCGAATCTGCTCCGAGTGAAAAATGTACTGTGTTGCGCCCGGTCTGAGCAACGTGAAAGGTGCGCGGCAGGGTACCGAGTGGCATCTTCATTTTACCGCAAAACCCCTGCCAGAGTATGCTGTCTGCATACTCCCGTGGGAGGAGTTCACAATGCACATCAGATATACCAGTCTGCTGGCGGCTGCTTTGCTTTTCTTGAGTGTTGTGGCCAATAGCGGGCCCGCTTTTTCGCAGACTAAAAAGGAGGCGTCGAGCATGCCGAAAGTGGGCGACATGGCTCCCGATTTTAACCTGAAATATTTCGACGGTAACGATCTCAAAGATGTGAAGCTGAGCGATTACCGCGGCAAGAAGAACGTCGTCTTAGCCTTTTACATCTTCGCGTTCACCGGGGGTTGAACCCAGCAAATGAAAAACTTCCAGGCGAATTTGAAAACCCTGGAAGCGGCCGACACCCAGGTCCTGGGTGTGAGCATGGATAGCGCCTTTGCCAACAAAGCCTTTGCCGACCAGATCGGAGTCACTTTCCCCTTGTTGAGCGATTGGGGCGGCAAAGTTACCCGCGAATACGGAATCTACAAAAACGAATACCAGGCGGCCCGCCGCGTGAACTTCCTGATCGGCAAAGATGGAAAGATCCTGGAAGAGCAGGTGGACAAGGATGCCATTGACCCCAAGAAAATCGTGGACGCCTGCCAGCGCCCAAAAATGAAAAGCTGAACCAGGGTGAAAAGCTGAAGCAGATGAATACCTGAGCAGCGCTGCACTGTTGGGTCATCCCGACGCCCCGCGCTTTTCACCAGCGGGGCGAGGGATCTCCCGGGCGGCTTAAGGATTGATTCGCGCCAGATACTTCGCCTCCAAAGACTGAAGAAAAAGACTGAAGAAGATGTACAACTGACGTTTCGCCTCTTTTGTAAAGTTTCTTGAAGTTTACCCCTCCGTAGTACTCCGGTACCCGGAAACTAAACCGTCTCTATCGTGTTTATACCGGTGCGCGTAAGATCGGCGTATCAAGATCTCACGATCGCGGGGCGTTTCTATGAAAATACACAAGCTGTGGACGTGGATGTTACTTGTCGCCGGCATTGCATTCGTTCTCCAATTATCCATCGCCGCCAGAGCGCAGGATCAGGACCAAGCTCAAAGCCAGGACCAGGATCAGGATCAGAATCAGGCTCCCGACCAGGATCAGGCGCAGGATCCTCCGGGACGCGTCGGCCGGCTGAATTATTCGCAGGGCTCGATCTCGTTTCGCCCGGCCGGAGAAGACGACTGGGTGACCGGCGTTCCCAATCGCCCCATGGTCAGCGGTGATGACCTGTGGGCAGATGAGAATTCGCGCGCCGAAGTTCACATTGGATCGACTGCCCTTCGGCTCGGGCCGAAAACGGGCATCACCTTTTTAGAACTCGATGACCGCAATACACAAATACGGCTGGCCGAGGGATCGCTCATCCTGCGTGTGCGCCATCTGGACGACGATGACAATTACGAAGTCGATACGCCAAACCTGGCCTTCACCCTGCGCCAGCCGGGCGAGTACCGGCTGGATGTGAGCGAGGACGGAAGCCAGACCGACGTTACCGTTTGGCATGGCCGCGGCCGAGTGACCGGCGGAGGTTACACCTACACCGTCGTGGCGGACCAGTCGGCGACTTTTTCCGGCGACGAGCAGCATCTCGCTTACGATCTCGGGCAGATTCCTCCATCCGATGATTTCGACAACTGGGCCTTTGACCGCGACGATCGCGAGGATCGCGCCGATTCCGCTAATTACGTTTCGCGCGAGATGACCGGCTATGAAGACCTGGACGAATACGGCGACTGGAGCTATGTCGCGGGCTATGGCCCCTGCTGGCGGCCGCGGGCTGTCGCCGTGGGATGGGCTCCTTATCGTTTCGGCCATTGGGCCTACGTTGGGCCGTGGGGCTGGACCTGGGTCGAGGATGAGCCTTGGGGATTCGCTCCCTTTCACTATGGACGCTGGGCGTTCGTGAACAGCGGGTGGTTCTGGGTGCCGGGCCCGGTAGTCGTACGCCCGGTGTGGGCTCCAGCGATGGTAGCCTTCGTGGGCGGCGGTCCCGGCTTCCATTTCGCAGGGGGCGTCGGAGTCGGATGGTTCCCGCTGGCTCCGGGTGAAGTTTACGTGCCCGGTTACCATGTCAGCCGCGCCTACGTGAATAACATAAATGTGACCAATACCACCGTGAATATCACGCGCGTGAACAACGTGTACAACACCGTCGTCGTGAACCGGAGTACGACCATCAACAACATTACCTACGTGAATCAGCGGGTCACCAATGGCGTGACGGTTGTTTCGCATGATGCGTTTGTGAATGCGCGCCCGGTCGCGCAGAACGTCGTACGAGTGGATGCGCGGGAAATCGCCTCCGCTCCGGTCAGCCGCATGGCAGCGGCGGAACCGGTGCGCTCCAGTGTCATCGGCACCGGCAGACCGGTATCGGTGAGACCCCCGGCAGCCGCGGTGAGCCGTACCGTAGTTGCCGTCCGCACTCCTCCTCCTCCTCCGCGTCCGATCGAGCAGCGGCAGGTGCAGGCGGGTGGGCACCTGAATGAGGAGGCCTTGGTTCGTCCAGTCGCTCCGGCGCGGCCGGCTCAGACCAATCAGAGTGAACGGATGCCGGCGCAGGGTGGATTCCGTCCATTCACTCAACCCAATGGCGGCAACAACAACCAGGTGCGCACCATGCCCAATACTCAGCCCCGAACTTACGAACAGCAAGACAACCCCGCGGCTGAAAAGGGGAACGCGCAACCAAACGAGAATCGGAACGAGACTCCACAGAATCGCATGCAGCCGACCAATGGCAACTTCCGCCAGGAGCAGGCGCAAGACCGTCCCGCTCCTCAGCCGTCGCATCCGCTGGTCAGGCCGACGCCGCCGGTGCAGCAGCGCTCGCCCCAGCAGGAACAGCAGCAGGCACAGAAGTTCAATCAATGGCACGCCCAGCGGCCGTCTCCGCCCCCTTCGCAGCAGAGACCGCCCCAGCAGTCGCGGCCCGCGCCGCCTTCGAGACCGTCGAAGAGCCGTTGACGCCTACTGCTTGCCCTGTGATAGCTTCGCATGAGACGCGCATGCGGACTGTTCCACAAGAACGACTACGCCGGGAGAGATCATGCCCTCCCGGCGTAATTTTGCGGGGATCTCTTGGTAGAGATGAGCGAAGCGAAACGGCTCAGCATTAACTGGATGGACGTGCTGTGGCTGCTATTCCTGGCGCTGCTGGCGGTGCTGCCGCCGGTGCGCGAGATCCACAAACAATTGGCCCTGCTGGCTTTTGGAGTCCTGCAACTGGCCGAGGGATGGCTCATCGAGCGCATGCCTCGACGAGGTCCGGTTTATGTCGTTCTGCTGAAGATTGCGCTCGCTACCTTTCTCATCGACCACACCGAAGAACTCGCCATTAACAGTTACTACTATCCGATTTACTTTCTGCCTGTCGTGACAGCGGCGGAATATTTCGATCCTGTGGCGACGCTGGCCTGGACAGCCCTGGCCTCGGCCGCCTATTGCTCGTATCTGCTGCAGGTGATCCACGCCTATGAGATCACTGCGGAAGACTATGGCCGGTTGGCCATCCGCGTTGCATTTTTCTTCCTGGCCGCGATGCTGGTGAACCGTTTTGTGGTGGAGACTCGCCGCCAGACTCAGCGCTATCAGGAACTGGCGGAGAATCTTGCAGAGACCAACCGGCGCCTGGAACAGGCGCAAGCCGAGGCCCGGCGTTCGGAGCGCTTGGCCGCTCTGGGTGCGCTTTCTGCCGGCTTGGCCCACGAAATCCGCAATCCCCTCGGCGTGATCAAAGGTTCCGCCGAAATGCTCACCCAGAAGCTGGCTGATTCCAATCCGCTGGCCACCGAACTGGCGGGATACATTTCCAGTGAGACCAACCGGCTAAGCGCGCTGGTGACGCGCTTTCTGGATTTTGCCCGTCCCCTGCACGCCGAGTTGTCGCCGCGCGAACTACTGCCGGTTCTCGACCGCGCCCTCAACGATGTCGCGCACTTCTGGAAAGGCGCTCCCATCCAGGTGGAGAAACAATACGAAGCCAACCTGCCGCTGGTATCTTTGGACGAAGCTCTGGCCGAGCAGGCCTTCGTGAACATTATTCAGAATGCGTACGATGTGATGAGTGCGAGCGGCGGAGTGTTGCGGGTCAGCGCGGCGCGGGCACAGCGCGAGATGCGCGTGCGCGGCATCGTAGATGGAGTCGAGGTTCGTATCGCCGATTCTGGCCCGGGCATTGCGCCGGAGTTGCGCGAGCAAATCTTCAATCCCTTCGTGACCACCAAGAAAAGCGGAGTCGGACTCGGCTTGTCGATTGTGTCGAAAATTATCGACGGACACCAGGGATCGATTCGCGTGGAAAACCACTCTGCCGGCGCCGATGGCGGGCCGGCACAAGGCGCCTGCTTTGTGATGTTCTTCCCCGCCGCAAGCGAGACGGCCGCCGTCAGCGAGAATGCGCATCTGGTAATTTCGTGAAGATACAAAGATAAAGAAAAAACAGGAAGAGGAAGACTCCCGTATGCCGGCTATTTTGATCGTGGAAGACGAAGCCAAGATGCGGCGCCTGCTCGAGTTGAACCTCGGCGAGGACGGCTTCGCCACGTTTTCCGCCGGAGATGCGGAGGCCGGACTCAAGCAGCTGCGCGAGAATCACATCGACCTGGTGCTCACCGATCTGAAACTTCCCGGAATGGATGGCTTGGAGTTTCTGCAAACCATCAAGCGCCAGAACGCCGCCCTGCCCGTGGTCGTCATGACCGCCTTCGGCAGCGTCGAGACCGCTGTGGAGGCCATGAAGGCGGGCGCTGCCGATTATGTTCTGAAGCCTTTCTCCCTCGCCGAGATGCGCCTGGTCGTTCATAAGGAACTCGATGTCCGCAATCTGCGCGAAGAGAATCGCTCGTTGCGCGAGGCCCTGGGGAAACGTTATGAGCATCCCAATGTAGTCGCGCGCAGCCCCAAGATGCAGGAAGTGCTCGCCACTGTGGAACGCGTAGCACCCACCAACGCCACCGTGCTGCTGGGAGGAGAGAGCGGCGTCGGCAAGGATTTGATTGCGCGCGCCATTCACGAAAAATCGCGGCGCGCATCCGGGCCTTTCCTCAAAATCAATAGCACCGCCATTCCTGAGAATCTGCTGGAGAGCGAATTGTTCGGCTTTGAAAAAGGAGCGTTCACCGGAGCCGTTGCCAGCAAACCGGGCAAATTTGAGTTGGCCGACAAAGGCACGCTCTTTCTCGATGAGATCGGCGACGTTCCCCCGGCCACACAGGTGAAATTGCTGCGCGTCTTGCAGGAGCGCGATTTCGAACGGCTGGGCGGGACCAAGACCATAAAAATTGATGTCCGCCTCATCGCTGCCACCAATCGCGATTTGCGCCAGGCGCTGGAACAGGGCACCTTTCGCGAGGATCTTTACTACCGGCTCAACGTCGTGCCCATCGACATCGCTCCTTTACGTGAGCGCAAAGAGGACATTCCCGACCTGGTGAATCTTTTTATCTCGCGCTGCGGGGAATCAGGTAAGCAGGTCGAAGGCATCACGCCCCAGGCGATGCAGATTCTGGTGAACTATCACTGGCCCGGCAATGTGCGGGAATTGCAGAATATTGTGGAGCGCGCCTGCGCCTTGTCGAAAGGCCCCAAGCTTGAGGCTGACGACATTCATATTGATACCCGGACCTCCAAGGCGGGCAACGGATCGCCGGGATTTCTCCCCGACGGCCTCACCCTCGAACAATGGGAAGATGAAATGGTGCAGGAGGCCTTACGCCGCGCCAACGGCAACAAGAGCCAGGCGGCTCGCCTGCTCGGCCTCTCGCGCAATGCGCTCCGCTATCGTTTGTCGAAGATCGGCATCGCCGATGAAAGCGAGAAAGCTGAGTGAATCAACAGCCTCGCATAATTCTGCGGTCAATTTGTGACCGGATTTCTATGTTCATCCTCCGAACTCTGATAATCGGCGTCCTTCTGTCTTGCCTTCCGGCCTATGCCCAGGATCTGGCGCAGCAACTGGGATTCCCTCCCGGCACAAAGCTGGTCATCATCCACGCCGACGATCTGGGCGAAACCCACGCCGTGAATGCCGCGGCCATTCAGGCTATGCAGGCCGGAACCATCAATTCCGCGAGCCTGATGGTGCCTTGCCCGTGGTTTCCGGAGATGGCCCATTATGCCATGTCGCATCCTGAGGCCGATCTTGGCTTGCACCTCACGCTGACCAGCGAACGCGTGTATTACCGCTGGGGACCCGTCGCCTCGCGCGATAAAGTTCCCAGCCTGGTCGACAGCAACGGATACTTTCACCACGATTGGGAAGAGCACGAGCAGATCAATGCCCAGGAAGTTGAAACTGAACTGCGGGCGCAGGTCGAGCGCGCCCTGGCGATGGGCGTTCATCCGACTCATCTTGATTCACACCAGTACCGCCTGATCATGAGCGGCAAGGAATTGTTCGACGTCATGCTGCGGGTGGCGCACGATTACAAGCTTCCCGTGTTCGTGAACCGAGACTGGTTCGCCGGCCATCCCTATTTGCAGTCGAGTCTCGGCCCCGACGATATCGTGCTCGACCACACCGTCACCATGGAACCGGAAGTTCCCGCCGAAAAATGGGACGACTTTTACGTCACTGCTCTTAAGAACCTGCAGCCGGGCGTAACCGAGTTCGTCATCCATCCGGGATTTGACGATGAAGAGTTGCGGGCCGCCACCCGCGAACGTTCCACGTGGGGCGCGGCCTGGCGACAGCGTGACTATGACTTCTTTACCAGTGATCGCTTCCGGCAGATCCTGGCGCAGGAAAACATCAAACTGATTACGTGGCGGGAACTGGCGCGGCGCTGGCGAACGAAAACAACTCACGCGCCCAACCGGTGACGGCGCCCCCTATTCCGATTTGAGCAGCATGCAGGTCACATCGTCGTGCTGTGGCGTGTTGCCGACAAAGAGATCGACTTCGGCCATCAGGCGTTTCAGCATGTCGCTGGGCTCGAACGTTTTTCCCGCTTCAATGGCCGTCAGCAGCCGCTTTTCCCCGTACTCTTCCTGGCGGACATTTTCGGCCTCAACTAATCCATCCGTGAAAATGATCAGCCAGTCGCCGGGCGCCAGAGTCACGCCCCCGGATTCATACTTCGCTTCCGGCTGAATGCCGAAAGGAAGTCCGCCGATATCCAGCCGTTCGATCTGGCCGCTGCCGCGCCACAGGATGGGATTGTTGTGTCCGGCGTTGATGTAGTCGACGGTGCGCCGGACCGGATCGTACTCCGCCAGAAACGCCGTCGTGAAACGCAATCCGCCCTGGCTGTTGGTGCACGCGTACCGGTTCATGTTGCTGGCCAGCTCGGGGAGCGCGACTCGCGCTGTCGAAAGCGTCTTGAGGCTGGCTTGAAACGTGGCCATCAGGATCGCCGCGGGAATGCTCTTGCCGGCTACGTCGGCGACCGCCAGCACCACCCGGTTGTCGGCATTGGTCTTTCCGGGACGGGGAAACACGTCGTAGTAATCGCCGGCCACAGTGTTGGCCGGACGCGTCGCGTAGGCGATCGCCAGTCCCGGAATCTGCGGAGGGGCTCCCGGCAGCAGCCACGTCTGAATCTCGCGCGCAATCTGTAAATCGCGCTTCATCACCACCCGGTCGGCAATCTCCAGTGTCAGCAGCAAAAGCAGAATCAGGGCAGACCAGAAGTGCAGATTGAATTCACCGATCTGCACTTTGCCATTCGCCCCGCTGTACTCGAATGAGCCTCCGGGAATCACCAGCAGAATCAACGCTACCAGCAGCAGCACGCGGCGGGCGGGCGAAAGTTTCTCGAAGACGGCCCAGAAGAATTCCTTGATCAGGTGAATGCGGCGCCCGCCCCGGGTGAGGCCTTCCGGAGTCTTCGCTGCCACGTCTTTCGAGTAGAGCCGGTAGCTGGCCCGCGCCTCCGACTCGAATTGTGACCACAGTTGGCTGACTTGCAGCCCTTCGGTCACTCGATGCCAGAATTGCCGCAGGCGCACCCCAAACGGAAGCGGCTGCACCGCAGGCTGCCCGGTCGGTGGGGATGTAGCCATGATCTCAGTTGGGATTATAGAAGAAGCCAGAAATTGAGAAATTGAGTAATTGTGAAATTGGGTTTTTCAATTATCACAATACTCAATTACCCAATCGCCCAATTACTCATTCGCCCAATCGCTCAATTAAAACAGGTTGAGTTGCTCCTCGAAGCCTTGCACCGGCCATTGCGTGGCGTAGGCTGGGCGGCGGGCGCGGGTGATTTTGTACTTCTCGCGAAGACGCGCAATCAGCTGCGAGAGCCGCTTGCCGTAAGCCGCCGGAAGAAACGCGCGGTCCTGATATCTCTGGCGATAGCTGTCGGCGAGGTGCGGGAAGTTTTGCTCCAGGAAGGGAAGAAACACCGCCGCCGAGCATGGCTTCAGAAACAGCGGATTCGCAAACACGTAATCCGCACCCGCATCGGCAGCGGCGCGAATCAGAGATTCCAAATCCTGGGGAGCGTCAGTAATTCCCGGGACCACCGGCGAACAGCTGATACCCACGCGCAACCCTGCGCGTGCCAGCGTGCGGACAGCCTCCAGCCGCAGATCGGGCCGGGGAGCGCGCGGCTCCAGAATGCGGGCCAGTTCCGCATCGAGCGTCGTCACCGTGATATGCACTGACAGCTTGTTCGACTGCGCCACCTGCCGGAGCAGATCCAGATCCCGCGCCACCAGATTCGATTTTGTAACGATGCCGAGTTCGTACCCGCGATGCCGGGCCAACTCCTCCAGAATTCCACGCGTCACCTCGTAGCGGCGCTCCGCCGGCTGATAAGGATCGGTGGCAGTTCCCAGCGCGATTGCCTCATCGGGTTTGACGCGCCGCAGTTCCTGCCGCAGCAGCCCGGCCGCGTGCTGTTTCACGTAAATCTTCCGCTCGAATTCCATGCCATCCCGCATTTCCATGAACTCGTGCGTGTAGCGGGCATAGCAGTAGCGGCATCCGAACTCGCAGCCGCGGTAGGGATTGATCGTCCAGGTGAACGGCATTTCCCGGCGGCTCACGCATTTGTTGAGCAGCGATTTAGCCGGCAGCGTGAAGTACTCGACATTGTGCCCCTCGCGCAGCGATTCTCCCTCGGAGGCGAGCCGGGCAATGCCGACCAGGCGCGGCTTTTCGGGAACAGGCAATAAGGGCAGGGAAGACATCGAATTCGCCTTTTGTTCGCCTAGGATAACCGTGCACATCGCGGAAGTCAAGAAGCGGAAGTCAAGAAGCGGAAGTCAAGAAGTTGACAGGGCTTATCTGTAGGGTTGGTCGTGCGAACCATCTCAACCTGCCGCAAAAGTGGGCGCCTTCTTATATTGCCTGTGATCAACGGGGGCGGCTATCGCTTTCGGTCGCGATTCCACTCATCAACCGGGACTCAAAGCAGTTTTCTTCTCGCTCACTGCTGTAATCGCCGAAGCGGCTTTCGGAAATGTCGCGGAAATGTCAGCCTCAAGCTCTGCGGGAGTTCCCGGATTCTTATCTGTGATCCCCGTGCACCGCCTGAAACAGCACCGCCGTTTTGTCCTCGTAGATAAGGCGGAAACGCGGGTCGGTGCGCAGCAGAAATGCCAGCGGCCAGGCCGGATTGCTGATCACCAGGTTGGCCCGTTCCAGTTCAGGGCGGTTCTGCCACCCCGCTTCTCCATTCCACAAGGGCAGCGCGCGCACAATTTCGTCCTGGCTGTGGACGTTGGTCCGTCCATCCATGGCAACCGGGATTTCCGGCAGCGCGTAAATCAGGAATCCTCCCCAGGAAAGTTCGTTTAGCAGCGGCCCCTGCAGATGATTCTGATGGATATAATTCACCGCGCCCAAGGGAAAACGTTCCGCCGCTTGCCGCAACATGCGCTGCGAATTTGCCGACCAGGTCACTGCTCCCCCCAGCAGAATCAGGGCGACAGCCACGGCCACTGCCAGCCGCATCGAAAGACTGGTTCGCACGGGTTTCTCCAAAGTCTGATCTTCTTCGCTGCGAGGACTGGCGATCATCACGATCGAAAGAATCGTCACCAGCCAGACTTCCCGCAGAGACCGGAAGCCCATCCATGCCGACCAGCCCAGCAGCACCACCCACGCTGGACGAAGCCGCCGCATTCTGCCCAGCGCAAAGCAACCCAGCATCAGCAGCAACAGCACAGCCCAGTCGTTAGGCGTGCGAAAGTGCATCGCATGGAACTCGACGATGATGTCGTAAATTTTTGTGTCGCGCGCGTACTGGAAAACGTTGGAATAAAGTTTGAATCCGTACGGATTCACCAGCGTAGCCAGCAGGGAAGCGCCAAGCACATACCACAGCTGCCGCTGCATCGCATCGGTTGGATAGCGTGGGCCGCCGGCGATCTCGATGGCTTTGTCCATCAGCGGCTCCATGCAGATCACTCCCAGCAGGAACAGACCGGTAACAAATTCAATGTGGATGTTGGCCCACACCAGAAACAGCGCCGGAATAATCCAGAGCAACCGGGGATTTGCCTTGCGCCGGGCAGAAACCAGAATGTGAAGCTCCGCCAGAAAGAGCAAAACCGAAATCGCCCCCGGACGCGGGGGCAAGATCCACAACATTGCCATCATGCCCGTGCCGGTGAGAGCTGCCGCTTTCCAGAACGAAGGGGAAAGAGTTCGTATCAGGCTGAACAGCAGCGCGGTCACCGCCAGCCGCATCAGCGTCTCGAACCACAGGATGCTCGCCAGGTCGAAGTGCTTGACAATCCAATACGAGCCCACATCGAACATCCAGCAATAATCGACCCATGGCCTGCCCAGCGTGCTGGCCGAGAACGGATCTGTATGGGGAATGCTGTGGTTCTGTACCATCCACTCCCCAGCGCGCATATGCCACCAGATATCGGGATCGGCCAATTGGTTGTAGCGGATATTGCTCAGCGGCAGGGCGGCGAAAACGAATGTCAAAGCTATCCACGCCAATAGTTCGGACGAGACGACTGCGCGAAGCTTGCTCTTCACGGCGTTGACATCGAATCGATTTTGAACGGTTTCCGGTTGCTCTAATACATCCGCTTTCACGCTGGTCCTCGCTCTCGACTTTGCGATCTGAGGTTGAAAGTAATTGCCGCCGAAGTTCCTGCGCCGAGGTGCTCTACTGAAACTAAAGCACACCGTCGTAGGGCCGGGCAAATCCCCTGATCCCGCAACGATAACTTTGGTCACGCTGGGCGCGCGGCGAGCTGGAACTTAGTGGCCCGGCTGATGGCTGTAAATCGTCCACGCTTGCCCGGAAAGCTCTGAGGCCCCGAAATAGGCGACGCGGAACCATTCTGGCTGGCCCGGCACGCTCAGCGATGCTGGACCGGGGAGTTCATAGCCTTCCTGATGCAATATGTACCAGTCCGGCTGCAGCGAAGAATTTTCCTGCGGAACATACAACAGTTGCTGATGCTTCAACAGGCGCGGCGCGTAATAGGAAAGTTCTACGCTCGCTCGGTAATCCTGATTGGACGTGACAATGACGCGAGGGGACGGCGTGTGGGCCATCATGTACTCCAGTGCGGCCGTGAAGTGGCCATGACCTGCCTCTAAAAATTTGCCATAAAGGCGCTCCTGTCCTGCCACAAACAGCACCAGCACGGCAGCCACAATCATGCGGCCCTTTCGAGCGCTGCACAGGCGGGCCAGCAACATGGCGACCCCGGCATACAAAAATGGCAATACGATCAGAAAATATCTCGGAGAAAAGAATCCGGGATGCAACACCAGCACGCACATGGCCGGCATGGCATAAATCAGCGCCATTGCGAGCCACAGCGGGTCGCCGGAGTTGCGTTCCTTGGCCAGTTGCCAGGCCATGAGCCCGGCCAGCGGCGCCACCAGAAGCCATACGGCCACCGTGCCCCTTCCCGGCACGCCGAGCCCCAGAGCCAGCAGACGAGCCAGGCCATGGGATACCCTCATGGGTTGCCCGCCGGATTCCGTCAAGAAGCGAAGATCGAAAAAATAAATCGCGGCGAAAACGCTGGCCGGCAAAAAGTTGACTGCCATCCATCCTGCGATCCACCGCATGCGTTCGCGGCGCTCAAGAAGAATCACCAGCGATCCCGCGGCCAGCGGAAACCAGATCAGCAGCGCGGTCAGATGGGACAGAACCGCCAGAATCAGGCCGCCCGCATAGATCAGTCCCAAAAAGAAGGACCGGCTCTTGTCATTATTTTCGGCCATCCACCGTGCCAGCGCCGCAGCCGCCAGTGTCGAGCCCAACAGCGCCCCGGAGTATCCTCGCGCCTCCGCCGAAAAATGAATCAGCGGATACGAACCCGCAAGCAGCCCGGCAAAAATCATCGCCTCCACCCGCGAGCGTCTCGCCAGAAACCAGTAACCTGCAGGCACCAGAAGAACTCCCCACAGCAAACTCAAACCTCGATACACGGCGGGGGAATTTTGATTTTTCACGAAGTACAAATACAGCGTGTTCAGATAATGATTGTTGTCGGTGTGCAGCGCGGTGAAAATCTGCCCCGGAGTTTTGACCATGCTCGCCATGCGCAGCGATACCAACTCGTCCAGCCAGAGATCGTTGTGAATCGGAATAAACCTCACGACCGCTGAGAGGATGACGAGTACTGCCAATAGCAGCAGCGCCGCGGAACGTCCGCCGACCGGCCGCATCTCAGGCCGAGCCTTCACGCCTTCGTGAGTAGAGCGGAGTTCCTCGAGCGCAGCGCCCGGTTCGCCCGGCGCCACGGAATCAGTAAGGATTGCCATCCGGAGTGCATTATAGCGACGCGACACGGGCGTATCGCAGCACAATCCCGCCCGTCCGATAACCGAAGTTTATGGCAGCAGCCCGTAGACCTCGACTTCACTGCGGGTTCCGAAGTAAACCCGGCCATTGACGACCACTGGAATTACGAAACGCGCGGCCAGAGCGGCGCGGTCACGCGGGCTGTTTTGCTCCGAAGTGTAGATGGGCTGGCCAAGTTTCGTGGCGTCGAAGGCATAGAGGACGGCGGGCTTGGTATCGGGTCCATTCCAACTCTTCGTGGCGATGGCCCACACGATGGCGTTCTTTTTACCGTCGGCTGAGATAGAAGGAGTGGCGCCCGGATCTTTGAACTTCATTCTTGACGACGCGCTCGGCGCCAGTTGGCCGTTCTTCACGACGTAGTCGCGAAGATTGTCGTTGTTGGTGGCGAAAAAGACGTGGCCGTTCCAATAGGCCATCGCGCCCAGGCCGGGCCCGGACATCTTGATGACCTCCACCAATGCGTCACTGTCGCGATGATACTGGCCCATGTGGTCGCGGTCGATGACGTATATGGTGGAGTCTTTCGTGGGCTGCAGCAGCAGATGCCGGTGCGGACCGGGCTGATCGGGCAGCAAGGTGGGACCGGAAGAACCGACGTCGTTGTCGTCGTGGCTGATGCGCTCCTGATCGTGCGGCGTGAAATAGTCGCGGATGGCGAGCGTCGAACCATCGAGCTTCAAGACCGAGTCGCCATAATCGCGCCCGCCGTTTCCTACATCGAATGTGCCGTTGCCCGTCGGCACGTAGAGGTTTCCTTCGGCGTCGGCCGCTGGTCCGGTGTCGGCCAGCCAGATTCCGGCTTCGCTGCCGTCGGGGTTGACGTTCAGGACTGCTTTCTGCGCGAGCGTTTGGGCATCGTAAGACATGACCCAGCCGTGATAGGGATCGACGTCGCAGGATGATGCCCAAGCGAGGTACACGTTGTGGTTGGCCAGGGTGAGGGCCGCGCGCGGATTTTCTCTCAGTGGGTCAAAGGCAACTTGTCCCTTGTCGGCACCGGCGCCTTTGCCGGGAACGGACGCCGTGATGAGCTTGGGTCCTCCGAATTTTTCCGCTCCCGTGGTGATGGCAAGCGCATGCAGGCGCTGCACATACTCGTCGTCGCCGACCTTATGCCGGACCATGGAGCGGGCCAGCACATAAAGCGTGCCGGTCTTGAGGTCAATCACCGGAGTGGAGGTGATGCCGACTTCGGGACGAATGAAAGGGCATGCGACTTCGTCTTCGTTCACCACCTCTTCGTGGCGCGCCTTCTCGAGAAGGCTGACCCGCCACAACGGGGCATCGCCCGGACCGTTCGCGTCGAAAGCATAGACGCTGTCGTGTTCGGTCGCGACGAATAGAACATCGTGCGTGCCTTTGCCGGGAATCGGAACCGAGAACAGAAATAACGGCTGGGCATACACGGCGCCATCCACTTTGAAAGCGCCCAGCTTGCCGAACTGCCTGGAATTTACGTTCTGGGGGGTGAGAATTTTCTCGTGCAGCGTGGCGCCGGTTCGGAAATTGTCATACTGCGATGTAGTCACCTGCGCAAGTGCGGGAACGGTGAACAGAAGGGCCGCGCAGAGTAGCGATTTCATCGAGTCCCCCCGGATGAGAGAAATTAGGCCCTTCCATCCTAGACACCGGATTCGTTTTATTGTTCCGAACCCTGCTTTCCCGTTGCGTTCTGCACCGGCTTCTCGAATAATTTTTGATCCACCGGCGGATTCAATTCGATTTTCTTGTACTCCACCACGCTGGTTTCCTGCCCGTTCTGCTGGTTCTTATGCAGGTAGGGTAGATTGAGCCCGTCAGCCGCGCGCCAATCGGAGAGATCGGTTTCACCGTCAAATGGCCCCGACTGTCCCATGCCTTTGTATTTTTCCCGCAGAATGTATCCCGTTTTCGGATCGATGTACCAGCGTACCCATGGGATCGCACCCCCAATATCGAGGATCCCGGCGTCCACGTCGCCGATCTTTTCCGTGCCCGCAGCTGCAAAACTGAAGGCAGGATCATCGGCGTGCTGGACCACATAGACCAGATCGTGATGAAGTTGCGCCAGCATGTCGTTCTTCTGCTCCGGAGGCATGGCCCGGCTTCCCCGGCCGGCCATCGCCATGAAGGAAGCAGCGGGTGAGGTCACGAAAGTCAGCTGACCCTGCGGCGTGGTTACGTCAACATGCATGCTGTCGGGAAAAGCGATGGTGATCTCGACCGGAGTCGGGGCGCCCCCCGGCTCGCCTTCGCTCATGACAACGTGCATGCTTTTCACGGACTGTAGTTTGGCTAGCCCTCCCATAGCGGCGGCGACTTTGGCCGCGAGCGCCTTGCCCTCCGGATTCGAGGCCGCAGGTTTGCCTTCGCCCTTCGACTCGGGAGGCGGCGGGATCGTGATGTCGATGTCCTTCACCGGCCCCAGCGAAGACAGCGGCTTATCGAAGTCTTTCGTGTTTCCCACAACCAGCACGGCCAGTTGATCGCGGTGCATATACTTGGCCGCCACCCGGTTCACGTCGACGGCGGTGACCTTCTTGATTTCCGCCTGGTACTTGTCGAGCCAGTCCGGCGGATATCCGTAGTATTCATACGTCATCCGCTCGGCAAGAATTTTGTCGGGCGAATCCAGCCGGAAGATAAACGCATTGAGAATGGCGTCTTTGGCCCGCTGGATCTCATCCTCGGTGATGGGCTGCTTGGCCAGATTGTCAATGTCCTCGTCCGCCGCCTGAATCGCTTCCACCGTACTCTGACTCTTCGTTCCCATCGCGACCTGCAAAATTCCGGGATGTCCGAAGTTGGTGCCGATGCCTCCACCCACGCCATAGGCCAGGCCGCGCTTGGTGCGAATGTCATTGAACAGCCGCGAAGAGAATCCTCCGCCGAACGCCTCGTTAAAAACGCTGATGGCGTAGTAGTCGGGATTCGCCCGCGTCGTGCCCAGCCCGACCATGCTGATATTGCTTTGGTTCACATCGTCTTTCGCCACCAGGTAGTAGCCGGGTTTCGCAGGCGAATACTGAATCTCATTCTTCGGCAGCGCCGGACCTTTCGGCCAGGACTCGAACGCCGCCCGCAGGCGCGCTTCCATCGCCACCGGATCGAAATCGCCGGTGATGCCGAGAATAATGTTATTGGGATGGATGTACTTGTCGTGCCAGTCCATCAAATCCTGCCGCGTAACCGCTGCCACGGTTGCATATTCGGGCTCGCGGGCGTAGGGATTGTCCGCTCCGTAAGCTAATTTGACTGCTTCCCGGTGCGCGATCCCGCTGGCTTCATCGTTGCGGCGCGAGATGGAGTCCTCCATGCCCTTCCTCGCGATATCGATCTTGTCGGCGCGGAATTCTGGATTCTGCAGCACATCCACAAAAGCTTTGAACACGTCATCCAGATCGCCTTTCAGGCAGGAAAAGCTGATGCTGGTCGAATCAGGACCACCTCCCGTCTCCACTTTAGCGGCGCGGATTTCCAGGAAGTCGTCCAGTTGATCTCCCGTTTGCGTCTTGGTGCCGCCTGTCCTCCAGACTTCTCCATAGATGTCTACCAGCCCGGTCTTGTCCTTCGGTTCGTTCACCGACCCGCCGCGAATGCGGGCCGTGCCATCGATCAGCGGGAGTTCATGATCCTCCTGCAGGAAAATCACCATGCCATTGGAAAGTTCCACGCGCTTCGGTTGCTGCGGCTTGAATGCCGGCAATTGCGGAATGGGGATCTGCTTCCAGTTGCTGACCTGGGCATTCGAGCGGGGAAGCGGCGCAACCAGTGCCCCAGCCAGCATCGCGATCAGAAAAGTCCGATTCATTGCGCACCTCCCTGGCCGGAGTTGCCCTGCGCGGCTCCGGACGACCCACCGCCGCCGGAATTTTCGATGTAGCCCACTGTGCGATTCGTATCCACGAAGACCTGGTTCGCCACCCGCCGGATATCGGCCTTGGTCACTTGATCGATGCGATCGACCGACCGAAACAGTTCGCGCCAGTCGTCATAGCGGGCCTGGTACGTTGCCAGTTGCGTGGCCAGGCCTTCGTTGTCGGCTAGGCCGCGGATCAGGTTGGCCTTGGCTCGCGTCCGGATCATTTTTAATTCGTCGTCGGTGATGTCTTCCTTCTTCACGCGCTCGATCTCGGCGTGGATGGCCGCGCCCATTTCCTCAGGCTTGTGTCCCGGCAAGGGCACCGCAATGAACGCGAACAGGTGGGGATACTTGATGCCGGGATATCCCGTGAATCCCTCACAATACGAGGCGATCTTTTTGTCGCGCACCAGCGCCCGATACAGGCGCGATGTCCGCCCTTCCGACATGAGGTCGGTGATCGCATCGAACACCGCATCATCTTTGCTGCGGTAGTCCGGCCGGTGATAGCCTTCGATGTAGATGGGCTGCGAAGCGTCCGGCAGCGCAACCCGGCGCTCGGAGTTCTGCGGTGGTTCCGTCGTGGTGGCCTCGTCAGGACGCGGCCGCGTGGGCAATCGCCCAAAATATTTTTCCAGGATTGGCATGGCCTGCGCCGCCTTCAAATCACCCGCAACCGCGACCACCATGTTCGATGGCACATAGTACTTGTCGAAAAAATTCTGCGCGTCGGTGGCGGAAAAATGGTTCAGGTCTGACATCCATCCCACCGTCGGACGATGGTAGGGATGGGCCGTGAATGCTGATTCCGTGAACTGTTCGAGCAGGCGTCCGAACGGATTGCTGTCGGTGCGCATGCGGCGCTCTTCAATCACGACGTTGCGCTCCTTGTAGAACTCGCGCATCACCGGATGCAGAAAACGCTCCGATTCCAGGTACGCCCACAGCTCCAGCCGATTTTCCGGAAACGAATAGTGATACGCGGTCTCGTCATAATTGGTGAACGCGTTCATGTCCTCGCCTCCGTTCTGCTCGACGATCTTTCCGAACGCGTTCGGCACAACATACTTGTCAGCCTCAGCGATAGCGTCTTTCCATGCCTTCTCGAGTTGCTTTAATTTGGCCTCGTCCTGCCCGACGCTCTTGTCGCGCTCGGCTCGATACGCGGCGTAAGCGGTCTCGACTTTTTCGAGAGCAACTTTCTCCGCCGGATAATTCGTGGTGCCAATTTGGTCGGTGCCCTTGAAGGCCATGTGCTCGAACATATGCGCCAGTCCGGTGGCGCGCATGGGATCTTGTGCCGAACCCGCATCCACCAGGGTAAAAAACGAGAAAACCGGAGCCTCGGGGCGCTCGCAAATGACCAGCGTCAGCCCGTTGGGCAGCTTTTTGACCGTGACGCGCTTTTCGAAGGAAGCTACATCTTGCGCCAGCGCGAGCGCGGAAAGAACAAGCAGCAGTGCGGCTAGTTTAATGGAGCGGCGTTTCATCAGGCCTCCGGAAAAATGGGCGAGTCTTTCCTTGAAAAGACATAGATTGGACGGGCCAGTAGGACAGAAGTTTGAAAGTACGTGTCTCGAAGCCGGATTGTCAAACCCCGAAGCCCCGCCCGGCCATCTATTTTTAGGAATAACGCTGTATTTTGCCCCCAACTCGCTTTCAGGCACAATGATCAGGCGGAGATCATGTGAGCGACTCGACCGTTGAGATCCAGGGCAGGCAGTTGAAGCTGTCGAACCTGCAAAAGGTCCTCTATCCTTCCACCGGCTTCACCAAGAAAGATGTGATCGATTATTACGTGCGCATCGCGCCGGCGATGCTGCCCCATCTGACGGGCCGCGCCCTGACGCGCAAACGCTATCCCGATGGCGTCGACGGCGAGCCCTTCTTCGAAAAGAACGCGCCCATGCACAAGCCGGACTGGGTCAAGACGGCCCCCATCTGGAGTGAGGGCGGGCATCGAACTGTTAATTACATTCTCGCCAACGATCTGCCCACCTTAGTGTGGCTGGCCAATCTGGCCGCGCTGGAGCTGCATCCTTCGCTGGCGCTGGCAAAAGACATCAAGTGCCCCACCGAGATGGTCTTCGACCTGGACCCCGGGCCTCCCGCCGATATCGTGCAGTGCTGCCAGGTAGCCATGTGGCTGCGGGAAATCTTCGAGCATTTTGGAATTCAGAGTTTTCCCAAGACTTCAGGTTCGAAGGGACTCCAGCTTTATGTGCCGCTGAACACTCCCACCACGTTCGATGCGACCAAGCTGTTCTCCCGCGCTCTGGCGCAATTGCTGGAACAGGAACATCCCGAGCATGTGGTATCGGACATGAAAAAGAAAATCCGCACGGGGAAAGTGCTCGTCGATTGGAGCCAGAACGACGAGCACAAAACCACCGTAGCCGTCTACTCCTTGCGCGCAAGGCAGCACCCCACCGCCTCGACTCCGGTAACGTGGGATGAGGTCGAACGCGCCCTGAAGAAAAAAGATGCCGGCCTGCTGGTCTTTGAGGCTCCGCAAGTGGTGGCGCGCTTCGACAAAATGGGAGACTTGTTTGAGCCCGTGCTCGAGTTAAAGCAGAAGTTGCCCGACCTGAAAGCGGCCGCAACCGCCAGGCAGCCTGCGACCACCGAGATCGCGGCGCAAGCCGAGGAAGCCCGTCCTGCGCGTAAGCCGGCGCGAAAAAGTGTGCCTCCGAAACCCGTCGCGAGAACCGCGCGCAAAAAGCGCAGCAGGGTATAATCGCGGTCGCGCGCGCTGCTCATGGCCGCGATTTGAACCCATGGCTGAACTCTTCGCTGGAACCTCCGGCTGGGCTTACCCGAGTTGGAAGCCCGGATTTTATCCAGACAAGCTGGCGCAGAAAAAATTCCTGAGTCACTACGCCACCCGGCTCAATACCGTCGAGGTGAACTTCACTTTCCGCCAATTGGTAAAAGAGACCACGATTCAGAACTGGCTGCAGGAAACTCCCACGCATTTTCGCTTCGGCATCAAAGCGCACCAGGTGATCACGCACATTAAGCGGTTGAAAGGGACAGAAGATTTTGTGCCGCGCTTTCTGGCGACGATCGAGCCGCTGGCCGCGGCAGGGAAGCTGGGTCCCGTGCTATTCCAGTTGCCCCCCAATCTCAAGGCAGACGCGGCTTTGCTCAACGATTTTCTCGCGATTCTGCCGCGCACGGTCCCGGCGGCATTTGAGTTTCGTCACGCGTCCTGGTTCGCCGATACCACATGGGATCTTTTAAAAACCCGGAATGCGGCGGTGTGCGTCGCCGAAACCGAGACCATGACCACCCCCGACGTGACCACCGCAGATTTCGCCTATTATCGTTTCCGCAAGCCCACCTATACAGACGAGGAGCGCAAATCGATGATTGACCGCATTCGCCAGCATCTTTCCGAAGGCCGGAATGTCTTTGCCTATTTCAAGCACGAAGAAACTCCTGCGGGCGCGCTCTACGCGGTGGAACTGTTGACTGCCGTGCAACATTAGCGCCGAATCCGTTTCATCACTTTTACGCGCGTCCGGTAACGCGCATACTAGTCTTCTCTCCATGTCGTCTGAACCCATGTCGTCCGATAGCAATGCGCGCGTTCTGGCGGCCTTTCTCGATTACCTGCGAATCGAGAAAGGGCTGGCCCAGCTTTCCATAAGCGCCTATTCCACCGACATTTTGCAGTTCGCGGAGTTCCTGGAAAGAAGAAAGCGCGCCCTGATGACCGCCCGCCGTGGCGACCTGCGCGAGTTCCTGCAGCAGCTTTTTTCCAATCAGGTCGATGGCCGTAGCGTGGGCCGCAAACTATCGGTGCTGCGGCATCTTTATCGCTACCTGCTGCTCGACAAAAAGATCGAGTATGATCCCACCCTGAATATCGAATCTCCCAGACAATGGAAAGTGCTGCCCAAATCTTTGGCGCGCGATGAGGTAGAGGCGACGCTAAGAGCTCCATCCGAGTTGCTTGCCCATCGCGAGACGAAATATGCCGCCGCGCTCGCCTCCCGCGATCGAGCCATGCTGGAGTTGCTCTATGCCGGGGCATTGCGCGTCACCGAGTTAGTCACCGCCAAGCTGGAAGACCTGAAGCTCGAATCGGGCTACATGCTGGTGCGCGGCAAAGGCGACAAGGAGCGGATCGTGCCGCTCGGCAAGCCGGCTCAGGACGCGTTAAACGAATATCTTGAGAGCGGACGTCACCCGTTGATGCTCATGCGGGCTGCGAAGCCGGCCAGCGTCGCAGGGCCGGTTGCGACTGCAAAGAATTCGCCTCTGTTGTTCATTGCCCGCGGCGGGCGCAAGCTCACCCGGCAGCGCATCTGGCAGATGGTGGGAGCGGCCTCGGCCGCTTCGGGAAGGCACGCCTCTCCGCACATGCTGCGGCACTCTTGCGCGACGCATATGGTGGAGAACGGCGCCGATTTGCGCACCATACAAACGATTCTTGGGCACGCCGACATTTCCACCACCCAGGTGTACACGCATCTTGCCCTGGACCGGTTGCGGACCGTGTATCAGAAGCATCATCCGCGGGCGAAGGCGAGATAAAAGCAATTGCTGATTGTTGAATCTTGATTGTTGAATAAAAAAACGTCGCATCACTGGCCAAACAGATTATTCATTCAACAATCAACAAGCAAAAATCAACCATGACCAAAGCGAGCACCGTCGTCGGGAAGGCCGTTGCCGATTTCCTCCGCCATCTGCGCGAGCGCAACTCCTCGCCGCACACGATCAAGGCCTACACCGGGGATCTGGCGAATTTCTCCGCCTATGTTGGCGCGCGCGATTGGAAGCAGATGGACCACATCGCCGTTCGCGGATTTCTCTCGCAGCTCTACGAAAAGGGATTGGGCAAGACTTCCGTCGCTCGATCGCTGGCCGCGGTCCGTTCGCTCTATCGCTGGCTGGCGAGCGAAGGAGTCGTCGAACAAAATCCCGCGCGCCTGGTAGCCACGCCGAAGTTGCCCAAGAAACTGCCGCGGGTTCCTACCATCGAAGAAATGAATTCGGTCCTCGACGGGAAGATGCCGGAAGCAGCCGCTTTTCCCGAGCGCGACCGGCTGATGCTCGAACTGCTCTACGGATGTGGAATCCGCAATTCGGAGCTGACCGGCATTAACCTCGACGACATTCGCCTGAGTGCCGAGGCCATCCTCATTCGCGGCAAGGGCAAGAAAGAACGTTATGTTCCCTTTGGAGATTCAGTAAAAAGCGCTCTGGCTCGATATATGCCCGCGCGGCAGGCTGCTTTGGCGGAGACGCATAAAACTACGCCGGCGTTGCTGATCAACCGCCGTGGCGGCCGCCTCACTACCCGCAGTGTGGGCCGCATCATCAAGAGAATCGCGGTGGCGAAGGGGCTGTCGCCCGACGTTCATCCCCACACTCTGCGCCATGCCTTCGGCACGCATATGCTGGAAGAGGGCGCAGACCTGCGCGCGATCCAGGAATTGCTCGGTCACGAGCGGCTCGCGACTACCCAGCGCTATACCCAGCTGTCCATGAAGCATGTGCTCCAGGTTTACGATCAGACGCATCCACGAGCAAAGTGATCTCGACCCGTCTGTGAGCGACAATCGTACAAAGTGGACTTAATCGGGGCGAGACCCCTCATTGCCCTGAAAATCCACTTTGCCGCTCAAAGCGTGTAGTGGCCTGTTCTCGACAACGCACAATTGGTTAGCGAATAGGCCATCCGATGGGCTACTGACGCAACGAAATTAACGGTTCGTTGATTCTCGGGCCCGAGCCTAACGTGATATAGTTCCCCGCCGCAGCTTGATAACACCTTCTCGGTTTTTTCCACCGCAGCACATCGGCGGCAGGAGGCTTGAATGAGGCTCGATAGGGGTTTTCGTGTTCGTGGTAAAACGGCTCGGCATTGCCTAACTCTGTTACAAGTCGGTGGAATGACCGTGGCAGCTTTGGCAACGTTGGCGATTGTCCTGACCCTGGCGTCAAGCGCGTCGGCCCAGACGACCGAAACGGTGCTTTACGAGTTTGGCCAGCTGAACTCGGGAACCAACCCTCAGGGTCCACTCGTTTTCGACGCATTCGGGAATCTATATGGCACAACCACAAGCGGAGGGCGCTACAATTCCGGCACGGTTTTCAAGCTAGAGCCTGTATCCGGCGGTGGTTGGAAGCAGTCTGAAATTTACGACTTTACCGGGGGGTGCAGACGGCGGCACTCCCTACGCAGGGCTCACAGTTGATGCAACTGGCAATCTCTATGGGACAACTGTTCTCGGGGGCAGCGTGGGCAGTATCAACTGTCTCTGGGGAGGCTGCGGTACAGTGTTCGAGCTGACTCCTGATTCCAATGGCGGTTGGAAGGAAACGGTGCTTCACGCTTTCCTCGGCGGGGAAGACGGGGCATCTCCCCAAGCCGCAGTTGTCTTCGACCAGTTTGGAAATCTCTACGGAACCACCCAAGGGGGCGCGGAGGGATTTGGAACAGTCTTCAAGTTGACAACGGTCTCCGGTGCATGGCGGGAGAGCTTATTGTACGTTTTCATGGACGGAGTGGACGGTGGTTATCCAGTTGGCACATTGATCGTGGATACTGCGAGTAACCTGTATGGCACAGCGGCTAAAGGCGGCAGTATCTGTAATCTTTACGGCTGCGGAGTAGTTTTCAAGTTGTCTCTAACTTCCAACGGAAAATGGAAGCAGACTGTATTGCATTCCTTCACCGGGGGAAAAGACGGTGCCGTCCCGGAAGCTGGCCTTGCGATGGATGCAGCGGGAAATCTTTATGGAACAACGTTCTACGGTGGAATCGCCAACGCCTGTCCGAGCGAAGGGGACGCGGGCTGCGGTGTGGTTTTCAAACTGTCCCCAACTTCGTCTGGCTGGAGAGGAGCGATCCTGCACACGTTCACGGGGGGGGCCGACGGAGCAGCGCCTGAAGCAACGGTAACGTTGGATGCGGCTGGCAATCTTTACGGTACCGCCACTGCTGGGGGATTGAATAGCTGTAGTACTTTCTACGTTGGGTGCGGCGTTGTCTTCGAGTTGATTCACCGCGCAGGTGCCGGGTGGAGAGAGAGGATTCTTCACACGTTTAGCGACAGAATGGATGGAGGTGCGCCTCTCACTGGCAGTGGCCTCATCTTGGATTCGGCTGGCAACCTGTATGGAACATCCCTAGGCGGATTTCGGAGCGCCGGTTGTCCCTACGGCTGCGGTGTGGCTTTTGAATTATCGCCTTCCGCAACTCCTTGACCGAATCAAAGCTAACTGTTTTTTTCTTGAAAGGGTCCGCTACTTCTATCGCCCTGCAGTTGGCGACAAATCGCCATAGCACTCACTGACCCGGATTTTAGCGAACAAACAGCGCAAGCTTGTGCTAAGGCCTGCT
>DASYYT010000091.1:0-28849 GCA_035949755.1 Candidatus Sulfotelmatobacter sp.
CAGGTTCCGGTCTTGCCCAGAATGTCCTCTTCGTTGAAGTTGAGCCGGAGTTTGCGGGCGGTTCCGTATTGCACCGCGCCCTCCATGCCGTCGGAAAGTTCGGGAATGACGGGAGCGATGTCGAGTTGGCGCTTCACGCGCGGCTGGAAGCTGGCCACTTCTTCCGGAGTCGTGGGATGTTGCAGGTAATAGAGGGTGCCGCCGTTGGCGATGGCCGAAACCATGGCGCCGAGCTGCAGCGGAGTCATGGAGACCCCTTCGCCGAAGGAGCACATTTTGCCGACGCCGCCAAGCTTGGCGGGGATCGCTTCGTCGGGGTAGCTGCCCAGCTGTTCGCCGGGGATGTCATAGCCGGCGAGTTCGCCGAGACCGTATTCGTGAGCGTAATAAGCGACTTTCTCAAAACCGAGCTTGCGGCCGAGAGCTTCGAAATAAGCGTTGTTGGAGTGGGCCAGCGCGGTGGTGAGATTCATGCGATAGCGGCCGCCGAGCGTGACCTGGGTTTCTTTGGAGATCAGGCCTTCGCTTAAGGCGGCCAGAGCGACGGAGAGCTTGATGGTGGAGCAGGGCTGGGCGCCGCTGGAGAGCGCCAGCTTCTGATTGACCATGGCGAGGATGCGGCCGCTGGTCGGCTCGATGGCAACGACGGTGCCATTCATGTTGCCGAGAGCGTCGACGGCAGCCTGGCGCACAACGGGATCTTCCCCGGCGGTGATGTCGCCGGCGGTAATGTCGTCGGCGAACGAACTCATGTAGAAGCGCTCGTAGTAATGATGGCGGCGGCGAACGGTGGCGGAAGCGCGGGTCACATGGCTCCCGCGGCTATGCGCCAGATGGTGGATGCGCCGCCGGGTGTGCTGGGATTCACTGATCTTCTGGGATTTGGATTTCGTGGGAGTGTGAGTATTGATGTGGGCGGCCCAACTCAGGGTAACCAGAACCAGGCACGATACGAAGGTCAAAAACAGACGAAAAGAGCTCGTTCCCCTAGACATCGTTGTGATTTTCACTCCCAGGATCTATGAAATTCAATGCACGCAGGGTGCCAGTGAGCGGTAATCCCGCCCGTTCGCCTAACTGCGCTGATAGTACGAGACTTCTCAAGTTGAGGCAACGCTAAAGTTTTTGTCGGCGAAAATACTGTTGCTGATCTAAATTACTCCGAACCAGCGAGATAGACGGAGATTACCGCGGTTCAGGTGCTTTTGGTAACGAGTTACCGGGTTTACTAAGAAGGTACTAATAAAGTGCAAAGTTTTTCCTAGCTGGCTGCGGGAAAAATTCGCCGAAGAGAGAACCTCAGGCGCTAAAGCGCGCAGTCATTTTCAACCTCCATAGCGGCACGACGGAAGTCGTGCCCTTCTCAAAACTTGCCGAGCCGGAATTTTTACGCCAGGTTCGAGCTCGCGAACTCTCCGCCGGAATCACGGTAGTGCTAAACCAGGAAGATGGTCGCTGCATGGTTTCGTTCACATCAGATCGTTGCGCTTGCGCAGAAAGGCCGGCACATCAAGATCATTCTGCTCGAAGTTGGAGACCATGGCGCTGCGCATGGTTTCCAGGGAGACGATGTCACCGGCGACCCGATCAGCAGGCGGCGTCACCAGCATCGGGGCTTCTTCGACCAAGGGGCGATCGTCGGAGCCGGCAGCCATTTGCATGGGGACCGGTTCGGGCATGGGCTCGCGCTCAAAGGTGTCGGGAAATTCCATGGCGTCCTCATGCGCGGCCGCGAACGAGCTGCGGGTTTCCTGCTGGCGATGACGAGCCGTAGGAATCTCGCGGAAGCCGGTGGCGATGACGGTGATCTTGACGGCGTCTTTCATCTTCTCGTCGAGGACGGCGCCGAAAATAATGTTGGCATCTTCGTGGGCGGCTTCCTGAATGATGGAGCAGGCCTGCTGCACTTCGGCGAGCTTGAGCGAGGACGATCCGGTGATATTGATGAGGATGCCGCGTGCGCCGTCGATGGCTCCGGCTTCGAGCAGGGGCGATGCGATGGCGCGCTGGGCGGCTTCGATGGTGCGCTTGGCGCCACAGGCGGAGGCGGTGCCCATGACGGCGTAACCCATGCGCGCCATGATGGTCTTCACGTCGGCGAAGTCGCGGTTGATGATGCCGGGGATGGTGATGATGTCGGAAATCCCCTGCACGCCCTGACGCAGGATGTCGTCGGCGATGCGGAAAGATTCGAAAAATCCGGCATCTTCGGCGACCGCGAGCAGCTTCTCGTTGGGAATGACGATGGTGGTGTCAACGGACTCCATCAGCTCGGAAATGCCGCGCTCGGCTTGCTGCATGCGGCGCTTGCCTTCGAAGGAGAAGGGCTTGGTGACGACGGCAACCGTGAGCGCGCCCATTTCGCTGGCGAGCGAGGCGATGATGGGAGCGGCGCCGGTGCCGGTGCCGCCGCCGAGGCCGGTAGTGACGAAGACCATGTCGGCGCCTTCGAGGGCTTCAATGATCTTGTCGGAATCTTCGAGCGCGGCCTTGCGGCCGACTTCCGGATTCGCCCCGGCGCCCAGGCCGTTGGTCAGCTTCACGCCCAGTTGCAGTTTGACCGGAGCGTGCGACATGCGCAGCGCCTGCAGGTCGGTGTTGGCGACGACGAATTCGATGCCTTCGACACCGGCGTCAATCATGCGGTTGACGGCATTGCCGCCGCCTCCCCCTACGCCGATGACTTTGATCTTGGCGTCGTTGCGGGCTTCTTCGTTGAAGCTGATGCGAATCTTGGAATCGGGTTTCATAGTGTCCACCTTTTGAAATGCAAAATCTTTAACCCCGAAGGGCACGAAGGTTCACGAAGGAAACCGAATTCCTTCGTGTGACTTCGCGTCCTTTGTGGTCCATGCTCTTACGCTCCCTTGCCTACCAACAGCGCTTTCAATTTCGTTCCCCAGCGATCTTCCTGATAGCCGCGGGCGATGCGGGCACGATGGCCGTAGTTGACCATGCCGAGCACGGTCGCACATTCCGGCTCGGACAGAGTCGACGGCATCTTGGCCAGGGGCGCGGGCCAGGAAAGACGGACGGGGCGGCGCAGCACGGATTCGGCCACGTCGAAAATTCCGGGGAGGCGCGAGCCGCCCCCGGTAAGCACGATGCCGGCAAGGCAGAGCTCAAACATCCCGCTCTGGCGCAGGGCTTCGCGCATCATTTCAAAAAGCTCGCGGGCGCGGGGCTCGAGAATCTCCGCGACCAGGCGCTGCGACATCAGGCGCGACGGGCGATCGCCGACCGAGGGCACTTCCACCTCATTGCCTTCGGGAATCAGGGTCACGATTGCATTGCCGTAGACGCGTTTGATTTTTTCCGCTTCGGCGAGGGCGGTGCACAAGCCCACGGACAAATCGCTGGTGAAGTGATCTCCCCCGACCGGGATCACGCCGGTGTAAGCGACTGCGCCCTGCTGGAAGACGATGAGTTCGGTCGATCCGGCGCCGATGTCGGCCAGGCAGGCGCCGAGTTCGCGCTCATCGGAGCGCAGCACCGAGTCGGCGGCGGCGAGCGGCTCGAATACGGTGTCGTCTACATGGACTCCGGCTCTGTTGACGGCGGTGATTACGTTCTGAGTGGCGCTGGTGGCGGCGGTCACCATGTGGACGCGCACTTCGAGGCGAGCGGCCATCATGCCGAGCGGATCGTGCACGCCGGATTGATCGTCGAGGATGAATTCCTGGGGGAGGAGATGAAGGATTTCGCGATCGGGAGGCAGAGGAATGGCGCGGGCGCGTTCGACGGCCTGCTTGATCTCATCGCGCCCAATTTCGCGCGGGCGCGTGCCCAGGCTGATGCCGCCGTGGGTGTTGATGCCGCGGATGTGAGCTCCGCCGACGCCGACGATGGCGTTTTCGACGGGCGCTCCGGCGATGTCTTCGGCGGCCTCGACGGCTTTTTGAATCGCTGCCACGGCCTTGTCGAGCTCGACGATGACGCCTTTGCGCGAGCCTCGCGATTCGGCGACGCCGTGCCCGCGATAGCGCAGCCCGGTTTCCGTCACCTCGGCCATCAGCGCGCAGGTCTTGGCGCTGCCGACATCAATCGCGGTAAGAAAACTTCCCTGCTGGTTCCCCATTTCTTATAAATTCCCCGGACAATGTGAACGAATCAATTGGACCCCACTGCTGCCGCCGGCTTGGCGATGGCCGCGCTCGGCTTCGGAATCGCGCTATGCGCCACGACTGCGGACTGCGGCGGCTTTTTTTGCCCTCTCGCATGAACTGCCGCCGGCTTCGCCTTGGGCGCTACCGGCCGTTTCGCAACCTCTTTCTTGCGTACCGCAGTCCTGGCCGGTTTTGCAGACGCTTTCTTCAACCTCGGTTTCCACGCGGGCTTTCTGGACGCAGCGGCTTTCGGATCAAGTTTGTTCTCGGTCAGTTCGAAGGCCGGCTTGGGAAGCGTGCGGTCATGCGGGTTGAGGCGCGTCACCAGAGCCGCAGGCTTCACTCCGGCAGCGGCGGCGGCTCGCGCGGCCGCGGCGGTGAGCGCGGCCTGCCTGGGCTTGCCTTCCAGGTCAGGATTGACGATGACCTGGTTGTCGTAACGGAGGTTCACCGACTCGAGCTTGTCGAAATGCTGGCGCCACTCCTGCACGTGGCTGATGTAAGTCTTGTAGCGCTTCAGATAATCCGAATTGCCGAGTTCGACCAGAACATCCCCGGCGGGATCGTTGACCCGGACTTTGAGATTTTCCAGATCGGACAAATCCACTTCGCTTAAATCCTGGGAGTAGCGCGCGCCGGAAGAATCGAGTTCCTGCACCAGCTGGTTGTAGGCCTTCATGCGGGGGATGCGCGTGGAGAGCGGTTCGCCCGGATTCATCCCGAGGATCACGGGAAAGGAATACTTGTGTTTTTGGGGAAGCTCCATGAGCGTGCCGCCGGCATCGATGAGGAAAATGCGCGGGCCGACGCGGGCGAAGGCGACGGGAGTGCGCTCGTGGATTTCAACTTTGAGGCGGTTGGGGACGAAGCGCATGACGCTGGCGGATTCGACCCAGGGAATCTGTTCGAGTTGGGCTTTCTGCTGGCTGAGCGGCACGAAGAAAATGTTGCGGCCGATGTCGGCGCCCATGACTTCCATAATTTGCGCCTTGGTGACGTTCTGCATGCCGGTGACTTCGATGTTGTCGCTGGATTCAATGCGAAAGCGCCAGGAATGCTCGCCGTAGCGGTAGAGCGCGGAGGCAGCGATGGCGCCGAAGCACAATGCGATGGCGGCGAGGGAGGCCAGGATGAGGCGGCTGGCAGTTTTTTTGGGAAGCGAACCGCGGCGGGCGGAAACGCGCTTTTGGGCGCGCAGAAACGGGGATTCCTCATCCACATCCAGGTCGACGAGGCGGGCGTCGTCCAGTTCCTCACGCGAGGATTCCTGGCGAGCACGCTCGGCTGGCGGATACAACTCTTCCTGCGTGATGGTGGAGCCGCTTTTTCGCGCCATCAAATCAGGTCAGTTGTCGAAGAGGAATCGCTGAGCGTTTTCAATATAGCTGCATTTCTCGAAATGAGATAGATGAAAAATGAAAGGTTTTGCACAGGCGGGAACCGGGTTGGGTACCCGGGGTCAGGAGTCAGGAGTATTCCGCGCCCGTGGTTGCCAGGAGGCGAAAACTTGAGTGGCTCTACGCCGGCCCTGCTGTGGGCAAATCGAGGTGAACCATGGGAGTTTTCATTGCCGGCAGCCGAGGCACGTTCACGTGAACGCGCGGGCAGAGCGAAAGCTGAGGGCCGCGCATGACCACATGGCTAAGGGCGACGGCAGGAAGGCGGAGGCGGGCGACTTGGGCTTCGATGCGTGCGCGGTCCGCCGCCAGGCGAGCGAACTGTGCTTCTTCGCGGGCCGACATCAACTCAAAATTCTCCTGGCTCGTCTCAGAGGGGTGCCAATTGTTTTCCACGCGAGCCAGCGCTGTCGCCAGCGGGCACGAGGTGGTTTCGTTCTGGGCCGTGAGCACGCGGACTTGCAGTTGATCGATGTGCCCGGTGGCCAGGGCGAGGACCGTACCCGCATTGTAGGTCACTCGATCAACGATCTGATGGGCCCACGGGAGGCCGCCGTCGTGATAGTTTGCGTTCAATCCGGCTGCCATCACCGCTGCGGCCAGCCATCCCCATGCTTGCGTTTTCATAACCTTAACCCCTTATGCCTTAGATAGACGAAGCCGGGAGAAAACCGTTAGCAGGGGAAGATACGGGAAGAGGTCCCGCCAGGTTCCCGGAAAAAGTTGGGTCAGGATCTATTCGTTCTCCCGCGGATCTGTGATTCTCAGGGACCGTTGCCGCGAGTGTAGAACTCCCGCACCGTTTTTGCCTGGGCTGCGGTATTCGCTGTACACTCGCGGCTTCCGAGGAGACCCATGAAACCATCTCATGTCCGCTTGATCGCGCTGCTTTTCCTGCTGGCTGGCGCGGTTGCTGCTCTCGCCCAATACACTGATCCGGTTTACATCAACGATCTCGGTGGTCCGCAGGAGTTTGCCCGCCGCCGCGCGGAGTTGGCCAAGCAGGCGAAGACCGGCTACATCATTCTGTTTGCCCGCGTGACAACTCCCGAATCGAACCACTATCGGGAAGACAACGATTTCTTCTATTACACCGGGCTCGCCGATCCGGGCGCGGTGATGGTCATGGATGCGACGAAGCCGGACGCCACCATGATCTTCGAACCCGAGCAAAGCGCCCGCGTCAAGCGGGTATACGGCGCGAACCTGCTGGCCATGACGCCGGAGCAAAGAGAGAAGTTGGGCTACAAAGCCGTAATGCCCGTCACCACGCTGGACACCATGCTCGCCTTTGTGCTCGGCGCCGAAACCGACCTGTGGCTGCGGCTGGGATTTGCCGACAAAGCAGACGGCGCCCGTCCCGAGGTGGGCATGGACTACGCAGAGGATTATGGCGCGCCGTACGGCGATCCGACTCCCGGCGATCGTGCCGCGATCATGAAGTTGGCCGAACGTTACCCGGCAGCGCACCAGCGGGATGTGACGCCGTTCATCGATGAGATGCGCAACCTCAAAACGCCGCAGGAAATCGCGGTTCTGCGGCGTAATGGAGCGCTCAGCGCAGAAGGCATCAGACAGGCGATCGCCCATGCGCATCCGCCGATGTATGAATATCAGATCGAGGCGCGCGCCGCTTACGTGTTCCGCAACGGCGGCGCTTCCGGTTGGGCATATCCGGCCATCGTAAGTTCCGGCGAGAACGTCAACACCTGGCATTACTTCAACGATCGCCGCCAGATCCAGCCCAACGAACTGGTGGTATTCGATTTCGCCGCCGATCTCGATCACATGACGATGGACATCACCCGCACCTTCAACATCAGCGGAAAGTTCACGCCTGAACAGGCCAAGTGGTACGCGGTGGACCTGGAATGTCAGAAGGCGGTGATCGCGCTGCTGAAGCCGGGCAATACTTATGAGCAGGCCTCCGACGCAGGCAAGGCCGTGTTCGAGAAAAATGGGGAAGGCAAACAGTGGCTGGGCTTCCCCGGACATTTTGTGGGATTGGCCACGCATGATGTCCTTCGGCCGAAGGGGCCAATCCAAGCGGGGCAGGTGGTCACGGTCGAGCCGATTGTGGAGTTCCCGGACAAGCAAATGCACTTCCGGGTGGAAGACACGATCCTGATCACGGATAGAGGCGCGGAAATTCTCTCCTCCGGGGTGCCCAAAGAGATGACTGAAGTGGAACAGCTGGTGGGTAGCGCGAAATAGCGGATTGCTGAGCGGACGGCGGGGGCGCTGGAGGACTTCTCTCTCGACTCTACAAGCTGCTTGTTGCTCAGCGGAGGGCGCCGGTGAAGCCGCGCCCTCCCCAAAAGCGAACGCTGAGCTCCCTTCTACTTTCCGTTGTGCTTGTCACGATAGATCTGGCGCGACTGGCGATTCAACTGACGGTTGACCTTGGCCTTCTCCTGCGGAGTGAGCTTGCCGCCGTTGGCAGCCCGGTCGTTACGCACCTCGCGATTGATCCTGGCTTGGTTCTTCTCCAGATGAGCCGCTTCGCCGGGGGTCAACTTATCGTTCTTAATGCCATTGGCGATGCGGTCCTGCTGATTCTCCATGCGCTGCCCAACCTCACTTTTAGGCTTGGGGTCGGGGGCCGGAGCCGTGCTTTGAGCCACAAGCGGCAGCGCGAGAATCGCGAAGGCTGCGCTCAGAAAACTGATCTTGATGGTGCTGTTCATGAAATTTTCTCCTCATTCATTTTTCTGAATTTCGTACTGCATTGCGGCCACGCCAGAAGAAACACAGACTGCCAAGAAATGTTGCGCTAGCTGTATGTGCTTGGGCGGCAGCCACTTGGATCAGGGATGGGACGACGTGTCAAAGTCCGGCTTCGATGCGGGAGCGGGGGTCGAGATAATCGCGCAGGGCATCGCCGATGAAATTGAAGCTGAGCACGGCAAGCATGACTGCCAGAGCGGGAAACAGCACCAGATGGGGAGCCTCGAAAAGATACACGCGGCCATCGTTGAGCATGGACCCCCAGCTGGCGGTGGGCGGAGGCACGCCCAGTCCGAGAAAACTCATGGTGGCCTCGGCGAGGATGGCTCCGGCCATGCCGATGGCGGCCTGCACGATGACGGGCTGAATGATGTTGGGGAGAATGTGGCGCGCAATGATGCGGAGATCTCCGGCACCGAGGGCGCGGGCGGCTTCGACGAATTCGCGCTCGCGGGCGGCGAGGACTTGTCCGCGAACCAGGCGCGCATAGCCGACCCATCCTCCCAGCGAGAGAGCGACCACCAGATTGAAGATGCCGGGGCCGCGAAAGGCGACGAAGGCGATGGCGATGAGGATTCCAGGAAAAGAGAGGAAGGCATTCATCAGGACAACATTGACGAAGCGGTCGATGGCGCCTCCGTAGTAGCCGGCGATGGAACCGATGATGAGTCCGAGGGCGAGCGAGGTAAGCACGACGCAACTGCCGACCAGCATGGAGATGCGCGCACCGTAGACGACGCGCGAGAGAATGTCGCGGCCGAGTTCGTCGGTGCCGAACCAGTGGGCGCGCGAAGCGGGCTGGAGACGCGCGGGCAGATCGATGGCAGCAGGGCTTTGCGGGGCGATCCAAGGCGCGAAGACGGCCATGACGACAAAGAAAATGACCAGCACGACGCCCGCAGCCGCCAGCGGATTGTTGCGCGCATTTCCTGCGACGCGACTGCGAAAGGCGAGGGCTGCGGTGGACATCTGGGAAATATTAAATCAAGCTACCAAAGTTCGAGGCGAAACTTGCGGAACTGGTGAATGCGTTCGAAATCAGCTTGATTGGATGTGATCAGCCGGGCCCAGATTTTAAGGCGATCTGGAAACCCAGCACAATTAAGACCTTGAGATCACCTGTGAGGTGTGATTTCATAGAATGAACAGCCGGGGGCACGTCTCCGGTCCGCAGGCGCGCCGTAAACCTCAACCTTCAGCTTACATTTTGAGGAGAAAATCATGAGTAAAGTCTCGTATATTCCCAAAGATTACAACTCGGTCACACCGTACCTGATCGTCCGAGGTGCCGCACAAGCGATCGAATACTACAAGAAAGTGTTCGGGGCAACGGAAACGGTTCGAATGAATGGCCCCGACGGCAAGGTGGGCCACGCCGAACTGAAGATTGGAAACTCGCATATCATGCTGGCCGATGAAAACCCGAAAATGGGGCTGGGTCATACCAGTGCCGCGACGATCGGCGGCAGCCCGATAAGCCTCTACGTATATCTTCCCGATGTGGACCGCGTGGTGGAGAAAGCGGTAGCCGAGGGCGCCAAGATCCTGAAGCCGGTGGAGAACCAGTTTTATGGAGACCGTTCGGGCTTCATTCAAGATCCATTCGGACACCTGTGGGGCGTGGCGACGCACGTGGAAGATGTCTCGCCCAAGGACATGGAGGAACGGATGAAGAAGTTGGTGCCGGCGGCTTAATTCAGCCCGGCAGCGCGAAATTCGAATGCCAAGAGGCGGAGCGGCGACGCTCCGCCTTCTTTCTGCAACACCGTAACCGGAGTGAATCTACTCGGGGAAGCAAACGAAAGATCGGAGGGATATTTTGGCCGCGACTTCAACCCTGGTTTAGATGCCCCATTACTGTCGAATTCTCGGATTGGCCACGGAGTATAGGACATCGGTGAGGAAGTTCACCGCGACGTAGGTCAGACCGATGGCCAGGATGCAGCCCTGGACTACGTAGTAATCGCGGTTGGAAATGGCATCGATGGTGAGGCGTCCGATGCCAGGCCAGGAAAAGATTTTTTCGGTGACGATGGCTCCTGCCAGCAGCGCGCCGAATTGCAGGCCCAGTACGGTGAGCACGGGGATCATGGCGTTGCGCAAGGCGTGCCGGTAGACGACCGTGCGTTCGGGCAGTCCTTTGGCGCGAGCGGTGCGGATGTAGTCCTGGCTCAACTCTTCGAGCATGGAAGTGCGCACCATGCGGGTAAGGATGGCGGCCATCGCACTGCCCATGGTGATGGCAGGCAGTACTAGATTGGCCAGCGATCCGGCGCCGGACACCGGGAGCCAGCCGAGTTTGATGGCGAACAGCAGAATCAGGATCGGGCCCAACGCGAAATTGGGGAAGGAGAGTCCGAAGAGGCTGATCACCGAAAGCAGGCGGTCGTCCCAGCGATTGCGGCGGAGTGCAGAGCGCACGCCGGCGGGGATCGACAGCACGATCGCGACCAACAAACTGGCCAGGGTGAGCCGCAGCGTGTAGGGATAGCGCTGGGCCAGGAGTTTCGTGACCGATTCGTTGTAGCGGATGGAGCGGCCAAGATCGCCGTGTAGAACGCCTTTCCAGTAGCGGATGTATTGTTCGCCGAGCGGGGCGTCGAGACCGAAAGCGTGGCGGGTGGCGGCGATATCGGCCGGCGGCGCGCTTTCGCCGAGCATTTGCGCGATGGGGTCCCCGGGGACGAGGTGGATCAGCAGGAACACCAGCGACACGACCAGCCAGATGACTGGGAGGGTGTAGAGGACGCGTTGGAGAAGGGGCTTCACGGACGGTTCTCAGTTTTCAGTTTCGCTACCCAGTACTCATTTCTCGTAGCTTCCCCTACTGCGCTTGGCCGGCCCTACCCTGCTCCTTTGGCGGCTTCGGCTTCGCCTTCGACGTTGGCGGTTTTTTCTATGCGCACGCGGGCGATGCGGTGGCCTTCCAACTCTTCGACCGTGTAGCGGCGGCCCTCGTATTCGAAACTGTCGCGAAGATTGGGAATGCGCTGCAGGCGCGCCAGAATGAATCCGGCAAGCGTCTCGAATCCCGCATCATGCGGCAGGACGATTCCGAACTGGGTTTCGAGGTCGCGGATATTCACCGCTCCTTCGAGCACGAGCACCGATTCGTCTTCGATGGCGGGCTCGCTGGGGGAGACGTCGAATTCGTCTTCGATATTGCCCACCAGCTGTTCGAGAATGTCTTCTACCGTAATCACGCCTGCGGTTGAGCCGAACTCGTCGACGACCACGGCCAGATGACGGCGGCGCTCTTTGAATTCCGCCAGCAGTTCGGCGAGAACCTTTGTCTCCGGCACTACCACCACGTCGTGCATGATCTGAGCGATTTGCATTCGCGAGATACGAGTCGCGGTGGTTTGACCGAGGTTGCTCAAGCGGAGACGCATCCAGCGCATGAGATCTTTGTAATAGAGCACGCCGACAATGTGTTCGGGGCCGCGCTGGGGATCGTAAACCGGGATGCGCGAGTGTTGTCCTTCGACGACGCGAACGAGCGCATCGTCGAGCATGAGGTCGGAGGGCAGAGAGAAGATGTCGGGGCGCGCGACCATGACTTCGCGGACGGTGATGCTATCGAGTTCAATTGCGCTGTGAATCATCTCTTCCTGAAATTCAGGAATCTGGCCGAATTGGCGGCTGGCGGTCACGATAAGCTTGAGTTCGTCGGGAGAGTGGACCGCGCCTCCCCGGCGCGTGGGCTGAGCGCCGAACATTCGTAAAACCATGCCGCCGGACCGGCGCATAAAAAATAACACCGGGCGGGTAAGGGTGAGGAAGGCCTCCATGGGCGCGGCGACAGCCAGCGCGATCTGCTCGGCGCGCTGCAGGGCCAGAGTCTTCGGCACCAGTTCGCCGAGAATGACGTGCATGTAGGTGATCAGGGTAAAGGCGACGGCAATCGCGATGCCGTGGGCATAGACCTCGAGGTGAGGAAGGCGCTGGAGGAAATGCACGTTGCCGACCAGGCCGGCGACCATGGGCTCGCCGATCCAGCCCAGGGTCAGGCTGACGATAGTGATGCCCAACTGGACCCCGTTCACGACTTCGTCGAGGTGCTGATGCAGGCGCTGCACGGCGCGGGCGCCAATGCGTCCGGACGCGATGAGTTGCTGGATGCGCGTATCGCGGACGCTGACCAGGGCAAATTCGGCGGCTGCGAAGAACGCATTGGCTGCAACCAGGAGCAGGATCAGAAAGACCCGGAGCAGCACAAAGGCGATCATGGAAGGGTAATTTTAGCATTTAGCAGCAGTTGCCTGCGGGATTGGCAGTGTCTTGAATCACAAACTTTGGCGGGGGATTTCGCTATCCTTTTTTGGGGAGCGCTGTCTAACTAGCGGAGAGCAGAAGAGTTTCGGTTCGACTGGAAATCTCCGGGAAGCAACTGGCCATCATATTTAACGAAACGTTCTTACGAAATCAGGAACAAACGCAGGTTTGGATACGTAACAGGGAGTGAGGGCGCGAAATGGCTCCCAATCTCCATCTGGCGACATATCGAGGAGGAGTTGTGAACGGTAACGGCAATAATGGCAAGAAGAAGCGTCGCAGACTGATCATCTGGAGCAGCGTGGCAGGGGTGATCGTGCTGCTGATTGCGGTAGGGGTGATCGTTGCCAAGAGCGGCGGCACCAAGATTGATCCCTCGAAACTCGCCAAAGTGGAGCGAGGAGACCTGGCCAAGAGCGTGGTGGCGACCGGCAAAGTTACTCCGATCACCAAGGTCGAAGTAAAGTCGAAAGCCAGCGGCATTGTGAAGAAGCTGCTGGTGGACTACGGTGACCACGTGAAGAAGGGCCAGTTGCTGGCGCAACTGGACAAGGTCGAGATTGAGGCGCAGGTGGATCAGTCTCGGGCGGCTTTGGAAGCGGCGCAGGCGAATCTGAAGAGCTCTCAAGCGGACTACGTTCGGGCCAAGGTGGACGCCGAAAGTCCCGATGTCCCGCTGTTGAAGCGGGCCTACGATCGGGCGGTCAGCATGGCGAAGGACGGCGTGGTTTCGACGTCCTCGCTGGAAGACGCAGAGAAAAACTACGAACTGGCGCTGAATAAACAGAACGTGGCCAAGGCTCAAGTTACCGTGCTCAACGCCAAGATCGCCCAGGCGCAGGCGCAGGTCATGGAAGATCAGGCCAACCTGAAGCAACTGGAAGAACAGCTCAGCTATACCGACATCGTTTCGCCGATCGATGGCATTGTGCTGTCGCGCGACGTGCAGATGGGCGATGCCGTCAGTTCGATCCTGGTATTGGGATCGGCGGCCACGCTGGTGATGACGCTGGGCGATACCAGCGAAGTCTACGTCAAGGGCAAGGTAGACGAGAGCGATATTGGCAAGGTCTATCTGGGACAGCCGGCGCGCATCAAGGTGGAATCGTTCAAAGACAAGACGTTCTATGGCAAGGTGACCAAGATTTCTCCCATGGGCGTCGAGAAGGATAACGTCACGACGTTTGAAGTGCGCGTATCGATCCAGAATCCGGGCGGCGAACTCAAGGCTGAGATGACCGCCAACGCGGAAATCATCCTGGACGAGCACAAGAACGTGCTGCAGATCCCGGAAGGCGCGATCCTGTACGACAAGGACAAGAAAGCTTCCGTCGAAATTCCCGATCCCAAGGGCAAGGACGGCAAAGACAAAGTTGCCGTCAACATCGGAATCTCCAACGGCGCGAAGACGGAAGTGCTGAGCGGGCTGAAGGAAGGCGATCAGGTCGTTCTCCAGTAACAGATCTGGACCTCAGACCTCAGACCTCGGACTTCGGCCAGACCAGATTGGCTTCCGAGGTCTGAGCTTCGTGGTCCAGATTGTTGAGGTCTGAGGTCAGACGTCCGGGGTCCTCCAGTAACAGATCTGGACCTCAGACCTCAGACCTCGGACTTTGGCCAGACCAGATTGGCTTCCGAGGTCTGAGCTGCGTGGTCCAGATTGTTGAGGTCTGAGGTCAGACGTGCGAGGTCCGGTTCCTGAGGTCCGCTGATGACTCTCTCCGAAATTCTCCGACAAGCAGTGGCGACCTTCCGGGCGCACAAGATGAGGACGTTCCTCACCATGTTCGGGCTGGTGTGGGGAATCGCGTCGGTGATCATCCTGGTCGGATTGGGTCGGGGATTCGTGGTCGATCAGAAGAAGCACATGGAGACGCTGGGGAAAGACCTGGTCATCGTGTGGGGCGGGCGCACGAGTACGCAGGTGGGCGGGCGCGCGGCGGGACGAGAGATTCACCTCAATGTGGATGATGCGGAGTTAATCCGCGACGAATGCTACCTGGTCAAGAACGTCAGCCCTGAGTTGCGGCGGACGATTCCGGAAGTGAGCCAGTTCAATCTGGCCAATCGCGGAGTGGTGGGGATGTGGCCCGCGTATCAGGAGTTCCGCTCATTGAAAATTTCTGAGGGACGCCTGATCACTGACGAGGACGAGACCGAAGGACGGCGGGTGCTGGTGCTGGGATCGAAGGCGTACCGCCAGTTATTTCCCGGGCAGCCGGCGATCGGTGCGACCGTACTGGTGAAGAGCGTCCCCTATTCGGTAGTGGGGATTCTGCAGGAGAAGAAGCAGAATTCGAACTACAGCGGCCCGGACAACGATTACCTGTTCGCGCCCTATTCGGCGGTTTCGCGCGACTTCCCTCCGCCCGAAAAACCCGGGGCGGGAATTGAACGCGGATATCTGGATGACATTGTGTTTGAGGTGGGCAATCCCGAAGAGCATGAAGCGGCGGTGCTGCAGGTGCGGCGCGCCGTGGGGCGCGTGCGGCACTTCGATCCGCTGGACAAGGATGCGTTGTTCATCTGGGACACCATGGATGGCGCCAAGCAACTGGCAAAGATTTTCGGGGTGGTCACTTTGTTCTTCGGATGCGTGGCGATTGTGACGTTATGCCTGGGTGGCATCGGGGTGATGAACATCATGCTGGTTTCGGTGAGCGAGCGCACGCGAGAGATCGGCACGCGCAAGGCCATGGGCGCAACCAAGCGCGATATTCTGCGCCAGTTCTTTGCCGAATCCGCCATGTTGACGGTGGTCAGCGGAGCGCTGGGATTCACCCTGGGGCTGGGGATTTGCGCGGCCTTGCAGGCGCTGCCGCTGCCCGACTTCGTTCCCCATCCGATTGTTTCGCCGATCTCGATTATCGCTTCGATTTTGACCCTTTCGCTGATTACCGTGACCGCGGGCATGTATCCAGCCCAGCGGGCCGCGGATATGACACCTGTGGAGTCACTCCGTTATGAATAAAAAACAAGCTCTGTCCTCGATTCGAGTGGCCGGCGGTTCGTGGTTCGCGATCACGCTGGTCGTGCTGTTCACAAGCGCAATGGTTTTTGGGTCTACGCCTCAGGGCACGTTCGAGAAAACGTTGCAGGTGAGCGGACCGGTCGATCTGGAAGTACTCACGCATTCCGGCGATGTGACCGTACGCGCGGGAGGTTCGGGATCAGTGGTAATTCGCGGGAAGATTTATGTCGGCGACCGGTGGTTCGGGGGGCGCCGCGAAGACGATGTGAAGTCGATCGAGCAGAATCCTCCCATCCGGCAGGAGGGCAACAGCATTCATATCGATTACGTGAATGCGCGAAACATTTCCGTGGACTACGAGATTACGGTTCCCGCCGAAACCACGGTTCGGTCGCGCAGCGGTTCGGGCGACCAGACGATTGAAGGCACGCGCGGCAATGTCGACGTGCAGACCGGGTCGGGAGATGTGAAGCTCAGGAGCCTCAAGGGCGAGATCAGGCTGCGAACGGGATCGGGGGACGTGCGGGGCCATGAGATCTCCGGGGCGGTGCGAGGCGGCACCGGAAGCGGCGATGTCGAGATCGAAGAAACTGGCCCCGGCGATATTGACCTGCATACGGGTTCGGGCGGGATCACGGCTCGAGGCGTGCAAGGCTTGTTCCACGGCGAGGCCGGCAGCGGCGACATTACCGCCGAGGGGACGCAGACGGGAAGCTGGGAGATTCACACCGGCTCGGGCAACGTGCATGTAAAGCTGCCGGCGAATGCGGCGTTCGATGCCGACATTTCCACCAGTTCGGGCAGCATCGACGTGGGCTCTCCGATCGAAACCACAGTGCAAGGGCGCCTGGAGGAGTCGCACAAGACGATTCGCGGCAAAGTTCGCGGCGGCGGACCATTGCTGCGGGTGCGAACGGGATCGGGAGATATACAGATCGAGTAGGTTCGAAATTGCAGATTTTAGATTGCAGATTTCAGATTTGGAAACTCGAAAACTGCACTCTGAAATCTCGAGTCTGAAATTCCATGTTTCTGAAAGAGCTCATCTCGCAAGGATGGCAGGCGCTGATGCGGGATCGCACGCGGTCGGCGCTGACCATGCTGGGCATTGGCTGGGGCCTGGTCTCGGTCGTGCTGCTGCTGGCTTATGGCCAGGGACTGGGTGGTGAGGTGCTGGCCGCCTTTCTGAATATGGGCAACGATGTCATTGTCCTGTGGCCGGGACAGACCAGCATGCAGGCCGGTGGACAGAGAGCAGGCAAGAAGGTCAATTACGAACTCGAGGATGTGGAAGCGATTCGCGATGAGGTTCCGATTGTGCGGGCGGTGAGCGGTGAGATTGACCGCGATTTCGGATTCAAGATCGGTACGCGCGTGGTTTCGATCATGGTGCGCGGCGTGGATATGCCCTACGGGCAGATGCGCAAGCTGGACCTGGAAGATGGGCGCTACTTCAGCGAGGCTGATTTCGCCGACCACCGGCGAGTCGTAATTCTCGGCTACGATGCAGCGAAGAAAGTCTTTCAGGGCGCACCGGGCGTGGGCCAGCACGTCGAAATTGGCGGGCTGGATTTTGAAGTGATCGGGACCATGCGCAATAAGATTCAGGACTCGATGTACCAGGGGCCGGACAACCAGAACGGGTTCATCCCGTACGGACTGATGCGGGATTTGAAAAATCTGCGCGATCCCGACGAGATCATCATCGAGCCGACCGCGCCGGAACTGAACAAAAAAGCGCTCATGGCGGTGCGCGAAGTGATTGCGCGCCGGCATCACTTCGATTCCAAAGATGAAAAGGCCACGCCGGAGTGGGACACGATCGAAGATCGCGGCATGATCAACGCGTTTTCCTATGGACTGCAAGCGGTGCTCGGTTTAATCGGCGTGGTCACGCTGGCCGTGGGCGGGATCGGCGTGATGAACATCATGCTGGTGTCGGTGACTGAGCGGACGCGGGAGATTGGGCTTCGCAAGGCGATCGGAGCGCGGCCAAGGCACATCCTGGTGCAATTCCTGCTCGAGGCCCTGGTGCTGACGTTCGTGGGGGGATTGATCGGGATGGCCTTCGCGGAGTTTCTGACCTGGGTCATTCCTCCCATGCCTCTTTACGACGAGTTCTATAAAACCGCCGACCACGAAGGCGCCATTGTTCTGCATGCGTCGCTGGGCGTGATGATCATCTCCTTCACGATTCTTTCGATGGTAGGGATTGTGTCCGGCTTCTTCCCTGCGCTGAAGGCGGCGCGGATGCATCCCATTGAAGCGCTGCGTTACGAGTAAGTTCGTCTGAGTTTTCAAACCTCCTTCTGAACCGCTGAGCAAAAACTTTCGCGGATCCCCCGTCCTGTTCATTTTCGAACATCTGCTTCCGGTTCCGGCCAGCTTTGGGCTCCTCTGTAGCTGGCAGACGTGCAGGGAAACCTTTGAAAGGGTGTGAGTTATGCTTCCCATATATTTGGCGACGAAAGTGCCAAGTATTCTGTTTAGTCCTTCCGGCAGGAGGTCCCGTGCAAACTCTGCTTCACGACTTGCGTTATGCCCTGCGGCAACTCCGCAAGACTCCCGGAATGGCGGCGCTGGCCATTGTCACTCTGGCGCTTGGAGTAGGCGCAAATACGGCGATCTTCACAGTGATTGAGAGCGTGCTGCTGCGGCCGCTGCCCTATGCGCATTCGGACCGGCTGGTCTACATCGGACCGGCGTCCGACAAGCCCGGCTTTGAGGGGACCTCATGGCTGAACTACACCGACATTAAGGCGCAATCTACCCTCCTGCAGGAAGTTGGGGGTTACTCAGAAGACGTTTCTGTTCTGCAGACTCAGGACGCATCGCAAGCTTTAGCGTCTCCGCACGTCACCAGCAACTTATTTTCGATGCTGGGGGTACAGGCGGCGCTGGGGCGGACCTTTACCGATGCCGAGGGTCAGGCAGGCGGACCACAAGTCGTGTTGCTGTCGGACGAAATCTGGCGGCAAAGTTTCCACGCGGATCCGGGCATGGTTGGGCAAGCGATCAAGATTGGCGGCCAGTCACGCACCGTCGTCGGAGTCATGCCGCAAAGTTTTCATTTCCCGGAAGAACTTGGGCCCGACATGGAGAAGGGCGTGTGGGTGCCACTGCAACCGACGGCGGCGATGTTGAAGGACCGAGGGTACAACTTCTTCAATGTGCTGGGAGAGCTTCGTTCCGGAGTAACGGTCGCCCAGGCGCAGCACGAACTGGAAGCAATCGCCGCGCATATTCCACGAAAAGGCGATGAAAGCGCAATCAAGTTCCGCGCGACTTCGTATCAGGAGTTGCTGACCGGGCCAGTGCGTCCGGTTTTCTACGCGTTGTTTGCCGCGCTGGGGCTGGTCCTGCTGATTGCTTGCGCGAATGTGTCCAATCTGCTGATTGCACGCTGCCTGGGGCGGCAACAGGAGTTTGCCGTGCGGGCGGCTTTAGGCGCAGGGCGGATGCGCCTGATCCGGCAAATGCTGGCCGAAGGATTAGCCTTGAGCTTGCTGGGCTGCGGCGTGGGCTGGCTGCTGGCGCAATTGGCGATGGTTGGGGTGCGAAAGTTGCCTGCGGGGACGATTCCACGAGCGGATTCCATTGCAATCCATTGGACCATCGTGATGGTGCTGGCGAGCGTCGCCGTTTTGACAACTATTTTGTCTTCACTGCTGCCGGCACTGCTGGTCGCACGGGCGAATCCTCAAGCCGCACTCCAGGCTGCGTCGCGGGGAATCGGATCGCGCTCGGTGGGCGGAAAGCTCAGCGGAGGGTTGGTGGCTGGGGAAGTAGCGCTTTCCACGCTGCTCCTGGTGGGAACTGGTTTGCTCTTTCATACACTGTGGAACCTTGAACAATCGCGGCTGGGGTTTGAAACGGCAAACATCACCACCTTTACGGCGTTTCCCGCCGATTCGTCCGGTTTCACGGGGATGAGTGTTTCCGAGGACACGGCAAATGCGCCTCCCTCTGTCGCCACCCTTACCTATCAGCCTGTTCTCGAGCGAATGCGGCAAGTGCCCGGCGTAGAGAGTGCGGCCCTGACCAGTGCGCCGCCGCTTACTGGGACGGATGTGGGGTCGAGCTTCGAGATTGTCGGTCAGCCCAAAGACCCGGCGAATCCTGCTGAGGCCCGTGTGGCGGCTATCAGCGGTGACTGCGCCCGCGCTCTGGGAACACCCATCATGCGCGGCCGCATGATCAGCGACGATGATGTAGCCGGCGCTCCATTTGTGACAGTGATCAACGAGGCCCTGGAGCGCAAGTATTTCGCGGGCAAAGATCCGCTGGGGAAACAGATCGACCTCGGCGGCAAAGATACGGGCATGCTCAAGCCGTACACCATCGTGGGCGTTCTTGCCGATCAGGTCGACGAAACCGTGGGCGGGGAAGTGCAGCCCTTCATTATGTTGTCCCAGCAGCAGATCCCCACCACGTCGCTCTTCTACCAGGCGCTCTTGAGGACTATGGTCAGCTTCGTGGTCAGAACCCGAGGCAATATTGCGGTGGCGCCGGAAATGAAATCGGTATTTCATCAAATCGCCCCGGGGCTGGCTCTGGATAACTTTCGGACCATGCAGGATGCGGTTGAGCAGAATACTTTCAGCCAGCGCTTAGGACTGTATCTGGTGGGATCGTTTGCGGGACTCGCGATTGCGATGGTGATCGCCGGTCTCTACGGAGTTCTGTCGCAGCTGGTCGGCTACCGGCGGCGCGAGATCGGTGTGCGTATGGCGCTAGGCGCGACCCGGCAGAGTGTTGCGCAAATGGTGTTACGGCAGGGATCGATTCTGATTGGAGTCGGCCTTGGCGTAGGACTCGTGCTGGCGTTTGCTTCGGAGCGCCTGATCCAAAGCTTCTTGTATCACGTGCGTCCCCTGGATGCCTGGACGTATGTCGCGGTGCTGCTGGTTCTGCCGGCGATCGGACTGGTTGCGGCACTGTTGCCGGCGCGGAAGGCGGCGTCGATCCAGCCCATGCAGGCGCTGAGAGAAGATTGAAAAGCGGGATGGCAGCAATTTTTATCGCGCACTGCAGATTTCGGGTTGCGTGAAGATGTGTCTATTAGCTGCGTGCCTTGACTGGGCGTAATGGTCATCTCGTTTACTACTCTTTCCACGGTCGGCATCGTGTCCGGCTTCTTTCGGGCTTTAAAGGCATCGCGGTTGAATCGAATGAGTCCCTGCGCTACGAGTAACTTCGTCGGACAGCGGAAGCGTTTCCAATCACCAGGGAAAGCCTCAAGCCGTTACCTAGGTGCCTTGACCGATAGCCTGCGGGAGAATTATTTTCGCTGTACCGAGAATTTTGTCTTCCAGCGAGGGGAATTTTGGCGCACCGTCCGATTGTTACGCTCACCACTGATTTTGGGACCAACGATCATTTCGTGGGGGCCGTGAAAGGCGTCATACTGGGCATCGTGCCCGAGGCAGCCATCGTGGATATCACGCACGCGGTGCAGGCATTTGACGTGCTCGACGGGGCGCTGGCGATCTCGCAAACGTATTCTTATTTTCCCACCGGGACGGTTCACATGGTGGTGGTCGACCCCGGGGTGGGGACGGCGCGGCGGCCGATCCTGGCCTCCAGCGACGGGTACCATTTTGTGGCGCCCGACAATGGAGTGCTCTCGATGGTGTATGCGCGCGAAGAGCGCATGCACGTGCGGCACATCACCGCCGAGCACTATTTTCACCAGCCCGTGAGCAACACGTTTCATGCCCGCGATATTTTTGCGCCGGTGGCGGCCTATCTGGCGAAGCTGGTCGACTCCCATAAGTTTGGAGACGAGATTGAAGACTACACGCGCTTCGCCGCGCCGCGGCCCAAGCCCGCGGGGGAAAACCGGCTGCGCGGGGTGGTGCTGAAAGTGGACCGTTTCGGCAACTTGATTACGAACTTCAAGCCAGAGGATGCGCCTGCTCTGTTCGGCGAGAAACCCGGAGCTTTCAAGATTCTGGTGGGGACCAAGGAGATTACGGAGATCCGCACCGCTTATGCCGAAGGCGCCCCGGGAGAAGTTTTCGGCATTCTGGGAAGCATGGGATATCTGGAAATCGTCGCCAACCGAGCGGCGGCGGCGCAACTGACCGGCGCCGGCAAAGGCAGCGAAGTCAGCATCGTGCTGGGCGAGGGTGCAGCGGCTGGCACGGGCGCCTAGCATTTCGCACAACCGCGATCACGAAGGGAAGTCCGGGACCGGCGTTGCCGGTCGGTTACGAGTTCCTGGGTTTGGGATTGACCCAGCGCTCCATCTCGCCGGTCCAGCGCAGAAAATTCCACAATTCGCGGCGCTCGCGCCACACGAACTCCCAAAATTCCAGGAACCCGATCTGCTTCATCTTGACGCCGGTGTAGGTTTCAATGCGCCACAGCAGGTATGGACTTCGCCACGGCGCCAGACGGTGTCCCTTGGTGGCGTTCCAGAGAAAACGGAGCCGGTAGCGCATGGGTCATGATAACCGCAGTCAGGCACGAACGCATAGGCGGAGACCCGGGTCTCAGGTTCTACGTGTTTTGGATTTCCGCGCCGGTTAAGATTCAAGCCGCACTGCGAAATTGCCCCGGATGCCGCATGTTAGAATCCAACCTCTGCCTGGAACTTCTGCGCATGCCTGACGCCAATGCCCGCCAAAAGGCCGAAGACTTGTACTACGGCGCGCTCGACTTGATGGCCGAGGGGCATCTGGAACAAGCGGTCGCGGCATACCGCGCGGCGGTGGCGGCCGACCCCACATTCACCGAGGCGATGCACGGGTTGGCCCGCGCTCTGCAGGACTTGGAACGGTACGATGAGGCCATCGCCGTCGCGCAGCGAATTGCGGAGATCGATCCGGACGACGTCCTGGCCCACACAAGTCTCTCGGTGCTGTACCAGAAAAAGGGCATGATTGCCGAAGCCGAGGCCGAGGGCGCGAAGGCGCGCGTGCTGGGGTGGAAGCAGCAACTGAAGGGCGGAAGCTCGAACTCAAGTCTTTGAAGGATCAAACCCGACGGCCCTGCTGCATCAGTTTTCCCGAGAACCGCACGGTATTGGAGTCGTCTTCAGCCTGCTCGCGCCGAATGATCTGGTGCGCAAAAATGTGCACGGTGCGGAATAACGGTTCCCGATCTGCGCAAGAATTTGCATATTTGGCGGGCAAAATCCGGCTCTCGCCGATAAAATTCGCAGTTCTGCTTTTATCTCTATCAACTTACAGTACAATGACAGAACTTGCCGCGGCATGGCACTTGCGTGGCGTAATCACGAGAATTTGTTTGGTGTACACTGAGAGCAACTTGAGTTGATCGCAACAGCTTTGCGGTCTCGTTGAATGTTCCCCCCGGCATAAGAAGATCTGGTAGTCATCGAACGATTCTTCTGCGAGACAACTGAATTACATGCGCTAAATCCAAATCATCGAACCTGGGAGGTTCACGCACTTGTCTGCTTCGACTAGTCATTTGATCGCGCCGCACGGCGGCGAACTGATAAATCTCATTGTGGCGCCGGAAAAGGCTGCCGAACTGAAAGCCCACTCGCGCGAGTGGCCGTCGTGGGATCTCACTGCCCGTCAAGTTTGCGATCTGGAACTGCTGATGAGTGGAGGCTTCTCTCCGCTGCGCGGCTTTATGACCAAGGGCGATTATGAAGGCGTCTGCCACAACATGCGCCTGGCCAGCGGAGTTTTCTGGCCGATGCCGATCACCCTGGACGTGACGGAAGATTTTGCCAAGAAACTCACAGCCGGGAGCAGCAAGATAGCATTGCGCGATCCCGAAGGCGTGATGCTGGCCGTGTTGCACGTCGAGGAAGTATGGCAACCGGACCGGAAGGCGGAAGCCAAGGCGGTGTTCAATAGCACCAGCCAGGCGCATCCCGGCGCCGACTACACGATGCACAAGGCGAATCCCTGGTATGTGGGCGGCCGCTTGGAGGGTCTGCAGGCTCCGTCGCACTATGATTTCCGCAGCCTGCGGTTTACTCCGGCGGAATTACGCGCGGAGTTCGCTCGTCTGGGATGGCGCCGCGTGGTTGCCTTCCAGACGCGCAATCCCATGCACCGCGCGCACGTCGAACTCACCTTCCGCGCCGCGAAACAGGTCGAAGCCAACCTTCTGATCCATCCCGTCGTCGGAATGACCAAGCCGGGCGACGTCGATTACTACACTCGCGTGCGCTGCTACCAGTTACTGAGCTCGAAATATCCGCAGGGGACGCAAAAGCTGTCCCTGCTGCCTCTGGCCATGCGCATGGGCGGGCCGCGCGAGGCGATGTGGCATGCCCTGATCCGCAAAAATCACGGTTGCACGCATCTGATTGTAGGTCGCGATCATGCCGGACCGGGCAAGGACACCGACGGCAAGCCGTTCTACGGTCCCTATGATGCTCAGGAAACGTTCAAGAAACATGAGTCCGAGATCGGCGTCACCATGGTTCCCTTCAGCATGATGGTGTACCTCGAAGATGAAGACCGGTACGTGCCCGATACTGAGGTCAAGAAGACGGATCGGGTTCTGAACATTTCCGGGACGGAGCTGCGGCGGCGACTGAATGAAGGCGGCGAAATCCCGGGCTGGTTCACTTATCCGGAGGTTGTGCACGAACTGCGGCGCAGCTTTCCGCCGCGGAGCCGGCAGGGAGTGACAATCTTCTTCACTGGACTCTCGGGCTCGGGCAAATCCACCATCGCGAATGTGTTGCTGACGAAGTTCCTGGAAGTCGGCGGGCGTCCGGTCACCTTGCTCGACGGCGACCTGGTGCGCAAGCACCTTTCCTCGGAACTGGGGTTCTCCAAGGAGCATCGCGATATCAACATTCGCCGCATCGGCTATGTGGCGTCGGAGATCACCAAGAATGGCGGCATCGCCATTTGCGCGCCCATCGCGCCCTATGACGCGACCCGTAAACACGTGCGCCAGATGGTTGAGCCCTACGGCGGATTCATTCTGGTGCACATCGCGACTTCGGTGGAAGTTTGCGAGCAGCGCGACCGCAAGGGCCTGTATGCCAAGGCGCGGGCCGGCATCCTGAAGGAATTCACGGGAATCTCCGATCCCTACGAAGCTCCCAGCGATGCCGAAGTAACCATAAACACCGGTGAGTTGTCCCCCGAGGAAGCGGCCCAGGAAATCATTCTGCACCTGGAACGCGAGGGCTTCATTGGAGTGAATGGAGCTGCAGCCTAAGAAGTAATCGGAGTCGAACATGGAACTGCTGACGCTTAAAATCCTGGTCGGCTTTATCGTGGGCGTCCTCATCGGCATGAGCGGTGTGGGGGGCGGCGTGCTGCTGCTCCCTATTCTGATCTTCGGATTGAGGGTGCCGGCGCTGGTGGCGGTTGGCTCCGATGCGCTCTTTAATTTCTTCACGAAAGTTCCCGCCAGCCTGATGCACCTGAAAAAAGGAACGGTGCGACGGAAAGTGGTGATGGCGCTCGCCACGGGGAGCGTCCCTGGAGCCATTTGCGGCGTGAAGTTGCTGATGTACATCCGCCACCTTTACGGGGATGGGGTCAACAACTTCATCAAGACTGCGGTCGGCGTGCTGCTCATCGTCATTCCGATGCTGTTGCTGTTCCAGAAACGTATCGAGGAACGGATCGCCAACCGTCCTCCGACCGCAAAGGGGTTTGCGGGTATGGCGCTGATCGGGCTGATCGCGGGCTTTCTGGTGGGCATGACTTCGGTGGGATCAGGCAGCATCATTATGATGTTGCTGCTGCTGTTCTACAGTTTCCCCCCGAAAGTGAATGTCGGCACCGACATTGTTCACGCCGTGATCCTCACCGGAGTCACCGGCCTGCTTCATTTTCGGCTGGGCAATGTCGATCCCGGCCTGGTCGCATCGTTGCTGATTGGCTCCATTCCGGGCGGGCTCATTGGTTCGCACCTGGCGACGCGGGTTCCGATGCTCTGGCTGCGGCGCATTCTCTGCTTCCTGTTGCTGGTAACGGGAGCGCGCATGTTGTGGCCGGCGTTCTAAATCGATGGCAAGGACTTCCATTGACTTCCGCATACTCTGACATTCTGGCTCGCATCGAAGCGGCGATGGAAGCCGCGCGCGTGGTTTTTGCGCGTTTTACTCCGGGCGCAATTGAGACGGAATACAAAATCGGCCACGATCCGGTCACGGAAGCAGATCGCGCGGTGGATGCCGTGCTGCGGCAGAATTTGCTCCGCGACGGCGAGGGCTGGCTCTCGGAAGAGAGCGTGGATGACGTTTCGCGCCTGGGAAAAAAGCATGTGTGGGTGGTGGATCCGCTCGATGGCACGCGCGAGTTCGTGGCCGGCATTCCCGAATTCTGCGTCTCGATTGGCTTCGTTGAAGATGGCCGTCCGGTGGCGGGCGGAATTGGCAATCCCGCTACGCAGGAGACCGTCATCGGCGCGATTGATTGCGGGGTCTGGTACAACGGCAAGCCTGCGCGGCCCAGCCAGAGAACGAGTTTACAGGGATCTTTAATTCTGGCCAGCCGCAGCGAGGTGAAACGCGGGGAATGGCGGCAGTTCCAGAGCGGCGACTATCAAATCCGGCCGATGGGGTCGGTCGCCTACAAGCTAAGCCTGGTTGCCGCCGGCCTGGCGGACATCACATTTACGCTGACGCCGAAGAATGAATGGGACGTGGCGGCTGGCGCTGCCTTAGTGCAAAGCGCCGGAGGATTCGTGGCCACACTCGACAATGCTCCGTTACGCTGCAACCATCGCAATCCGCTGCTGAGCGGATTAATGGCCAGCGGCCCCTATCTGAGCGAAGCTCTCCTGGCCGCGCTGGAAGGCCACCTGCCCGCACCCGCCGCCCGGCGTTCCTGACTTGAACCTGACCACGGCCCGCGAGCCGAGTTGCAAAAAACTGTACTCGTTCAGAGATAACAGCAGACCTCATCTGTGCTCCAAAAAGCGTTCGAGACTGGCCTCTTTATTGCCAATTTTCAACTGATACTCCAATTCCTGGAATCGTCGAGTGATCGTGTGCAGCACCAGTCCAACCATGATCAGCAGCATTCCAGAGAGGACGAGGCCGACCGCCATAATCGCCGCTGGCAGGTTGTGGGCCACGCCAGTCTTGATGAACTCCACCAGCAGGACGGCTCCGGGCAGCCCTCCGAGGAGGACGAATATCAAACCGATGCCGCCAAAGAAAGTGAGCGGTTTGTAGTCGCGGAAGAGCGTAAGAATCGTATTCAGGATTACGAAGCCGTCGGAAACAATTCGTATCTTCGAAAAACTCCCTTCAGGTCTCGAGGTCAGCCGCACGGGCACTTCGGCGATGCGGTACCCGCGAGTCAGAGCCTTGATCGTCAACTCGACTTCCGTTTCAAAACCCCCGCCGAACGCTGGAATATTCTTCACGAACTCGCGATTGAATGCCCGATATCCGGAAAGGACATCGGAGAGCTGCACCTTGAAAATGAAGTTGATGAATTTCAGAAAGAAACTATTTCCCACTTTATTGAGCAGGCGGAACTCGCTTTCGGAAGCTTCCGTTAAACGCGAGCCCACGACCATATCCGCTTCGCCGTCAACGATCGGCTGAATGAGTTTATGCACCTCGCCGGCCGGATAGGTGGCGTCGCCATCCACCATGACGTAAACATCGGCTTCCAATTGCGAGAACATGGACTGGACCACGAACCCTTTTCCCTGCCGTCGCTCGGAGCCGACACGAGCCCCGGCTGCGCGCGCTTGTTCCACCGTTGCGTCGGTCGAGTTGTTGTCGTAAACGTAAATGTCGGCTTGCGGCAGCTCGGCACGGAAGTCGCGCACGACCTTGCCAATAGTGGCTTCCTCGTTGTAGCAAGGGATCAGGATGGCGATTCTCGGGCGCGGCATGGCTTCAGTGGCACTGCAGATTCATCGAGACGCTTTCAACGATAGCTTGGTCCGTACACCCGATATCGACTTTGCCTGGCGGACATACCGTGGAATATTCACTGCCCAATCCGCTTTTGTCCACCTGAGCCGCGGCGATGAGCGAGCAATCCCACGTGACGAGTCCAGGCCAGAATACACTAAAAGCGCGGCTCTTTCGCTGGATGTACAAGGGATGAGCAGCTCAAGATTTTCGTCCGAGATAATAAAAACACTGGAGTTGCCGCGCTGAATCAGGCCCGCAGCCCGGCCTGAACCTCATGGTATTCTAAAAAGCTTCATGGCCAAACTGAAACACTCTCGCGTGCTGGTGACCGGCGCCGATGGGTTTATTGGATCGCATCTGGTGGAGCAAGTAGCGGCTGCGGGAGCGAAGGTTCGCGCTTTGAGCCAATACAACTCGTTCAACCAGTGGGGATGGCTGGAAGAAATCAACTGTTTGAAGGACATTGAGGTAGTCAGCGGCGATATCCGTGACGCTCATTTCTGCGATGAGCTAACCCGCGACATCGACGTTGTTTTTCACCTGGCTGCGCTGATCCCGATTCCCTACTCCTATCGCGCTCCGGGCAGCTTTGTTGATACAAACGTCAAAGGGACGCTTTACATGTGCCAGGCAGCCCAGCGCAACGGCGCAAAGCGGTTCATTCAGACCTCGACGAGCGAAGTCTATGGCACTGCCCGGTATGTTCCCATCGACGAGCAGCATCCTCTGCAGCCGCAATCCCCTTACAGCGCGACCAAGATCGGTTCCGATTCCATAGCTCTAAGCTTTTATAATGCGTTCGACTTCCCGCTGGTGGTGGCCCGCCCGTTTAACACGTACGGCCCGCGGCAGTCGGCTCGTGCGGTGATCCCCAGCATCATTACTCAAATCGCCGGCGGTAAGAGCGAGATTGCCTTGGGCGATCTGACTACGACCCGGGATTTTACCTATGTCGAAGATACCTGCCGGGGTTTCATCGCGGTCGCTGAAATGGAGGGGGGAGAAGGCGAAGTCTTTCACATCGGCTCGAACACTGAGATTTCGATCGCGGATCTGGTGAAACTGATCTCTGAGGTCATGGGAAAACAGGTGTCGGTGGTCTGCGATCAGCAACGCCTGCGGCCGGAGAAAAGCGAAGTGCTCCGGCTGAAATGTGAGAACTCCAAACTCAAGAAAGCGACGTCGTTCGCTCCTTCGATTCCATTACGCGCGGGATTGGAACGCACGGTCCGCTGGTTTTCCGATGCCGCCAACCTGCGGCGCTATAAAGTTGATCTCTACAATGTCTAAGCGAGCGGTAGTGCCGGCAGGAAGACTGAAATCATGCGCGCCTACGTATTACATCAAACCCCCCTCGGTGCGCCAGGCGGCAACGAACCGCGAAGAGGAAAAATCGGCCTTCAGCGGGAGATAAAGAACCTTAGCGTTCGCGTCCTTTAACTGGAAGAGTAGGTGCGGGGGCGAGAGCTAGCTTCGTGAGCTGACCATTCCCACGGACTGCCGCTGCACCAGACAATAATCCATATACGACCAGACT
>DASYYT010000092.1:0-69819 GCA_035949755.1 Candidatus Sulfotelmatobacter sp.
AAATCTCCACTTCCCGGCACAATGGCCCTCCCCGCGGTGAGAACGAAAACCCCGCTTCTCCTCATACTCCTGGCAACCTGCCTTTGCTATGCCCAACCACGCCGCAAAATCATCATCAACGAAGACTGCTCCGGCCCCGGCGGCAGCAACCTCCAAACCCTTCTTCTGCTGATTCAGTCGCCTCAGGTCGAAGTGCTCGGCATTACCGTGGTCAGCGGCGATCAATGGCGTGACGAGGAAGTTGCTCATACCCTGCGCCTGCTCGAAATTATCGGCCGCACCGATATCCCCGTAGTGCCCGGCGCGGAGTTTCCATTAGTCCGCACCCGCGAGGAGGCGCAGTTTTGGCAGCAGCGCTATGGCAAGGTCGCCTATGCCGGCGCCTGGGATGATCGCTGGTGGCACGAACCTTTCGTCATCCCGCCCCTCCCCGAAGGATCGCCCGCCATCAAGCCTTCCGATGAGGCCGCGGCCCATTTCATGATCCGCATGGTCCACAAGTATCCGCACGAAGTGACCATCTATGAAGGCGGCCCCATGACCAATCTCGCGCTCGCTATCTCGCTCGATCCGCAGTTCCCGCAACTGGCGCAGGAACTGGTCTTCATGGGAGGAGGCCTCAGTCCGAAGTCCGACGATCCAGAGTTCCTCAACAATCCTCGCCATGAATTCAATTTCTGGTTCGATCCGGATGCTGCCGCTGTCGTTTTGCGCGCGCCCTGGAGCAAGATCGTCTGCACCCCCACCGATGTTTCCGTCAAAACTCGCCTCACTGCGGCGCTCGTGAAGCAGATTGAGTCCAGCGGCACCCCCGTGGCGCACTACGTCTCCCGCTTCGCCATGCTCACCCCGGGGGCCGACATCATGTGGGACGAAATTGCGGCGATCGCCTGGCTCGACCCCAGCATCATCACCCGCACCGAGACCCGCTACATGAGCGTCGATCTCGATCGCGGCGCCGGATATGGCAACACTTTGACTTGGGATCTCAAAGACAAAGCTCACCCCACTACCAGCCCCGTCGAGATTCAATTCGATCTCGACACGGTAAAGTTCTATCGCATATTCGCCGCGCTGATGTCCGCTCCCACTCCCCGTTGACAGGTCCGCGCTGGCACCAACGGTTCGGACAGCATACAATGCTGTTTTACGACTGTTTTCTCATATGTCCCCCATTCCCGACGATCTCACCACCGTAAAAGACGACATGGTTGCCTTCATCGAGGGCCATGGCATGCGCCGCTTCCACGGCTTCGTGGACTACGAAGAGGTGCAGTGCGTCATGTGGGAAATGGGCGACAATCCCGATGGCTGGAAGGATTTTGTCGAGCTAGCCAAGTCGGCGAGTGCTGCGTTCCTAACCATGCATTCGTGGACTCTGAATCGCGAGGAACTCGACGAAATGGTGCAGCGCCTGACCAACTCCGAATTCACCGATGGCGAAGACGTCGAGGATGCCCGCTGGCTCCGCGCTCACGTCGGCAAAGTCGGATATCTGCAGTTGGGCTGGGCCTATCAGGGCTCCATGTTCCTTTGCGAGGTCAGCACGGAATGGTACGAGCGCTACCAGCACCTGCTGGAAGTCTCCGACGAATTCGGGGGCCTCACCATGGACGAACCCGACCAGGACGAAGAAAACTAGCGAGACATGTGTCTAGCCTATGTGGGGACGGCCGCCCTCGGCCGTCCAGCGAGCGCAGCTCGAATTCCTGAATCCCGCCTGAGCTGATTCTCACTGCCAGGTAGTACACTGCTACATCCCCATGCAGTGGATTCAAAAGCCATCGAATCGAGAGATCATCGATTCCCTCACGTTGTGTCTGCAGACCGATTCTGCCTTTCGCGGCATAGCCACCGCGCGCACAGCTCGCATCCTCGCTCCGCTGCTGGTGTCCCGGAACATCGCGGATTCCGCGGCCGCACAGCGTTTCCTGTTCCCATCCATTTCTGATCTGCATCTTCCCCGGCAGATGACCGGCCTACAGGCCGCGGTCGATCGCCTCGACGCTGCCATCGAGCGGAAAGAAACGATCCTGATTTACGGCGACTACGACGTGGATGGCACGATGGCCATCCTCATTCTGAAGACTGCCATCGACCTCTGCGGAGGCACCACCGACTTCCATGTCCCGCACCGCATTCGCGATGGCTACGACATGCGCGACGACGTGATCGAGCGCGCGGCCGCAGCTGGCATTCGCCTGATCGTCAGCGTGGATATGGGAATTCGCGCCTTTGCCCCCGCAGAAACCGCGCATCGTTTGGGCGTGGATCTTATCGTCACGGACCATCACCTGCCCGGCCCCGATGGCGTTCCCAAGGCCCTCGCGGTTCTCAATCCGAATCAGCCGGGTTGCGAATATCCCTGCAAGCAACTTTGTGGCGCGGGGGTGGCGTTCAAACTTGCGCAAGGGCTGATGCAGCGCCGCCTCGATGGCAAAGACGAGACCAAGCTTCTGCGGTCGTTCATGAAAGTTGTGGCGATCGCGACCATTGCCGATGCCGTACCTCTAAGCGGGGAAAATCGCGTGTTCGCTTCGTTGGGACTCGACGCCCTGCGGAGTGCGGTGAATCCCGGCCTCAAAGCGCTCCTGGAAACAGCGCAAATTTCGGCCAACCGCCCGCCCACTGCCGGCGAAGTCGGATTCCGCATCGCTCCCCGCATCAACGCCGCCGGACGCATGGATGTCGCTCGCGATGTGATCGAATTGTTCAGCGTGAAAGATCCCGCACGCGCCCGGGAGTTGGCGGCGAAACTGGATCAGCTCAACACCGATCGTCAGGAAGAAGAGCGAAGGATTCTGCGAGCCGTGGAGGAGCGCTTCTCAGGCGATCCTGCGCTCCGCGATGCTTACTGCATTGTGGTTGACGGCGACGGGTGGCATCGCGGCGTTATCGGCATCACAGCAACGCGCATCGTCGAGCGCTACAACCGCCCTACGCTCGTCATCTCGCGCGAAGGCGATGAGGCTTTCGGCTCCGGCCGCTCGATTCGAGCATTTCATTTATTGGAGGCGATCGAGTCCTGCGGTGCGCTCTTCTCCCGTTATGGCGGCCATGCTCACGCCTGCGGCTTCGCGATGCCCGCCGCAAATGTTGAGGAATTGCGCACGCGTCTGGATCAGTTCGCCCGCGCCCGTTTGACGGTTGCCGACTTCGATCCGGTTCTCGACCTGGATGCTGAACTCAGTCTGGCCGACGTAACGCCCGAATTGTTCCAGGCCTTGCAATTGCTGGAACCCTACGGCATGGGCAATCCCGAGCCCGTATTCGCTGCGCGCGGAGTACAGCTAGTCGCGCCTCCGAGGATTCTCAAAGACAAGCACGTGAAACTGAAGCTCCGGCCCGCGCCATTTACTCCCGCATCCGAAGAATCATCCGAACTTTCCGCAGCCGCAATCCTCGCGACGCCACGCTGCCATCCCGACGGCGCTGCGATTGGGCGCGCCGAAAGAGCGGCTGCAGTCGCCGAAGCGCAGGCTGGCCCACTGAAAACTGAGAACCGGGAGCTGAGAACCGATTTCAGAACCAAAATTATTTTCGACGCTCTGGGCTGGCACATGGCCGAGCGACTCCAAAAATTGCCGCTCCTCGCAGGCGATTCCATCGATATCGCTTTCACCATCGGACATAACGATCATCCCGAATACGGCGGTCTGGAACTTTCGCTGCGCGACTTCAAGACGCTTACCACAAATGGTAATGCCCGTCCCGCCGTACCATCTCCACGTTGACCCCGAACAATTCCTTCAGACGCTGGACTTGCAGGACCTCATCTTTCGGCCCATCCGCCGCAACTCGCCCCTTGCTCATCAACACCACGCGCTGAATTTCCGGGACGATGTCGGCCAGTTCGTGAGTGACCAGGATAATAGCTGTTCCGGATTGTGCGAGCGTGCTCATGGTATGGCGCAGATTCTGCTGGGCCGCAAGATCAAGCGAGTTGCACGGTTCATCGAACAGCAGCGCTCGCGGCCTGTGAACCAGAGCACGGGCAATCAGCACGCGCCGGGCCTCGCCCGATGACATCTCTGAGACCGGGCGCTCGGCTAAATGCGAAATGTTGAGTTGCGCCAGCGCGGTATCGGCCAGATCGCTTTGTTCCGGGTTGACCGCGTGGTTCGGGTAGATCGCCGTGCTGCTGAAGAATCCTGAAAGGACAACGTCGCGCCCGATCGCATCTCCCGTGCACGAAAGCATCAGATCGTTCGATACGATTCCCAATCGTGACCGGAGCGTGAATACATCCCACGTCTCCTGCTCGAGAATCAACAGGGACGAATTCTCCCGAGCCACGGGATAGCATTCCCGTGTGATGGTTTTGATCAGAGTGGATTTGCCGCACCCATTGGGCCCGAGAATGGCCACGTGCTCGTTCGCGCCGACGCGCAGAGTGAAATCATCCAGCGCGATCTTCTGTCCCCGCATCACACGCAGGTTCCGAAAATCGAGCAGCGCGGGTATGGACTCGCTTGTCATTGCATCCAAAGTGTAGACGAGCTTGGAAACCCACCAATTGCGAGCGATCTCATGGATCCCGAGTCCCGAGGAAAATCCCGTAGTACCTTTAAGCTACCGGAGCTGACCACTGACAACTGAGAACAGTTTAGTACACTGAACCTAGATGCCCTTGCAGATCTATCGATTACGGCGAATCATGGCCGCGACCGCGGTGTTGCTGACAGCCATCGTCGGGGGAATGTATTTCTACGCCCGGTCGAAGGCGAACAATGTTTTAAAAAACCTTCCCGGCAAAATCGGCTACAACATCAAGCAGACGGCAAAGGGATTCCAGATTTCGAAATCAGACGGAAAGCGAACGCTTTTCAGCGTTCAGGCGAGTGACGTAAAAGAGTTCAAGCTCAACGGCAACGCCGAACTGCACAACGTCAGCATCCTGCTCTACGGACGCGATTCCTCGCGCTTTGACCAGATCTACGGCGACGATTTCGCCTACAACCAGAAGACGGGGGAAGTGAGGGCCAATGGCGCCGTACAGATTGATCTGGTGGCCAATCCAGCCGGGCTTGCCAGCCCCGATCAATCGACTCCCAAGGAACTCAAGAATGCGATTCATCTGAAGACCCGCGACCTGGTGTTCAACAAGAACACGGGGAATGCCTCGACCGACGCCCGCGTCGAATTCAGCACGCCGCAAGCCAGCGGATGGGCCGTGGGCGTGAAGTACGCGGGCAAGAGCAACACGCTGACCCTGTCGTCACAGATTCACATTGCGCTGGCCGGACCTACGAGCGCGGTGCTGGAAGCCGAGCATGGCCTCATCACCAATGATCCACGGGAGATCGTTCTGGATCGTCCGCATCTCTCGCGCCCGGACGGAAATGTTCAGGCGGATCGAGCGACTTTCTATCTCACTGCCGAGAACCATGTCAACCGAGTCCTGGCCAGCGGCAACGTGAGTACGGAGGCGCGCAGGGGAACCGCGAAGTCCGCAGAGCGGACGACGATGCACGCCCTCGCCGATGATGCCGAGTTCGTGTTTGTGCCTGACCAGGATATGCTCCAGAGCGCGATTCTCACCGGCAACGTGCATGTGGACGAAACTGGAACCGAGGCCATGCAGGGCGATGCCGGGCGCGTGATTCTCGATTTCGCCGGACGAAATCAGCTGCAGACAGTCCATGCGCTCGACGGCGCTCGCATCATGCAGAAATCGGCGGGTGGGAAAACGACCTCCAAGCAGGATATCGTATCAGGTCCACAAGACTTTGAACTGACAGCACCGGCAATCAATTTCGCTGTCGCGCAAGGCCATATTCTGCGGCATGCCTCAACGTCGGGCGCGGCGCAGATCGCGATTCTCCAGGGTCAAGAGAGCGCCACGGGATCTACGCCGCGGCAAAGAACTGTCGTGACCGCAAAGAGATTCGACGCCGACTTTGTGGAGTCCGGAGGGCGCAATCACCTGGCCAGCATTCACGGTGATCCTGCCGCCCGCATCGTCAACAAAATTCCCGGACAGCCCGATCGCATAAGCACGAGCGACTCGATCGATGCCGCATTCTTGCCGCAAGGAGGCATCGAATCGCTCGTACAGACAGGCACTGTGGCTTACTCGGACGGCCAAGCAGCCGACAAAAGAACGCAAGCCTGGGCAGATTCCGCCCGCTACACACCCGCCGACCAGATGCTGGTTCTTGCCGGCAGCCCGCGTATCGCGAACGGCGGAATGGCAACCACCGCCGATTCCATTCGTATTAACCGAGGCACGGGCGACGCTTTGGCAGACGGCAATGTTAAGAGCACCTACAGCGAGTTGAAAGAGCAGCCCAATGGCGCGTTGTTGGCTTCGTCTTCACCGATCCACGTCACCGCGCGCAGCATGACAGCGCATAACTCTCCGGTCATTGCGCAATACACCGGCAGCGTACGGCTGTGGCAGGACGCCAATGTAGTGGAGGCGCCATCCCTGCAGTTTGATCGCGAGCACCGTTCCGTCACTGCGCAAGGGACCCCCGCCAAACCGGTGCAGACCATTCTGGAGCAGGCGGCAAAGGCAGCAGTTGAAAACAGCGCCGCCAAAAACGGCGCAACTGTCAGCAAGAGGCTGTCCAGTTCAACCGCAGCGCTGCCCATTACGATTACTGCGTTGAGGCTAACCTACACGGATTCTACGCGAATCATCCACTACGAAGGTGGGGTCAATGCCAAGAGCGCGGACTTCACGGCGTCTGCCCGAACGCTGAACGCCTACCTGTTGCCCCATAGTCAAACCTTGGCGAATCAGTCGCTTGCAGCCCCGGGGCAACTGGATCACATGGTCGCCGAAGGCGATGTGGTGATTCAGCAGCCGAACCGAAAGGCGGAGGGAGAGAAGCTGGTTTATACGGCGGCGGATGACAAGTTCGTCCTGACGGGCGGACCGCCTAGCATTTTTGATGCCGAACAGGGCAAGATTACCGGGGTTTCGTTGACTTTCTTTAGACGCGATGATAGGGTGCTGGTAGAAGGCGAAGCGAGCAGTCCTGTGGTAACGACGACGCGAGTGGCACGATAAATGCGTACCCTGGCCACGGAAGAAATCGGCAAATCCTATCGTGGCCGCCGCGTTGTAAACGGGGTTAGCCTGCGGGTCGACCAAGGCGAAGTTGTTGGTTTATTAGGCCCTAACGGCGCAGGCAAGACCACCACCTTTTACGCGATTGTTGGCCTGATCCCCCCTGATACTGGCCGCGTGCTGTACGACGGTCAAGATATCACCGACGTTCCCATGTATCTGCGGGCCCGTCAGTATGGCATCAGCTATCTCCCACAAGAAGCATCGGTTTTTCGCAAGTTAACGGTCGAGGAAAACATCCTCGCGGTTTTGGAAGCGCAGCCGATTTCCTGGCACGAACGCCGCGAGAAGATGGAAAAGTTCATTGACGAACTGGGATTGGAGCACATCCGGCAAAACCGCGGATACGCTCTATCCGGTGGAGAGCGGCGGCGCGTGGAAATTGCCCGCTGCCTGTGCATCAATCCCACTTTTATTCTGCTGGATGAACCGTTTTCAGGGATCGACCCCATCGCCGTTCTCGACTTGCAGAAGATCATCAGTAGCCTGCGAGCCAGCGGCATAGGAGTATTGATCACGGATCACAACGTTCGCGAAACGCTTTCGGTGACCGACCGTGCCTACATCATCGATGACGGCAGAATCTTCCGTCACGGGCAGCCCGGCCAACTGGCAGGTGATCCGGAAGTGAGAAGGGTGTACTTGGGCGAGAGTTTCTCGCTGGTGTGAGATTTTAGTGTGAGGTTTCAAGGTTTCAGAGTTTCAAGGTTTCAAAGTGAAAAGCTGAAACTCGGGTCCGTGAAACTTTGAAACATTGAAACATTGAAACTTTGAATTGAAACATGGTCTTACTCCAGCACAAGCTCAGCGTAAAACTGTCGCAGCGCCAGATCCTTACCCCTGGCCTGGTGCAGATGGTTTCTGTCCTCGCGCTCAATAAGCTTGAGCTCAAGGACATGATCAACGCTGAGATGGTCGAGAATCCGGTTCTTGAAGAGCTGGAAGATTCGGTTCCGCTGCTCGACGAAATCGGCAAGAAGGAGGAAGACCGGGACCGCGCCGCCGCGGCAACCGCGGAAGAAAACCCCATCACGGCCGTCGAGAAGAAAGATCCCTTCGAAGAGATCGACTTTGGATCATTTTTCCAGGATTATCTCGATCCCGGGTACCGCACGAATAGCGAGATGGAGGACATCGAGCGGCCGTCGTTCGAGAATTTCCTGTCGAAGCCGTCGAATCTCACGGACCATCTAGCTTGGCAACTGGGCTCGCTAAGCCTGAGTCCTGCCGTTCGTGAGGCGGCCGATCTCATCATCGGGAATCTCAACGAAGATGGCTATCTGATCGCGAGTGACGAGGAACTGCTGGGCGTGGCACCTGCGGCACCGCCGGAGGCCGACGCCGAAACCGCGAAGAACATCGTAAATGAAGCGCAGGCCCTAGGCATTGCAGAGGTGGCCGAGGGGACCGAGCTTGGGATCACCGAGGCTGGAATAGAAGAGGCGTCCGCAGGAATCGAAGAATCCGGCAACGGATCCCATCTTGATCTGGCCGCGGGGCCTGCTGCTGGTAACGTAATATCTCCCGCATCGGCTGCTCCTCTGGCAGAAGCAGCTTTTTCAACGAATGGCGGCAACGGTGCAGCCGCCGTCGCTCCCGCGCCAGAAGCCGCGAACCATGCTGCGCCCGTTTACAAGCCCAGATTCACCTCTGCCGAATTGCAGGAAGCGCTGCAGGTCGTGCAACAACTTGATCCTCCGGGGGTCGGTTGCCGCGATTTGCGCACGTGTCTGCTCAATCAACTTCGCTTCCATCAAGCGCAACTGGAGCAAAACAAGAACGGCAACGGCACAGCGCAGGTTCTTCAGGACGCGATCGCCGTCGTCGACAACCACTTGCGCGGCGTGCAGAACAAGCAGCACAAGGAAATCGCAAAGGCGATCGGGCGCCCCATTGAGGCAGTGCAGCAGGCGCTGGACTATATCCGCACGCTCGATCCACGTCCCGGCCTGCAATACAACAAGATCCAGGCCCGCCTGATCGAGCCCGACGTCGCCTTCGTCAAGCATGGAGACGAGTGGCTGGTCATCATGAACGATGAAGACCTGCCGCAGCTGCGCTTGAATCCGGCTTACAAGAAATTAGTCACGCGCGACGGCACCAACGACAAGAGCACGCGCGACTATGTGAAAGAGCGCTACAAGAGCGCCATCCAGCTGATCAAGAACATCGAGCAGCGCAAGCAGACCATCACCAAAGTCTGCTATTCCATCGTCGCGCGGCAGCAGGATTTTCTCGAACGCGGGATCGATCAACTCAAACCCATGATGATCAAGGAGGTGGCCGAAGAGATCGGCGTGCATCCTTCGACGGTAAGCCGTGCTGTGGCCAACAAATACGCCCATACACCACAAGGCGTATTCGAGTTGCGATACTTCTTCAGCGAGAGCGTGCAAGGCCCGGAGGGTGGCGGTACTTCGCTGCTGATCCTCAAGCGCCGCGTCAAGAAACTCATCGAGGAAGAGGATGCCACCCGTCCATTGACCGACGAGCAGATCACTCGCATCCTGCAGTCTCAAGGGATCCAGGTGACCCGGCGGACGGTAGCCAAATACCGCGAAGACATGCGCATTCCCAGCACGCACCAGCGCCGGGTAAAAAAATAGATTTGGTAATTTTGTGATCGGGTAATTGGGAAATTGAAAACCTTCCAATTCCGAGCTTCAAATGCCAAATTACGAAATTACCCAATTACAAAATCAACTTGAATGCAGTGCCCGATTTAGCTCATCGATGAATTCATAGGAGGGGCGCTCATGAACGTGGAATACACCGGAAGACAGTACGAAGTTACCAATGCCATCCGCAAAGAAGTAGAAACCGGCCTCACCAAGATCCGCAAAATTCTAGGCGACCGATTTGAAACCAAGGTCATCCTGGCCGTTGAAAAACATCGCCACAAAGCTGAAATTACCATCAGCCCACGCAATGGGCCGCTGGTAGGACTGGCGCAAGCCAAGGACATGAGCATCGCCGTGAACGCAGCTCTCGATCATCTGGAAAAACAGGCGATCAAGTACAAGACGCGCTGGCAGGCGAAAAAGCGTTCCGCCCGCAAGAGTGAAGAAGTGAATAAATGGAACGGCCATTCCGGGCAAGAGGACATTCAGACGGCCGTCGGTCTTTCGGAAAAAACGGCGGTCCCGGTGCTCGTCCACAGATATCCCGCGGTCGCAAAGACCACAGAGGTTCACCTGGTCCGGTCCGAAGATGCAGTTGCGATGCGCCCCATGACGCTCGAAGAAGCAATCAAGGAAGCTCATTTCAAAGACCGCGATGTTTTCATCTTCCGCGATCCTAAAGGGAAAGTGATGGTCTTGCATCGCGCGAAGGACGGCAAGATGCAACTGATCGAAGTCCCGTAAAAAAGCTGGCGGCTTTCACGCGCCAGTTCTCGGGTAATGCCTGGGAGGAAGTTAGTGAGGCGTAACCGGGACCGGTGGTGCACCTTGCGTCATGGATTCGAATGCCCGCGACTTGTCCACCGGCTGCCCGCTTGGAGTGATTGCCTCGACCGTCGCCTTTTCCATGGCAATCACCGATGCTTCTCTGGCGGACGTGGCTGGCTTCGTGATATTCGCCGCTAGTTCGTTGCTCATCGCCAGGACGGAGCGCCCGCTGCGGCTCGCGATGTCTTTGGCCCGGTCTTCCGAATAGACAAATTCGTGTCCAAACTCATCTCCCGGATAAAACCAGGCGCGCAGGGCATCTGGTTCGGCGGAGTACTTCGTCATGTCGAATTTCAAAGTCGTATTTCCAGCCGGATGCAACGTGTAATCCGGCACCGTCAGGTCGGTGGCTATAAGATGCTGCCGGTCGGCAGTCCAAACTTGCACCAGATTATGTTCCGGATCGCCCGGCACGAGGGTAAATAGATACGAGCCTGCGGGCAGCACCCTCCCGGGAATCTCAACTGGTGCAGTGAAAACTACTTTGGTCGTTTGATCCTTCTGATTTCCGCTGGCGGCGAATGCCGAAACTACACAGTTCGCCGCCAAGCAACAGCTTACAACCAGCACCCTGGCTCGCCTCATAACATGATCTCCCTTTTGACACCCGCACCGCGGCAACAGTTAGAGGGCCTCCCCAACCAGAGGGGTTGTCTCGCCCGCTAGCGCCGGCGAGAGAAGCAGGATGCCGCTGCCTTCAGCGCTGCGGCATGGTGGTCTGATTGGTGCTCTGCGGCATCTCTTGGAGCGCCTGCCCCTTGTCCACCTCTTGTCCGCTGGGATTGATCGCCTCGACCTTAGCGTGCTTCATAGCCACGACCGAAGGCTCCTTTGCGGATTTGGCTGGCTTGGTGATATTGCTGGCGTCCTCATCCCGCATCGACAAGACCGGTTGCCCAGTGCGCTTGGCGATTTCGCGGGCGCGGCTTTCCGGATAGACGAACTCGTGCCCATAGTTATCGCCGGGATAGAACCAGGCACGCAAGGCCTCGGGCTGATGCGAGTTCCGTTCTTCGAATCGGATAACGGTTTTCCCCGTGGAATGGAGATGGAAATCCGGTACGGTCAAAATGGTGGCTATTAAGTGCTGGCGGTCAGCGCCCCAGACCTGGACTACGTTATTATCTGGCTCGTCATTCATCAGAGTGAACCAATAGCTTCCCGCCGGCAGTACGACACCTGGAATTTCGACCGGTTCACTGAAATCTACTTTGGTTGCTTGGTTCCACTGATCGGCGTGCGCCAGAGGTGTGAAAAGTGCCAAGAACAGCGCGACAACACAACTTGCGGCAAACAGGCTGATGCCTTTCATCTTGATCTCCTTCAATGCTCGGCACCAGCGCCCCGCCAGTGACTTCTATATGGTAGGAAGCCTCCCTGAACGCTAAAGTTGTATGCTCAAGGCGCCGTTCAATGGATAACGTTCGGTGGTGGAGTACCCAGCGGTACTGAGCTATTCACACGTTTTAATAAGCGTGCGCGCCATGCTAGAATTCGCCGCGGGAGAAACTCACTCATGAACTTCGGACGGCTTCCATACGCATTAGTATTTTTAATTTTCATGGCGCAGTTTTCCTTTGCACAACAGTCCTCCGGTGCCGCGAGACTGTCGGTTCATTGGGAGGAGCTCACGGCCTCCGACTTCCGCGAGGGCATTCACCGCTCACAAGGAACTTGCCTGCTTCCCTTCGGTATTCTGGAGAAACACGGTCCACATCTGCCGCTGGGCACCGATCTGCTCGACGTGCGCTACGCGGCTCTGCACGCCGCTGAACGAGAATATGCGGTCGTGTTCCCTGAGTATTATTTCGGACAAATTGCCGAAGCCCGCCACGAGCCCGGAACCATGGCCTACAGTCGCAGCCTACAACTGGCGCTGCTGCAGGAGACGACGGACGAGATGGCGCGCAACGGCTGCAAGAAGATCCTGATCGTGAACGGCCACGGCGGCAACGACAGCCTTCTGCCCTATTTCGCGCAGACCCAACTCGACAAGCCCCACGATTACGTCGTCTACGTCTTCGACGAGCGCACGCCCGAGCACGGTGGCCCGCCGAAGAAGACCAAGATCGACATGCACGCTGGGGAAAGCGAAACCTCGAAGATGATGATTTCCCACCCCGAACTCGTTCATCCCGAGCGCGCCAGCAGCGAATCCGGCGCCGATCAGGCCCGCCAAAAGCTGCCTGAGGACGTTTACACGGGCATCTGGTGGTACACACGGTTTCCCAACCACTACTCCGGGGAGGGCGCTGCCGCCACGAAGGAGTTAGGCGAATATCAGATGAACTGGTGGATCGATTCGATTGTGAAGGCGATCCGTGCTGTGAAAGCCGACGACGTCAGCCCCAAGCTGCAGCAGGAATTTTACGGAAAGAGCACGCACCCGCTGGATACGCAGCCATAATAGAAGGTCCAGCGTCGAGGAGGGTTTACTTAACCCCCATATTTTCCGATCAGCATGCCGGTGATGAACACCAGCACGCCCCCTAAGCCTACCTGCAATGCGGCAGAGATCCAGGGCGTATCCATATAACGTTTGCGAACCCAGGTAATCGCTCCAAGCTCCGCCATCACCACCGCGGCTGCTGCCCACAGCGCCACGTGAAAGTCGGCAATCAGAAACGGAAGGGTGTGACCGATGCCGCCCAGCGCCGTCATCGCACCGCAAATCAAGCCGCGCACCCAGGGATGCCCACGCCCCGTAAGGCTGCCATCATCCGAGAGTGCCTCGGCGAAACCCATACTAATGCCCGCACCCGCTGAGGCAGCCAGACCCACCAGAAACGCATCCGTGCTTTTCTGCGTAGCAAAGGCCGCGGCAAATACCGGCGCCAGCGTTGATACCGAACCGTCCATCAGCCCGGCCAGCCCCGGCTGCACGATCTGCAGCACAAACAATCGCCGCTGCGCCACTTCCTCGTCGGCTTTCACATTGTCCGGCAGCTTCTGCTTGTCCAGTTCCTGGGCGCGTTCTTCGTGCTCGCGCTCCTCCGTGGCCAAATCATCCAATAGTTGGCGGATGCTGGCATCCTGGGTGCGGGCCGCCGCCTTCTCGTAAAAGCGCCGCGTCTCCACCTCCATCGTCGAGGCTTCTTTGCGCACCGCTTCAATGCGCAGCGGACGCACCAGCCACAAGGCGGGCCGCTCCACAAATCCGCGCACATCTTGGCGGCGAATCAATGGAATGTGTTCGCCAAATTTCTTTCGGTAAAGTTCCAGCAGCCGCCGCCGGTGTCCCGATTCTTCTTCGCGCATCCCCTCAAACATTGACGCCGTTCCCGGATAGTCCTGCCGCAACCCTTCCGCGAAATCGGAGTACACTCGCTCGTCCTCTTCCTCCAGAGCGATGGCCAGCGCCAAAACTTCGCGTTCCGTGAGTTCTTCGAACTTTTTCATGACGCCATAGATTACCTGTCCGAGTGCCGGAGAACAATCTGGATTTCGAGTTTCGCCGGCCGAGAATGGGCCCAGACCGGCGGAACCCCACTTGGCAATCGCAACCAGGGAGCCCTTCGATGCTACTATCCAGTGGATGAAGGCGCGGCGCTTGTCAGGACGACGGCAGAAGAAGAGGACTGCGACCAAGGCCGACCGCAGGCGGCAGCGGCCCCCGGAATTGGTCATCATTACCGGGATGAGCGGCTCGGGCAAGGCCTCGGTACTGAAGGCTTTCGAGGATCTCGGCTATTACTGCGTCGACAACCTCCCGGTCGAACTGATTCCTCAATTTGCCGAGCTATCGATGCAGTCCAGCGAAATCCGCCGCACCGCCCTGGTCGTGGATGTTCGCGAAGGCTCCAAGCTGGAACAATTGCCAGGGATCTTGAAGTCGGTGCGGCGCATGATTCCAACCAAGGTCGTGTTCCTTGAGGCGTCCGATGCCGTCCTACTCCGCCGGTTCAGCGAGACCCGCCGCCCGCATCCCCTGGGCACCGACAACACCGTAAAATCAGCGCTCAAAGAAGAGCGCCGTCATCTGGGCCGCATTCGGCGCCTGGCGGATTTCGTTATCGACACTTCGAAGTTCAACGTTCACGAACTTCGGGCTACCATCACGCAGCGGTTTCAGGAACAGTCTTCGGAAAGAAGCCTGCTTATTTCCTGCGTCAGTTTTGGTTTCAGAGAGGGAGTACCGGAAGATGCCGACCTAGTCTTTGACGTCCGCTTCCTGCCCAACCCGCACTTCGTCCCCGAGTTTCGCCCGCTCACGGGCCGCGACCCCCGCGTGGCGAAATACATTCGATCCTTTCCCCAGACCCGTGAGTTTATCTCGCGCATTTCTGACCTGCTGGTGTACCTGATTCCTCACTACATCCACGAAGGCAAGAGCTATCTCACCATTGCCTTCGGCTGCACTGGAGGACAACACCGCTCGGTCATGATCGCCGAAGACGTGGGCAAGCATCTGCGCCGCGCCGGATACCGCGTCAAGATCGTGCACCGCGACAGCCCCAAGTAGCCAGTCATCATGACTGCACCTCGCGGGAAAAAGAGTTCTAGCCTCAGGGTCCTCTGTGGTTAGTCATCCGGAGCCTGAAACCTCACATTTCCAGCGCGCAACTCAAGTAAAATAAGACCTTGCATCGCACCTCCATCAGACAGGCAGCCGGCCATCGCAGCCCGCATCGCACAGGAGCCCTATGCGGCAACTGATGCGGCTCGTGCGCTATGTCCTGCCTTTTCTCGCGCAGCTCTTGGCGGGTGTCATTCTGCTGGCGGGAGTCGGCCTACTCGAAGCGTTCCGCTTGATGTTGCTGAAGCCTGTATTTGATCGCGTGCTCAATCCGGCGTCCGGCTCTGAAAACATTCTTCTTTTTATCGTTCCAAAGATTGACAAGCCGGTCTATCTGCAGTCCTTCGTACCGTCGATGTTTCACAATGCGTGGACGATTGTCGCCTATGCACTGGTGGCTTCCACGGTTCTGAAGGGCATCTTCGACTATCTTGGAACGTACCTCGTGAACCATGCCGGGTTTGGCATGATCACCAACTTGCGCAATGAGCTCTATGACTCGGTACTTCGTCGCTCGGCGGCATTTTTTCAGAGGCACGCTACTGGTAAGCTGATTTCCACAATTATTAATGACATTGAGCGAGTGCAGTTCGCCATGTCTAACGTACTGGCCGAGTTTCTTCAGCAAGTTTTCTCTTTTCTTTTTATTGGGGTTGCCGTCGTCATAATGGGACGGGACCTGTCCTGGGTGTTGCTCTTGTTTGTTCCCTTCATTGTTTATTCGGCGGTGCGCATTGGCCGGCGCGTCCGCTCGACCACACGCCGAGGCCAAGATGACCTCGCCGATGTGCAGAACATTCTCCACGAGACCATCACCGGGAACCGCATCGTCAAAGCGTTCGGCATGGAGTCATGGGAAATTGCTCGATTCCGCAAGGCTGCCCAGCGGCTCTTCCGCGCTAATCTGCGTTATGTAGCTGCGGCCTCCATCAGTTCTCCGCTAATGGACATTTTCGGCGCGATTGCCATCGCACTCTTGCTGCTTTTAGGCCGCGAGCGCATTGTGCACAACCAACTGAAGCCCAGCGACTTTCTGGCGTTTGTCGGTCTGGTCCTGAGTATGTACAATCCGGCACGCAAATTCGCCGTGTTCAACAACAGTTTTCAGCAGGCCCTCGGCGCATCTTCGCAGCTCTTCAAGTTCATGGACACGGAAGACTCTATCACCGACAAGGCCGGGGCGAGGGCACTTCCACGGTTTTCCGACAAAATCCGCTTCGAAAATGTCTGCTTCTCCTACCAGTCTGACGGTGAAGATTCGCGCGAGATCCTGCGCAACATCAACCTGGAGGTGAACCGCGGAGAGATTCTCGCCATTGTCGGCTCCAGCGGCGCAGGCAAGAGCACTCTGGTTCATCTGCTTCCCAGATTCTTCGACGTCACTTCCGGCCGCATCCTGGTGGACGGCCGGGATATTCGCGACGTAACACTTTCGTCTCTTCGCTCCCAGGTGGGGATCGTTACGCAAGAGACAGTTCTGTTCAACGATAGCGTTCGGAACAATATTGCTTACGGCCAGCCTCACGTCCCGATGAAACAGGTCGAAGCCGCAGCCCGCGCGGCTCTGGCGCACGATTTCATTCTGGCGCTTCCGGCGGGTTACGATACTGTGATCGGAGAGCGCGGCGTGCGGCTCTCCGGCGGCGAACGTCAGCGTCTGGCGATTGCCCGGGCACTGCTGAAGAATGCGCCCGTCCTGATCCTGGACGAGGCCACCTCGGCACTCGACAGCGAGTCGGAAGCCCTGGTGCAATCCGCACTGCACAATCTGATGAGTGGACGCACCGTGTTGGTGATCGCCCATCGCCTGTCCACGGTACGGCGCGCCGACCGGATCGTGGTTATTGAAAACGGCAGCATCGCTGAAACTGGGGCGCACGAGGACTTGATGAAGGAATTTGGCACTTACCGCCGCTTGTACGAATTGCAGTTCGCCAATGCGGACGCGCCCAAAGTGGTGGCGCAATCTTGAAGACGCGGAACTCTATGCCCATACGTTCCATGACCGGATTCGCGCAGGTGCGCGGCGAGGTCCAGCACCCCGGCGCCGCGCCCGCCGCCTCAAACGGCCGGCTCGCGTTTGCCCTTTCCCTGAAGTCGGTCAACCACCGTTTCCTCGATCTGCATTTCCGTCTTCCTTCCGGCACCGACTCTCTCGAGATGCAATTGCGCCGCATCCTCAAAGAAAAAATCGCTCGCGGCCACGTCGAGGTTTCCCTCAGCATTGAGCGGACTAGCAGCGAGGCTTTTGCCCTCAACCGCGAACTAGTCAGCGGATATATCGCAGCATTTCGCGCCGCGGCCAACGAATTCTCGCTGGCCAGCGAACCGGATCTTAATGCGGTTCTACGCATTCCCGGCGCTCTCGATTCTTCGAGCGAACGTGCTGAGGCCGAAATTGAGCCAGCCGTCCTCGCCAAGGTGGGGGAAGCGATGGACCGTCTCAACCAAATGCGCGAGCAGGAAGGCCGCGGGATTGCGAGCGAACTGCGCGAGCGCATGGCCCACTTATCCGAAGCCGGCAAGAGCGTTCACCAGCACCGCCGCGCCGTGCTGCAGAATTACTCCGAGAGGCTGCATTCCCGTTTGCAGGAGTTGCTCGGGTCTACTGTCGATAAAGAGCGCGTTCTGCAGGAGGCTGCATTGCTGGTCGATCGCAGTGACATCCAGGAAGAGATCGTGCGCCTCGACACCCACATTCAGCATTTCCTGGGACTGCTCGACGAAGGCGGCGAGATCGGCAAGAAACTCGACTTCCTGCTGCAGGAAATGAACCGCGAAGCCAACACCCTACTTTCGAAGACTTCCGGCCTGGCCGGGGAAGCGCTAAAGATTACAGAAGCAGGCTTGGCTATGAAAGCGGAGATTGAAAAATCGCGCGAGCAGGTACAAAACCTGGAATGAGTCCAACCCACAAGCCCATCGTCTACATCATCTCCGCGCCTTCTGGTTCGGGAAAGTCGACTCTCACCAACGAACTCCTGAAACTGGTTCCCAATCTCGACTTCTCAAGTTCTTACACGACGCGAGCTCCGCGCGGCAGCGAGCAGAATGGCAAGCACTATCACTTCATTCATCCCGAACAATTTCAGCAGATGGTTCTCGCCGACGAGTTTCTTGAGCACGCCACGGTTCACGGAAACTGTTACGGGACAGCGCGGCTCTTTCTGCGCGAGGCCGAGCGCCAGGGCCACGATCTGCTACTCGATATCGATGTCCAGGGTGCAGCCCAGATCAAGCGCAAGCTGCCGGAGGCTGTCAGCATCTTCGTTCTTCCTCCCGACCGCAAGACTCTGGAATGGCGGCTGCGCAATCGCAGCGAAGATCCGGAAGATGTGATCCAGCGGCGCCTGATCACGGCCAGCCGCGAGATCGCCGAATATGACAAGTACGACTACATCCTGATCAACGATAAGCTTGAAGAATCGTGCGAGAACCTGCGCGCCATCGTGCTGGCGGAACGCCTGCGCCGCTGCGAACAATTGGGATCAGAACAGGAACGTAAAATCGCCGAGCTGGCCGAGTGTTGTAGGCTGGCCAACGTTCGCCACAAGGTCCAACCCATCCTGGATTCCTTTAGCACTTAAGTGCCCTCGGCAAGCTTATAGATTTCGCGGTATCATTCCATGGGACGCCCGAAAGGGCTGCCGCAACAACCTGGAGCGGGACAAGCCCGAAAGCTGGTTATGTTCTGCAGTACGCGACATTCGATGCTCGGCACTGATTACTTCAATATCAGTTTTCAAGGGGGAGAGTCCCAATGAAGTTGATCGAAGGCTTCGACAGCAACTACCGCTACATCTTGGTGGCAGCACGGCGCGCCCGCCAGCTCCAATCTGGTGCCCCGCCGGTCGTCGATACGAATTCCCGCAAGCCCTGCCGCATCGCGCAAGATGAAATCCGCGCCGGCAAGGTGAAGTGGGAAATTCCGGAAACCCGGTCCGCCGCTGAGCTGGCCGCCGAGAACCTCGACAAGGCGCTGGGCCAGGATTAGAGATTGTTGGGTTTGTGATCGAAGATTGTTGATGGCTGTCCGCGCTGGCGGTTTTGAATCGACAATCGAGAATCAACAATCAAAATTCCATGAAGATAGTACTCGGCGTCACCGGCGGAATTGCAGCGTACAAAACCGCTGAAATCGTCCGCCTGCTGCAGGACCGCGGCCTGCGCGTGCAGGTCGTAATGACTCGGGCCGCCCAGGAATTCGTACGTCCGCTGACCTTCGCAGCTCTCACCGGAGAAAAAGTCATCACCAGCATGTTCGCGCCCGGGGACGGGCAGCAGCCTAACCTCGACTCTGCCATTGAGCACATCGCAGTCGCGCAATCCATCGATGCTCTCGTCGTCGTTCCGGCTACGGCAGACGTCCTCGCGCAATTCGCGCAGGGAATCGCAAGTGATTTCCTGACCACGCTCTATCTCGCGACCACTGCCCCGGTCATTGTGGCTCCCGCGATGAACGTGAATATGTGGAATCATCCCGCCACGCAAGCGAACTTGCAGACTCTACGCCAGCGTGGCGTACAGATCGTGGAACCGGGGGCAGGATACCTGGCCTGCGGAATGACAGGCCCGGGGCGGCTGGCAGAAAATGAAGCCATTGTCGCCGCCGTGATGGAAGTTCTCGGCGCTACGCAGGATCTGGCTGGCGAAACCGTGTTGATCACCGCCGGCCCGACCAGGGAAAGGATCGATCCCGTCCGCTATCTCACGAACCGCTCCAGCGGGCGCATGGGATATTCTTTAGCGGAAGCTGCTCTGCGCCGTGGCGCGCATGTTCTCCTGGTCAGCGGTCCAACCTCGCTCACCGCGCCCGGCGCTGCTGAGGTTACAAAAGTAGAATCAACCGAAGAAATGCGCGATGCTGTGCTACGCCTTCTTCCGCACGCCAGTATTGTGATCATGACTGCGGCGGTTTCTGACTACCGTCCTAAAACCGCGTCCTCCCAGAAGATCAAGCGCAAAGGCCCGATGAACCTGGAACTGGAAGCGACCCCCGACATCCTGAAAGAGCTTGCGCAGAAAAAGACTTCCCAGGTCATCGTCGGTTTTGCCGCAGAAACGGAAAACGCCCTCGAAAACGCCCGGCAAAAGCTGGTTTCAAAGAATCTCGACGCGATCGCAGTCAATGATGTGTCGCGCGCGGGCGTCGGCTTCGATTCTGACCGCAACGCCGTCACTCTCATCACACACGATGAAGTGATCGAAGTTCCCGAAACCACCAAGTGGGAAGTTGCCCAGCGCGTCCTCGACCAGATCGTTCGTCTCCTCCAAAATCGGAAGTCGCCAGTGAGAACCTGATTTTGTCGAATGTCATCCTGCGGGAAGTGCGCGGTGCGCGAGCGCACCGCGCACGCATTCGCAGGATCCCTACCTTACCTCCCACACCCAACGTATAATTCGTTCCTGAAACTGTGCCGCCGATCCAAAATCTCGATCTCCGTCGCGCCCTCGCCGAGCGCATCCGTTACTACAATGAACTGGGCATCTATGATTTCTACCAGCGCGAAGGCCGAGGCTACGACACCGCAGTCACCAGCGAAGAGCAAGCAACCGCAACCTTGACGCCCGACCCTCGAGAGGACATGCCTGTAAAAAAAACCGCCGCAGTTCGCAAGCCCGCTGAAATTGTTTTTCAGGTCGTTACGCCAAAGCCGGAGCAAAACACCACCGATCCTGTTGCAGCGCTCAAGCTGATTCGTGAAGACCTGGGTGATTGCACCCGCTGCAAGCTGCACCAGCAGGGCCGCAAGCAGATCGTCTTTGGCGTGGGCAATCCGCATGCAGAGTTAATGTTCGTCGGCGAAGGACCCGGCGCCGACGAAGACGCACAGGGAGAACCCTTCGTAGGCCGCGCCGGGCAGTTGCTCAACAATATGATCAAAGCCATGGGTCTGCGGCGCGAAGAGGTGTACATCGCGAACGTGGTCAAATGCCGTCCCCCGGGCAATCGCACCCCCGAGCGCGATGAGTGCGAGACTTGCTCGCCTTTCCTCATGCGCCAGATTGCGGCGATCAAGCCCAAGGTCATCGTTGCCTTGGGCGCGGTTTCTGCCAAGAATCTTTTAGCCATCAACGCCCCGATGTCCGAACTTCGCGGCCGCTTCTACGACTTCATGCCCTCGGGCGTCCGCAGCAGCGATCTTTCCTGGCAAGGCGCAAAGCTGGCAGTGACCTACCATCCCGCGTTCCTCCTCCGCGATCCGCGCCAGAAAGGCGAAGCCTGGAAAGATCTGCAGATGGTGATGAAGTATCTCGGCCTGAAGCCGAAGAAAGACGAATAGCTGCCAATGTCATCTTGAATGAGTCAATCATGAGCGAAGCGAATGACTGACGAAGTCGAAGGATCCCTACCCATCGTGCACAGGCCGTCGTAGTTTATCCTTCCAACCAATGCCCGAATTTTGCGACGTAGCTCTGGCCGTCCCACTGGACATGGCTTTTACCTACCGTGTACCGGTGGATGCCGCTCCCATCGTAGGCGGGCGCGTCCTGGTGCCGTTCCGCCAACAGCGCATGACGGGTATCGTCGTCGAATTGCACGATCGCAAGCCTTCTGTCACCACGAAGAAAATTCTCAGCGTACTCGACCCCACCCCGGTGCTGGACGAGCATCTTCTCCGTCTCGGCCGCTGGATCGCCGACTATTATCTTGCGCCCATCGGCGAAGTCTTCCGCACCATGCTGCCGCTGAACGCTGAGTTCAAGCGTGCCCTCGGTTACCGCATCACCGACAAAGGCCACATGACCCTGCATATGGCGGGCATGTCTGGTTCGTCTGTGCGATCGCAACGCACTCCCGATGACCAAGTCAGCGAATTTCGTGTTCTCGATTATCTGGCTGGGTCAGGCAGCGATCTCGTCCGCGAAGAGACTCTTCGCTCCGCCGCGCGCGCTTCGAAGCCGGTTCTGGCTGGCATGGTACGCAAGAAATGGATCGTTCGAGAAGACGTTTCCGCACCGCAAGAAGCTACCCGCACAATCAAAGTGGCTCAACTGAAATCCGCCGAAGGCAAGCTCAATGATAATCAGCGAATCCTGATCGAAACCCTTGCGGCATCAGGCGGAAGAGCTCAAGTTAACGCGCTGCAGGCCCTCGATGTGCCCCGCACTACACTGAACACACTGGTCCGTCGCGGTCTGGTCGAGATCATCTCGGAGCGGGCCGAGTTCACCGTCTCGCGCACCAAGCCGCGCCCCACACTTTTCGAGTTCGATTTAAACCCGGCCCAGCAATCCGCCCTCGCGAAACTGCGCGAAGCGGTTGCCGCATGCAAATTCTCGGGCATGTTGCTCCACGGCGTTACCGGCTCCGGGAAGACCGCAGTTTATCTAGCCGGCATGCGGTCGATCCTGGAAGCGGGCCGCTCCGCGATCCTGCTGGTCCCCGAAATCGGCCTCACTCCCGCCGTCGCCGCCGATCTACACGAGATTTTCGGTGACGAAGTGGCTATCCTGCACTCCGCGCTCTCCGATCGCGAGCGCGCCGAGCAATGGCACCGCATTAAGCGCGGCGAAGCCCGCATGGTCGTAGGCACGCGCTCCGCGGTTTTCGCACCGGTGGCCGATCTCGCCCTCATCATCGTCGACGAGGAACACGACTCTTCCTACAAGCAGGAAGAAACGCCGCGCTATCATGCCCGCGACGTTGCGGTCATGCGCGCCAAAATGACGAATGCCGTCGTTGTGTTAGGCTCAGCCACTCCGTCGCTCGAGTCGTACTTCAACGCAAAAAAGAATAAGTACTCTCTTATCGAACTTCCCGATCGCGTCGAGCGCCGTCCTCTGCCCGAGGTCGAGATCGTTGACATGCGCCTGGAATTCCAGGAAACCGGTCACGAGCAAGTCATCTCCCGCAAACTCGCGGCCGAGATCAAAGATCGGCTGGAACGCCGCGAGCAGGTGATGGTCCTGCTGAACCGCCGTGGATATTCGCCGGTGGTTCTATGCCGTACCTGCGGCAAGAAGCTCGAATGCCAGAACTGCGCCATCGCGCTCACGCATCACAAGCGCGAACACAAAATGGTCTGCCACTACTGCGGCTTCACCGCAGCGGTGCCCAAAGCCTGCGTGCACTGCGGCAGCGAGTACGTGTATTTTCTCGGCACCGGATCAGAAAAGCTGGAAGAATTGCTGCATGGTATCTTCCCGGAAGCCCGCATCGCTCGTCTTGATCGTGACATGGTCCGCAGTCATGAAGATTTCGAGCGCACGCTCAGTGCGCTCAATGAAGGCGAACTCGACATTCTGGTCGGCACCCAGATGATCGCCAAAGGGCACGACATCCACGGTGTAACGCTGGTGGGTGTAGTGGGAGCCGACGTGGCTCTCGGGCTGCCCGACTTCCGCGCCGCCGAGCGCACTTTCCAGTTACTCACGCAAGTGGCCGGACGCGCCGGACGCGGGCAGTCCCCCGGCAAGGTGATTCTCCAAACTCATTTTCAGGACCATTACGCAGTGCAGTATGCGGCCCGCCATGACTTCATCGGTTTCTATGAAAAAGAACTGCAATTCCGCAGCTGGATGCACTACCCGCCCTACTCCGCGCTCGCCAACGTGCTGGTTCGCAGCGACAACCTTGACGATGCCCTGCAGTGGTCGGGAACTCTGGGCAAGTGGTTCGATGCCACTCGGCATGAAGGCGTGCGTGTTCTAGGCCCGGCAGCTGCGCCCATCATGCGGCTGAAGCGTGACTATCGCTACCATTTCGTTCTGAGATCGCCCAGCCGCCAACAGCTCAACACTACGCTGCGGGCGATGCTGGCCTTCGCTTCAGAAAAAAGGATCCCAGGCACCCGGCTGATTGTGGATGTGGACGCTCTGTGGTTGATGTGACAACGGCGGGGGGCGAGGGTTCGCGCTTTGTGAATTCCTCGAATCCTGAATTGTAAAGAAGTTTTTCCAGCGGACGGCCTACTCGGCTCGCGTTTGCACTTAGTTCTGGAAGGGAGAGATGGTTAAGGTGAGCACCAGGATGATCATCGCCAGCAGCGCCCAAATCCAGCGAGTGCGGGGAAGCATCGGATATTCCGGCGCCTGCTGCTGACGAAAACCCAGGACGTTCATTACGATCACGACGGCAGCCCAGAACCAGCAGGCGGGATTCACCCGGCCCAGGAAAAGCAGTCCCGCGGCCGTAATCCATGAAATAGCTCGGTGCGCTCGCGGAAATACCGCGTAAACAATGTGGCCGCCGTCCAGTTGTCCGCTGGGGAGCAAATTGAGGGCGGTTGCATACATCCCCACCCAAGCCGCGATGGCAGCGGGGTGAAACAGAATCCTTCCAAAGGGCAACCCCGCCACGGCTGAGTGCTGCCCCATAGCCGACAAAATCCGCCGCGCCGCATGAAAGACGAGCGGAAACCCAATCGGGAGATCCTCGGGGCCAATTCCGTGGATCGCCGGCTTCGACCAGGCGAAAGAAATCAGCAGCGCTCCAAACGCAACCACGAACCCGGCAATTGGCCCCGCAATCCCAACGTCGAACAATGCCGCCCGGGAGCGAATGCGGGAACGGATCAGGATGACCGCTCCCATGGTTCCGATCGGCGTGGGTGCCGGAATGAAGAAGGGAAGGGTGGCCCTGATCCCGTAATAGCGGCAGTACAAGTAATGCCCCATTTCGTGAGCAAGAAAGAAGAGCATGACTGTAAATGCAAATGGCCAGCCGGCCCAAAATCGGGCCGGATGTGTAAGCAGCCAGCTTGCGGGAAAGTAGGGAATCGACGCATCAGCCAAAGAAAGGGCGGGCCGGTTGTGCTCGAAGTTGTACTGCATCCGTGCGCCCATGACGAATGTGGTGAAGCAGGTCAAGGCCAGCAGCAGCGCGTGCAGCCAGTAACGAGGTCGCGGCGGTCTCCATTGCGGCGCCGGCAACGGCTGGTAGTACTCAAGCGTGGAAGTGGGGATCGGGGAATTAGGTTCCGACATGCATCTGTTCAGTCCGAGCAGCAGTCTGGGGCTGTGCTTTGATGCTACTACGAGCGGGAAAAATGCGCGGGCCTGCGGCTGAGCTCAAGAATTCGAAAGGGGGAAATCAATCGATCGACTGCAGTTCTTTGCCCGGTTTGAAGCGCACCGCTCTTCCGGGCGGAATGGAGACCTCAGCCCCGGTTCGCGGATTGCGCCCGATACCCGTCTTTCGCGGCCTCACGTTAAACACACCAAATCCCCGCAATTCAATGCGATTGCCCGCGGCCAGCGCCTTCTTCATGCTTTCGAAGACGGTTTCCACCGCCAACTCGGCCTTGGTCTTGGTGATACCAGTCTTGGCCACCACTTCGTTGATGATGTCGAGCTTGATCACAAGGGGCTCCCCATACGAGCGTAAAGATGTTGCTTCAAGTGATTGATGCTAAGGAAGATAAGTAAGATTGTCAACCGGAGCACCTATCCCGTAAACTGACAGGCACACCAGCCAAAGGATTGAGTAATTGGGTAATCGGGGAATTGAGTAATTTTTCGTGTGCGGCCCACTGCGTGCACGCCCGAGATTTTTCAATTACTCAATTACAAAATTATCCAATCACTCAATTTCCCAAGGAGTTCCATGCTCAAGAGCGACCGCTGGATCCGCAAGATGTCTAAAGAACACGACATGATCAATCCCTTCTCCGAAAAGCAGGTGCGCGAGGGCGTGATCTCCTACGGCTTGTCATCGTATGGGTATGATCTGCGCGTGGCTGACGAGTTCAAAATCTTTACCAACGTCAATAACGCGCTGGTCGATCCCAAGCATTTCGACGAGAGATCGTTCGTCAACGTAACTACCGACATCTGCATCGTCCCGCCCAATTCGTTTGCCCTGGCGCGCTCGGTGGAATATTTCAAGATTCCGCGCAGCGTGCTCACCATCTGCGTGGGCAAGAGCACCTATGCCCGCTGCGGAATCATCGTCAACGTCACACCCTTCGAGCCGGAATGGGAAGGTTTCGTCACGCTCGAGATCTCCAACACTACGCCGCTGCCGGCGCGCATCTACGCCAACGAAGGCCTCTGCCAGATCATCTTCTTTGAGTCCGACGAGATCTGCGAAACCAGCTACGCCGATCGAAAAGGTAAATACCAGGCGCAGAAAGGAATCGTTCTGCCGAAACTCTAGGGCTTAATCCCGCCTATTTCTTATACGGTGTACTACCTACATGATTCCCCGTATTGGCCGGGTCGCTCCGAGCCGCTATCGTTCGGGCAAGCGGGGAGCATGGGTACGTTTGCGGAAACCCAGCCTGCCGGTTCCCAAATGGGTTTCACTAACGACACAGTCATCGCCCGCGAAGGTTCCGGAATTTCCCTGGACTTGACTGTCGCGAGTCCCGGCGGTGCCTGCCGCCACGATGTTCAATTCTATTTTGACGACCGATTCCTGGTTCGCTCTCTGGCGAGCTTCGTGGCAAAAGCCCTCGACGCCGGCGGGTCGGCGATCGTGGTTGCGACTAAATCCCATCGCGACGGCATTATCAAAGAACTTGAGCACATCGCAGTCGACTTGAGTGCTGCGGTCCAGCAGGGCCGTTACCTGGCGCTGGATGCCGCCGATACTCTTGCCCAGTTCACGGTTAACAGCGCGCCTGAGGAAACTCGGTTTCGCGAAGTGATCGGCAATGTCATCTCCTGCGCTAAGGCTGCCGCTTCGGAAAACAATGCGAAAGTCGTCATCTTCGGAGAAATGGTAACCCTGCTATGGCAGCGCGGAGAGGCCCAGGCTGCTCTTCGCCTCGAACAGTTCTGGAATCGGCTTTCCAAACTCTACTCCTTTCACTTGCGCTGCGGCTATCCCATTGCCGGGTTTGACCGCGGAGTTCACGGCGAGCTGTTTTCGCAGATCTGCAGCGAACATCAGCATGTGATTCCTGCCGAAGGTTACAGCGACATCTCGGACGAGAATGAACGCCTGCGCGCTGTCGCCCGGCTTCAGTACACGGAGCAGGTTCTGAAAACCGAGGCCCAGGAACGCCGCAAGGCTGAAGCCCAGGCTCTGAAAATCCAGAGCCATAATGAAAAGCTGCTGCACGAGATTCGGCAGCGTGAAGCGGCCGAAGACGGACTGCGGCGTTTCACCCGGCGCCTGCTCACAGCGCGTGACGAAGAACAGCGCCGCATCGCCTCCGAGTTGCACGAAAACACCGCGCAACTGCTCTCCGCTCTGTCCTTGTATTTTGGCGTGCTGGACGAAGAGAAGGACGCACTGACCCCGCGCCTGGCCAGCGTGGTCGCCAGCAGTCGCTCGGTTTCCGACAGCCTGCTGAACGAGATCCGCAAGCTCTCTCATTTGCTCCATCCCCCGACGCTGGATGACATGGGAATTGGTTCTGCCCTGCGGGAATATGTCGAACAGTTCCAGGCCACTCACGGAACCAGAGTCGAGTTGGAAATCTCCGATCACCTCGGCAGGTTCGGCCGGAATCTGGAGATTGCCGTCTTTCGCATTGTTGAGGAGGCTCTGTCCAACCTCTATCCGAACTCCGAGAACTCCCTCGTCGTAGTTCGTCTTGCCCGATTGCCCGACGCGCTGACGCTCGAAGTTCAAACTCTAGGGGATTCGGCTACGGAGACCACGGTCAGGGTTGAAACCAGGATTATGGGAATTCACGCCCGCGTCATGGAGCACGGTGGAACCGTGCAATTCACCTCGAGTCCTTCCGGAACGTTGATTTCCGTGAAGCTGCCGCTGACTTAAAGGACCGACGTTTCTCAACCCGCAATGGCCCTCTCGACGATCCGCAGGTAGGTCGAATATCCCTCCTCCTGAATCGCGGTGAAGGGCAGCATCTTCAGCCTTCCTGCAGAGGTCTCAGTTTCCCAGCTGCGGTTCCCGGCTCTCTTCACCGCCAGCAATTGCGCCCGGGTTGCCGCCGGTTCGGAATCCGTGATCGCAAACAGCACTAGGGGCCCGACCAGCAGCGCGACGGTATCGGTGTGCTGCGGATCAAATGTCTCCAGCCGTGGTGTGGCCGGCAATTCGACCTCAACCCGGTCTCCACTGCTCCACTGCCGGTCGAGGCGCGCGAATGTTCCTGCTTCCGCAGCCTGCCTGTTTCCGTTCACCGCGATTGAAGCCTTCTCCGCCCACGCCGGAATCAGCAGATTCACCGCAAACTCCACCGGCTTTGACAAGTTCAGCTCAAATTCCACATGGGAATCGAAGGGATATTCCGTCTTCTGTGTCAGAGCGACGTCCGCTCCACTCTGTTTCCACCGCACCGTCGAAGGAATATAGAGGTTCACGAACACTCCACGCTCATCGCGGAGGTACATGTTGATGCGATAGTCCGTCGCCACCTGTGGCAGCGTTCCCGAGCAGCAAGGCCACCGGTCGCTGTGGTAGACCTTTCGTCCCTTGAAGTTGTAGTCCGAGTAGTAGTACGCGCGGCCATCGGCCTGCAGTGGCAAAGCTCCCAGCACGGTGTTGTACATCACCCGTTCCATGCTGTCGCCGTAGCGCGAATCGCGCGTCACTCGCAGAAGATAGCGCGTCAGCTTGAAGTGCGCGTACGAGCCGCAGGGAGTTTCAAAGCTGGAGTGCGTTTTAGTCAGACTGTCGTATACGGCTGCGCTGCCGGGGGCGTGAAGTGTCTCGTCGGGTCCCCATCCGCCGGTGGCAAAGCTCTGCGCCCGGATCATGTCAAAACCGTTTTTCGCGGCTCGCAGGTGCTTTTCGCTTCCAAGCGTCAGATAGGCCTGCATCGCCGAGCACAGCGAATTCACGTGGCTGTAGGCGTGCCGTCCTTCCAGGTTGCTATGGCCCTCCGCCAGCGGATCGTAGTACACATCGTCAAGGTATTGCTGACCCAGAGCGCGATAGCGATCTCCTGCTCCCCGTTGGTAAGCCAGAAACAGGTTCTCGGACATGGTGTACGACTCGTCCCACGTGTACGAAGGATCTGGGTTTGACCGCCATCTCACCCCGTGCTCTACAGCTTTCTTCGGCAGATGTGGCAAGGCCGTTTTGGTGGTTTCGTCCAAAATCGCAAAGGCATCAGGATCACCCGCAAACTGGTGCGAATCGATCAGACCGCAAACGATTTTGTCGTAGGTATAGGCAGGGAAGCGAGTGTTTTCGTAGAAATCGCCGCCAATCGTCTTGGCGTACAGGCGATTCAGCCGCAGCACCTTTTCGCGCGTCTCCGGTGATCGGTTGATGGCATACGACCGCGCCAATGCTGAAACCCACTGTCCGAACGTACATCCGGGGGCAAAGCCGATCTGGAAAAGATGATCCTGATTGTGGGGATCGAACTGATACCAGCCTCCCAGATCGTCGCCTGGCGCGGGCTGCCCGACCATCTGCCGAAAAGGCTTCAGCAGGCTGTTCTCGTCCAGTCCCATCAGCAGCGTGTGCGTCTGCTGCAGTTGCTGCTCGTGGATCGGGCTGTCCAGGGACACATCTCCGTACTCAAATTGCTGGAGAGGCGCCGCATGCATGCTCCCATCGGCCGCAGCCAACTGCCGCCGTGAGGCTCGTAACTGGGGAATGCAGCCCGCCACGGATGCCAGCGCAGCCGACTGCAAAAAAATCCTGCGCGAAACTCTGGAAGACGAAGACATAGCCGCCACCAGGAAATAAATCTCCAAAAGCAGATGGAGACAGTCTACGCCGGCAGACGTACCGACGGGAAAGGTGCAGCAAGGATGGAAGATCTGGAAGACTTGAAACTTTGAAACCCTGAAACCTTTGAGACTTCTACTTTTCGCCTTCCTTAAACATGTACTTGATCGCCGGCTTATAAATCATTAGGTTCGGCTCCCCACCATCGCGGTTCACCTTGATGCAGTTCCGGTCATACCATTCGATGATCCCGCGAATCTCTTCGCCATCGCGCAGCACGATCACCATTGGGGTACGCGACTGCATCTGCTTCTGGTAATAGAAATTCTCGGCGTTGGTCTGTTCCGGAGGAGCAAGCTTCTTTCCTCCGCCTCCCAGCGAACGCTCGCCGCGGTCACCCCGCTCGCCGCGGTCCATCCGATCCATCCGTTCTTGGCGTTCGGGCCGGTCATGCCGGTCGGAACGCTCGCGCCGCTCCTGAACCTGCATGGGCGCTGGATTATGATTGCCGTGATTCTCCGTGCGCGGCAGGGTGGGCCGGATCAGTTTCCGGTTGCCAAAGTTCTCCCTCTCGACGGATTCACCGTTCGCTACGGGATCCATAATGATTTCCTTCATTGTGGCGCTACCTTGGATACACGCATTCGTACTACTGGGACCCGATGAGCACAATTCAACGAAGGCGTGAAATTTAGCCTTACCGTAACACAGGAATCTTTCCCTGACAATCACCCCTTAGTGCCATGCGCCCACTATGCCAATTCTTGCACACTCCCTAGAATATCGATTCTCTAACATCAGTTTGTATTGGAAAGGTCTGCCCCACGCCGCTCTCGGCCGCTCCACGTAGCCACCGCAACCAGGCTCGCCACGAGCAACACTGTCCAAGCCAAAACCGGTGAGAAGCGGCCTCCATAGCGGGATTCCGCCAGCTTTGCCTGGATCACGGCGTTCTTTGATGAAAACAAATTGCCCAACTGGTAGGCCACTCCCGGAAACGTCCCCCGCACCGCCGACGGCGACAATTCATTCAGGTGTGCCGGTATGACCCCCCACGCCCCCTGTACCATGAATTGCATCAGGAAGCCTCCCATCGCCAGCATGGGAACCGTACGCGAATACGCCCACAGCGGAATCACCGGAATCGCCAGCAAGGCAGCGATCACGATCGCCGTTTTCCTGCCGATCTTCTCCGACAGGGTGCCGAACAGAATTCCTCCCAGCAGCGCCCCCACGTTGTAGATGATGACGATCAATCCCGTGGTCTGCGGCGGGAAATGCAAGTTCCTTTCCAGAAACGTCGGATACAGATCCTGCGTGCCGTGGCTGAACGAATTGAAGGCAAACATCAGCACCACCAGAAATGCAAAGATACCCGTGTGCGACCCAATGTCTTTCCACAAACGACTTTCCGATGATCGCGCTACCCGTCCCTGCACCCATGCCGGCGATTCTTCCACGTGAATTAGCATGTAGATCACGAGCGCTGCCGGCAGCATGCCGATCACGAACATGCCGCGCCAGCCTACGACGGTGAATAGCATTCGGTACGCCAGCGCTGCCATCAGATACCCCACCACGTAACCTTCCTGCAGCAGACCCGAGAAAAAGCCGCGCCCCTCTGCCGGGAGTGTCTCGAATGCCAGAGCCGCGCCCACGCCCCATTCTCCGCCCATGCCGATTCCGAATAAGGCGCGGGTGATGAGAAAGATGTTGAGCGTCGGTGCGAAGGCTGAGGCCAGCTCGAACACCGAATAGGCAAGGACGTTGGCCATTAGCGTCGGCCGGCGCCCGAACCGGTCTGCCAGCATACCGAACAGGAATGCACCCAGCGGCCGCATCGCCAGCGTCCAGAAAATCGCCTGCGCGATCGCCGATACTTTTTCGTGAAACTGCGTGGCCAGCGCATTGACGCAAAGAATCAAAATGAAAAAGTCAAACGCATCCAGCGACCACCCCAGAAAGCAGGCAATGAACGTATTCCGCTGGACCGCATTCAACCGCCGGAAGTGCCCGATGAATTCCATGGCCGTCCGTTTCTCTTTGATTAGTCTGTGCCGCTCTGTGACCCTATGTGGTGAGTTCTTTTGCCGTTACTGAAGTCCAGCGGATGCTAGCATAGGTTTTTCATTCAACGATCAACAATCAATAATCTCATGCCCGACCTCGACCTCCCGCAACGCCAGGCCACCGACACGCTGATGCTGACTGGCTTCTGGTATCGCGCCCTGCCCGCCGACCGCGTCCATCGCAATCAACTGCACAAGGCAACTCTGCTGGAGATTCCTCTGGTCATCGGGCGCGACCGCGCCAACCAACCTTTCGCCCTGCGCGACGCCTGTCCTCATCGCGGCATGCCCCTCAACTGCGGCCATTTCGATGGAGAAAACCTCGAGTGCGGATACCATGGCTGGCAGTTCGACGTGCACAACGGACAATGCCGTCTCATTCCCTCGCTCACTGCCGATCAGAAAATGAGAGTGGATCGCATCTACGCCGGCAGCTATCCCTGCGAAGAGCAGGACAATTTCATATGGGTCTACATCCCCGATCCCGGTCCGCCGGGCGCGGGATTCGGTCCGCCCGCCGCAGCCTGCGAACCCGCCCCCACCATCGAAAAGCTTACCAGCAAGTACAAGTTCGCCTACCTGCAAGCCGAAATGCCAGTCAGCATTGACCACGGCATCATCGGTCTGATGGACCCCGCGCACGGCCCCTTCGTCCACCAGGCATGGTGGTGGCGGTCGCGCCGCAGCGCTCACGAGAAAACCAAGAACTTCGAGCCTATCCCCAACGGCTTCCGCATGAGCGCGCACACGCCCAGCTCAAACTCCGCCCCCTACAAGCTATTACGCCTCTATGCCGACGCCGACTCGATCACGACCACCATCGATTTCGTGCTGCCCAACATCCGTACCGAAACCATTCGCGCCGGCAAGTACTGGTTCTCCAGCCTGACCACGGTCACGCCGATCACTCGCAGCCACTGCCGGATCGACGTAGTCGCGGCCTGGAACCTGTTCCGCTGGGTCCCTTTTGTTCCTGATCTTCTGAAATTTGTTTTCGCGAAGTTCGTCGAGCAGGATCGCCGCACCATGGAACTCCAGGCCGAAGGCCTGAAATACAACCCGCACCTCATGCTGATTGACGACGCCGACCGCCCCGCCAAATGGTACTTCCAGCTAAAAGCCGCTCACCTGGAAGCCAGGCGCACCGGTCAACCCATGAAGCACCCCATGCCGGGGCCGGTCACGCTGAAATGGAGGAGTTAGAACACAAAAAAACCGGGACCACCACTAACAACTGAGTACGAACACTGAAAAGTGAGAACCGAATACTGACAACTGACATCTGACAACTACTCCGCCACCAGCCAATCCATCGCCTCTTCCCGCGTCTTGAACGTCGGGATATCGCGGTGCGAGAAGCTCTTGATATTCTCGTAGAGCACGTGCGGTACCGTATCGGCTCCCACCCAGGCCGAGCGCTTCACATACGGACGGTCCAGGGTCAGCACTTCCTTCAAACGTGTGGCTACTTTCTTGTCCATTTCCGCGCCGGTAACATCGCCCAGCGTGAGCATTGAGCCGCGCGCTTGCCTCGCCACAATTGCCCGCACCTGCTCAATCAGCAACAGGATCTCCTTGCCGCTGCAATGACTGAAGTCGACGAGGAAGATAGCCTGCCCCTTGTGCTTCACAAAACGCAGCCGGTTTTCGCTGACACTACTCACTGTGTCGTCGAAATTCATGGGAGCAATCCCTCCACCACGCCATAAGCCCCGTCCAGCGCGGCATCCAGCGCGGACGCATCTTTTCCCCCAGCCTCCGCCAGATCCGGGCGCCCTCCGCCCTTCCCGCCAATCTTCTGCGCCACCGGCCCGATCACCTTACCCGCCTGTACGCGTCCGGTCAAATCTTTGGTCACCCCCACAATCAGCGCCACGTTTCCGTTCGACGCCGATCCCAGCACCACCACGCCCGATCCGATCTTGTCGCGTAGTTGATCCACCAGCGTCCGCAACTGCGCGCGCTCCAGATTATCCACACGCTGCGCCAGCACCTTCACGCCCTTGATCTCTTTCACTTTCTCGCCAACATTCGCCGTGGCCGACGACGCCGACTTCATCCGCGCCTGGTCTAGCTCTCTCGCCAGCCGCTTGATCTCCGCATCTTTCTTTTCCAGCTCCGCTTTCAGCGCCTCAGCCGGAGAAAAAGTTCTCTCTCCGTCGGAATCCACATCCGCGGAGGGTGCCCCACCTTTCGTGATTTTCGAAGGGTGGGTAGCCACGAACGATGACACAACGTTCTCGAGTTGATGATCCCGGCGAAAGTGGTGTAACGACCCCTCGCCGGTGATGGCCTCGACTCTACGCACCCCCGACGACACGCTGCCTTCCTTCAAAATCTTGATCAGCCCGATCTCGCCGGTCGCTCCCGTGTGAGTCCCGCCGCAGAGCTCCGTCGAGAAATCGCCAATCCGGATCACGCGTACCTTGTCGCCATACTTCTCCCCGAACAGCGCCATCGCGTGATACTCATTGATCGCCACATCGATCGGCACGTCGGCAATCGTCTCGACCTTCCGGTCGCGCAGCACCTCCTTGTTGATGATGTCCTCAATGTCCTGCAACTCCTCATCTTCGACGGCCGTAAAGTGTGAAAAATCAAAGCGCAAATGATTCGGCGCTACGAGCGATCCGGCCTGCTTCACATGCTTGCCCAACACCTCGCGCAGCCCCGCATGCAACAAATGCGTCGCCGTGTGATTCCGCATCGTGGACTCGCGGATGTCAGTGTTTACGACCGCGTCAACCTTATCGCCCACGCGAATCGGCGACTTTGTGACAATCTGATGCGCCCGTACTCCCTGAATCGGGTAATAGCATCCCTTCACCTCGGCGACGACGGTATTGTGATCGTCCGAGTAGAGCCACCCGCGATCCCCCACCTGCCCGCCCGCCTCCGCATAAAACGGCGTGTGATCGAGGATCACCTCGCCCTCTTCGCCAGCTTTGAGCTCGCGCACGCCCTGGCCGTTGTGAATGATGGCCAGCACCTGGCACCCATCCGATCGCGTCTGCCGGTATCCTTCAAACTCCGACTTCGGCAGCTGCTGATAGGCAGGATTGGCCGTCTGCTTGGCCGCCCCCTTCCACGAAGCCCGAGCCCGCGACTTCTGCTCTTCCATCGCGAGATCAAAGCCTGGATGATCGAACACCAGCCCTTGATCCCGTACGGCATCATGGATGAAGTCGGGCGGCACACCAAACGTGTCATAGAGTTTGAATGCGGCATCGCCAGGAAACCAACCGATCCGAGCTGCTGTCGCTGTTGCCGCCAGCGCCGAGCGAAGCCCCACAAACGCCTTTCTTCTTTCCTCTTCCGATAGGGTACTGGGCGACTCAAACGCATGGTGGATTTTTTCAGTAACTGGTTGAAGGAACTGCACGAGTTTTGGCCCCTCAAACCCTCTCTTTGCGGTCGCAGCTAGATCATCGCCAATGGCTTTCATTTCGTGCGAAAAGCTCTCCACAATGTTCCCGTGGAATTTCAGAACCGAGCTGCCTGTCGACTTTCCTGCGGCTTCGAGAGCAAACTGTGATGCTTGTTCGAGGTGGGTCCGTATTAGCCCTGCGTCGGCCACGTGCTTAGAAGCAATGTTCTCAAGCGCTTCGCTCGTCGTATCGCCCAACAGCTTCAAGCCCGGCGCCAAAGTGTGAGCAAACCGTTCTTCTTCAGTACGTACGATTTTCGATACGCGCTCTGCTGTCTCCCTCAGTTCCGGATAGGCGTCGCACATCAGATCGCGAACGGTAAAGACCATCTCGTGGAGGAACGGCTTCGTCTGTCCCAGCAGCCGCCCATGCGTAATGGCCCGCCGGGTGATTTTCCGCAGCACATATCCGCGCCCTTCATTCGAGGGCAGCACTCCGTCGGAAATCAGAAACGTTGCCGCCCGCGAATGATCAGCGATGACACGCAGCGACGCCGCCGACTTGGTATGCGCTTCTTTGCTGAGCTCCTTCTGAAGCGACGTCCCGGTCAACTCCGCCGCCCTCTTGATGAGCGGCGTAAACAAATCCGTGTCGTAATTCGAAATCACTCCTTGCAACACCGCCGCCGTTCGCTCTAGCCCCATTCCGGTGTCGATCGACGGCTTCGGCAGCGGCGTCAACTTCCCCGACGCATCCCGGTCAAACTGCATAAACACCAGGTTCCAGATCTCTACATAACGGCCGCAATCGCATCCAAACGCGCAATTCGTATGCCCTTGGTCCGAGGCTGCCGGTCCCATGTCGTAATAAATCTCGCTGCACGGCCCGCACGGCCCGGTATCGCCCATCTGCCAGAAGTTATCCTTCAACCCCATCTCGTAGATGCGATCCTTGGGCACGCCCTGCGCCGCCCACAAATCGTAAGCCTCGGCATCGCGCGCCACGCCCGCCTCGCCCTTGAAGATCGTCGCGTACAACTTGTTTTTGTCAATTCCAAACCACTCCGGGGAGGTCACCAGTTCCCACGCGTAGGCAATGGCATTTTTCTTGAAGTAATCGCCAAACGAGAAATTCCCCAGCATCTCGAAAAACGTGTGATGCCGGTTGGTGAATCCCACATTTTCCAGGTCGTTGTGCTTCCCCCCGGCGCGCACACACTTCTGCGAGGTCGTGGCCCGCGAGTAATCCCGCTTCTCCAGGCCCAGAAAAACGTCCTTGAACTGATTCATCCCCGCGTTGGTAAACAGCAGCGTGGGATCGTTGGCAGGTACCAGCGACGACGAATGCACCTCCTTATGCCCCTTCTGCACAAAGAAGTCCAAGAATTTGCGGCGAATTTCCGATCCAGTCAGCATGAAACGTCAATTCTAATTGAAAAAGCAAACCACAGAGCGGCAGCAGATCGCACACAGGCCAATCGCAGCCTCTGTGTTCTCTGTGCCCTCCGTGGTTGATTCTGCGCTCGCCGCCCGTTACTTCACTGCGTCAGCCGTCTTCTCGGTTCCTTTCTTGATACCATGGCCCACGCTCTTGGCGCCCTTCTTCACTTCGCTGGCCGTCTTGTCCGCGGCTTTCTCAGTATCTTTCCCAGCCGTCTTGGCGCCCTTTTTTGTATCTCTCACCGCGGTTTTGGTGCCCTTCTCGGTATCCTTGGCCGCCGTTTTTGCTCCCACCTTAGTGGCGTGCCCAGTCCTCTTGGCCGCCATCTTTGTGTCCCTGCCGGCGGTCTTGGCGCCCTTCACTGTGTCGTTCTTGGTTGTTTTGGCCGCGTTTTTCATGTCGGTGCTGGCGTCTTGCCCCAAGGCAAAAGGTGCAACAGACATAAACGCAAACACGAGCATTACTGCCCACTTCATAGTCATGGGATTTCTCCTCCAGTTGTTACGGGACGATGGTTGAGTATCCACCATTTTCCGCCAGCGAGGCAAATCCAGCAGGGCCTCTGTGATTCGTCACTCCGTTTCGCTTTCCAGCGCGCTCAGCGTCTCGTCATCCACATCCCACTTTTTCAAGATGGAGAAGATCGTCTTCGTGCCAAATCCCGCGCGCGCCAGCTGCCGGAAGATCCGGGCCGCTTGCTTCTGATCCTTGGGTTTCTCCAGCCGCTTCTTGCGCAAATATTCGCGCGCCTGCTTCTCCTCGCTCACCCCCGCATACGCATCGTCTATGGCCTTATCGATGACCGACGCGTGCACTCCCCGCGTCTTCAACTCGGTGATCACGCGTCTCTGCCCCAGTTTCTGGTTGTCGCGCCGCATCGACGAGTAGTACGCGGCATATTGCCAGTCGTTGAGATATCCCTGATCCTTGAGCCGCCGGATCACAAGCTCTACCAGCGTCTCCGCATACTCCGACTGCGGTTCTTCGATGCGCGCCCGCATCAGCCGCTTCAACTCCGCTACTGTCCGCATGCGGCGCGCCAGCGCGCCCACGGCATACTCGTACAGCTCATCTTCGGAATAGCTCCGTCGCTTCGGTCGCGAGAATGCCATCTCACGCCAACAATAGCGCACTGCTGCCATGCCGGCGAACTATTCTTTCTTGCCGCCGGCCCCGTTTCCCGGATTCGGAGTGCCGCAATATCAGTAAAAAAGGCGCGCTGTAAGCGCGCCCTCAATCGTGCCAGGTTGAAAGGTTGAAATCTGCTGTTACCGCCCGCCTCCATACCCGGCGGTCTGCATGGACTGCCGCGAAATGTCCGCGGTGGAAGCGATGCCCTGCATACGCAGCTTGAAATCATCAGCATTGGAAGCGTTCTCCAGGGCGGTTTCGTAATTGACGAGTCCCGCCTGGAACAAATCCCACAGCGACTGGTCAAACGTCTGCATGCCGTACTGCGAAGTGCCCGCCGCAATCGCGTCGCGAATCGATCGTGTCTTTTCCGGCACCAGGATGCACTCCCGGATGAACGCCGTGTTGATCATGACTTCCACCGCGGGCACTCGCCCTTCCGAATCGCAGCGCCGCACCAGCCGTTGGCTGATAATCGCCCTCAGTACTGCCGCCATTTGCATGCGAATCTGCTTCTGCTCCGGCGGAGGAAAGATCGAAATCACACGGTTGACAGTTTCCACTGCGTCCAGCGTATGCAAGGTCGAAAACACCATGTGGCCGGTTTCCGCCGCATGCAGCGCCGTCTGAATCGTTTCCAGATCGCGCATTTCGCCGACCAGGATCACGTCCGGATCCTGACGCAACGAAGCTCGCAGCGCCGATCCAAACCCCGGCGTGTCCACTCCCACCTCGCGCTGGTTGACATATCCCTTTTTATCGCGGTGCAGGAATTCGATTGGGTCCTCGATGGTCACGATGTGTTCTGCCCGCGACGAGTTCACACGGTCCACCATCGCCGCCAGGGTCGTCGATTTACCGGAACCGGTGACGCCCGTTACCAGCACCAGCCCGCGCGGCATATCGCAGATCTGCTCCACCACCTTGGGCAGAAATAACTCATCCAACGCCCGAATCTTGGTAGGAATGACGCGCAGCACCAGTCCAACATTGCCGCGCTGCTGAAAGATGTTCACACGGAAGCGTCCCAGTCCGGCGACGCCGTAGGCCATATCGATTTCCGTGGTCTCTTTGAATTTCTGTTTTTGCCGCGCCGACATCATGCTGAAGGCCATATTCAGCATGTCTTCCGCGCTGATTCGCGGCTGATCGGTCAAGGGCGCCAACTCACCGTCAATGCGCAGGTGGGGATAATTCCCAACTTTCAAATGCAAGTCCGAGGCTCGCCGTTCTGTCGCGATCCGAAGCAGGTCATCAATATTCATGCGGAATTTGTCCCAGGAAGCCTCCCTGGAGGCCTCAGCAAAGCTCTCCCAGCATCATCGCGCGAATCGTCACCTTCCCCAAGATGACCTAGGTAATGGCCTCCATCAGCGCCCGTACACCCCCTAAAGTTCCGGCCGCTTAAGTTGCACAGCGTCCGAATCCTTGCAGTCGGGCGTCATCCCAACGGAGCTGCTTTTCAGGCGGAGTGAGGGATCTCTGCCGCATCGTCACCGTCCGCTACTGCCAAATAAGAGTCTGTCTCTGAGCGCGTATATCGCGTATATAATGTCGCGACCGCCGTATGCCTCTGAGCTCTGGCACCAAACTCGGCCCCTACGAAATCCACTCCCCGCTCGGTGCCGGTGGCATGGGAGAAGTCTACCGCGCCCGCGACACCCGGCTAGAACGAACGGTCGCCATCAAAGTTCTCCCCGAACATTTCTCGCAAAACACTGAACTCCGCCAGCGCTTCGAGCGCGAGGCCCGCGCCATTTCCTCTCTGAATCATCCCAACATCTGCACTCTCTACGATATCGGGAACCAGGAGGGCACCGAATATCTTGTGATGGAGTACCTCGAGGGCGAGGCCCTCGCGGCGCGGCTTACCCGCGGCACCCTGCCTCTTCGAGAGACTCTGAAAATCGGGATGGAAGTCGCCGACGCTCTCGACAAGGCTCATCGCGGGGGCATTGTTCACCGCGACCTGAAGCCAGGCAATATCATGCTCACCAAAGGCGGCGCGAAGTTGCTCGACTTCGGCCTCGCCAAATCCGCTCAGGCCGCTGTACCCATCGGCAGTGACGCGCTTACATCCCCGGTGAACCCAGCCACCGTCCCTGGAATGGTGATGGGAACCTATCAGTACATGTCACCGGAGCAGATTTCCGGCCAGGAAGCCGACGCGCGCAGCGACATTTTCTCTCTCGGCGCCGTCCTCTACGAGATGACTACTGGTAAGCGCGCCTTCGAAGGCAAGTCGCAGCTGAGCGTGGCCAGCGCCATCCTTGAAAAAGACCCCGAGCCCATCAGCATCGTTCAACCCGCCACTCCGGCGGTGCTCGATCACGTGGTTCGTACGTGTCTCGAGAAGAGTCCCGACGACCGCTTTCAGACAGCTCACGATGTCAAGCTGCAATTGAAATGGGTCACGGATGCGAGCACCTCCGCGATGCCTGCCGCGGCCCGCTCGCGGCGTCTGGCCAGCAGACGCGTGCTGATCGGCCTTGCTGCCTCGAGCGGCCTGATCGCGCTGGGGGTGGCCTTCTTTGCTTTCACACTCAGCGGCAAGCTTCGCGACGCGCGCCAGCCAGTCTCCGCCGAGATCAATGCTCCCCCGGGCGCCGACTTCGGTGCTGCGGTGATGGGCGCCGCGGCAATATCTCCCGACGGTAAGCATCTGGTGTTCGTTGCCGGCGATTCGAAATCGAGCAAGCTGTGGCTGCGCGACCTGAGCACGGGACGCACTGCGCTCCTGCCCGGAACCGACGACGCATTGTTTCCGTTCTGGTCTCCGGACAGCCGCTTCGTCGCATTCTTCGCCACCGGCAAGCTCAACAAGGTTTCCATTGACGGGGGCCCGGTTCAGATCATCTGCGATGCAGTCGAGGGCCGTGGCGGCAGTTGGAGTCCGAACGGAACCGTTATCTTCACTCCTAACATCACCGAACCTCTGTATCGCGTGCCCGAGGGCGGAGGCACTCCCCAGAAGCTGACTGACGCCAAGCCCGGATGGACTCACCGCAACCCATATTTCCTCCCCGATGGCGAGCACTTCCTGTTCATCAGCCGTGAGCCTTCGGGCAGCGCCACCGCCGGGAGTCTGTATGCTGGGTCGCTCAAAGGTGGCGAACCGAAGCTGCTTCTCGATCGCGCGTCCAACGTGCAGTACTCGGGTGGATATCTTCTCTATTTCAAAGATGGGAATGTCGTAGCCCAGGCCTTCGATGCTTCTGCACTAAAACTCAGTGGCGATCCGGTTCCCATCGCGGAGCGCGTCGATTATTGGAATGCCAGGGATTCGGCATACTTCTCCGCGTCTCCTGGCGGCGTTCTCCTCTATCGCCAGATGGTCCAAACCCCCACGCAGCCCACCTGGGTCGACGCGCAGGGCCGCGAGCTGGGCAAAGTCGGCGAGCCCGGAATTTATCAGGGACTCAAGCTCTCGCGCGATGGCAGCAAACTAGCGCTCGCTCGTGCCGGCAAGGATCCTCTGCGATTCGATGTCTGGATCACCGACGTTCAGCACAATTCCTCAACGCGCGCTACCCTCGTGGACTCGCCGCAGGTGAGTGCCGATTTTTCGCCCGACGGCAACACACTCGCCATCAGCGCAGACATCGGAGGCTCCAGGGGCTCGCTTTGGACTCAATCCGTCAGCGGTACGGGCGCTCAGGACAAGATCGCAGATACGCCCATCTGGATGGTGTTAAGCGACTGGTCCAAAGATGGCCGCTACCTGATCGGCGATATTCAAGAGAACACGACTCGCGAGGACGTCTTCTTCGTTGATCTAAAGGGCGATCGCAAAATCACGAAGTTTCTTCAAACTCCAGCCTCCGAGCAAGCGGCAACTCTATCACCCAATGGCAAGTGGTTGGCTTACGTCTCCGACGAGTCCGGGCGATTCGAAGTTTATGTCGTTGCTTTCCCCGGCCCGGGTGGCAAATGGGCGATCTCCAGTTCAGGCATCGATATCCTAACCCCGTGTTCCTGGAGTGCCGATGGAAAAGAGCTGTACTATCAATCGTCCGGGAAGATTATGGCTGTACCGATCCAGAATACCGACTCATTCCAGTTCGGTACGCCCCAACCCCTTCCCATGTCCACAACAGATATTTCGGGGTTTACCACCGGGCCCACATCAGGTCGCTTCCTAGTGCTCCGTCGCTCCGGCCAGGCCGAACCTTCTCCCATCCATTTGGTCCTGAATTGGACTGAACTGCTAAGAAAATAGCTCCTTTGTGAAGCTATAATGTCGCGACGCGCATGCCCCTAACCTCTGGCACTAAACTCGGGCCTTACGAAATCCAGTCCCCGCTTGGCGCCGGCGGAATGGGAGAGGTCTACCGCGCCCGCGACACTCGCCTGGACCGCACAGTCGCCATAAAAGTTCTCGCCTCGAATCTGTCCGCCTCGCCCGAACTAAGGCAGCGCCTCGAACGCGAAGGCCGCGCCATCTCGTCGCTGAACCATCCCAATATCTGCCAGCTCTATGACATCGGCTCCCACGCCGGCACCGACTTCCTGGTGATGGAGTTTCTGGAAGGCGAAACTTTAGGCGAGCGCTTGCGCAAAGGACCCATCGCGCTGCCTGAGATCTACAAAATCGGAATCGCCATCGCCGAGGCGTTGGCGCTCGCACATCGCCACGGGATTGTGCATCGCGATCTCAAGCCCGGCAACATCATGCTCACGCAATCAGGCGCCAAGCTGATGGATTTCGGTCTGGCTAAGCCTCTGAACCTTGCCGCTTCCGGTTCCGCTTCCGCGCCGCCATCGTTCACCGCTGCCGCGACTCTGAGCGGGCCCAGCCCTCTCAGTCCGTTGACCACCGCCGGCACCATCATCGGCACTATCCAGTACATGTCGCCCGAGCAGATCGAAGGCAAGGAAGCCGACGCTCGCTCCGACATCTTCGCGTTCGGCTCAGTGCTATACGAGATGGCATCGGGCAAACGTCCCTTCGAAGGCAAGAGCCAGCTCTCGCTCGCGTCCTCGATCCTCGAGAAAGATCCCGAACCCCTCGGTACTGTGAAGCCGCAGACTCCGCCTGCCTTCAATCATGTCGTGCAGACCTGCTTGCAAAAGAATCCCGAGGACCGCTATCTCGCCGCACACGACATCAAACTCGAGCTGCAGTGGATCGCCTTCGAAAAACCTGCTCCCGCGCTTCCGGCCTCCGTACAAGCTCCCAAAAAACAGCCTATCTGGATCGCCGCCCTCATCGCCGCACTCGCTTTAGGTGGGCTCGCCGGATTCTTTCTCCATCGTCCCGCTCGACCCGCGCAGTCGATTCGTACCGTCATCAATCCCCCGGATAAAATGACGCTCAACCTCACTGGCGATTCCGCGGGCCCGCCCGTGCTCTCGCCGGACGGCGCGGCCATCGCCTTCACTGCCTCCAGTGCCGATGGCAAAACCACGATCTGGGTGCGTCCCGTGAACTCCCTTGAATCTCACCAGCTGGCCGACAGCGAGAACGCGGTTTTTCCCTTCTGGTCTCCGGATAGCCGCTCTCTCGGATTCTTCGCCGATGGCAAGCTTAAGACCATCGATGTTGGTGGCGACTCGCCCCAAATCATCGCCGACGCGCCCTTCGGCCGTGGCGGCGCCTGGGGACCCGGCGGCGTGATCCTGTTCTCTCCCAGCACACAAGCCGGCCTGATGCGCGTCAGCGCCAGCGGCGGCAATGCGGCGGAGGTCACCAAACTGGACCGCACTCAGCACACCTCCCATCGCTGGCCATTTTTTCTGCCCGATGGCAAGCATTTCATTTACCTGGCGATCAGCCACAATCCTTCCAAAGCCGCCAACAACGCTCTCTATTACGCCTCGCTCGACGGCCGCGATGATCATTTGCTGTTGCACTCCCAAGCCAACGCGGTTTATGCCGGCGGCTATCTGCTCTTCGCGCGCGGAGACCAGTTGATGGCCCAAGCCTTCAATCCTTCCAACGGCACGCTCAGTGGTGATGAGCCTCAGACTCTGGCCAAGAGCGTGATGAACGACATCGCCACCTGGCACATGGACGCCTCCGCCTCCGATGACGGATTGCTGATTTTCGGCAGTGGCGGAAGCGGCGACTGGCAATTGCTCTGGATGGATCGCAACACCAAACAGCTCTCCACCATTGCGGACAAGCTGAGCAACCTGCAAATCGCCCGTCTCTCTCCGCAGGGCGATCGCATCGCGATGCAGATCGATACCGGCGCCAATGACATCTGGGTTCTGGACCTGACGCGCGGGGTGCGCACCAGGCTTACCTTCGGACCGGTTTCGAATATGTTTCCCATCTGGTCGCCCGATGGAAAGTGGATCGTCTACACCGCGGACCGAAATGGCCGTTCCAACTTATGCCGCAAGCGCGCCGACGGTAGTGGCGCCGAGGAAACTCTGCTCAACGATGAACAGTTGGTGCTTGCCACCGACTGGTCACAGGACAGCAAATACCTGGTCTACATGCGTGGCCCCGTCGGAAACACCGAACTCCGGGCGTTGCCGCTCCAGGGAGAACGCAAACCGTTCGTTGTGGTTCCTCGCTCGGAAAACACCTTCACTGCTCTCGGGCGCCTTTCTCCCGATGGCCGCTGGCTCGCCTACACGTCCAATGAATCCGGTGCCCCGCAAGTGTATGTCGTCGCTTTCGGCGGTGGCCAAGGGAAGTGGCAGGTCTCGGTCAACGGAGGCATGCAGCCGGAATGGAGTAAAGACGGCAAACAGCTCTACTACTTCGACGCCAGCTATAATCTGTTTGCCGTACCCGTGAAAGAATCCGGTGGCGCGCTGCAGTTCGGCGCCGGCCAGCAACTCGTAACTAACTGGTCCGCGCCGCAGGTCTTCTACGACGTCTCTCCCGACGGCAAGAAAATCCTCCTCGACCGCATCTCCCAGCAAGTCAACCAGTCCGTCACCGTGGTAACGAACTTCGCCTCCGGTCTAAAGAAATAGCTGGCAGCGCAAGCCATACCGTGCAAGACAGACAGCCCAGTTGTTACGCCTGATTTTCTCTGCGTGCACCGGTGTAATTCTCCGCGCGCTCTGCGAGAATGCTTTTGGATCCCAGCCGAGGGTGTCCTACGCGTGACTCTCCGCCCGGGCCCCTTGCGCTGTGGCCCTGGCTGGCGCCATCCCGTCGGCGTGCCACTTCCGCGCCAGCGTCTCCAGTTGCGCCAGGACCTTCTCGATGTCCTTCATCCGTTCGGTGATCCCGTAAGTCACCGCCGGCGGAATCGTCTGCTCGTAATGCCGGAAGACAAATCCTGCCTCTTGCAGCCCGCGCAGTCGCTCGGTCAGCACACGGGAAGAGATCCCATCCACATTCTTTTTCAGCACGCCAAAACGCATCGGACCGTTCGCGCTCAGAGACCACAGAATATGCATGGTCCAGGGACGGGTCAGTAGTTCCAGCAATCCGCCGATCGCACAAGGCGAAGGGGTTTGGCCGTGTCGCTTCATTAATATCTCCTGGTAACTAGGTTACTATAGCGTATCTGATATCAAAAAGACTAGCAGTTATTTATTGTAACCAAAGCGCTGATCTCGTCATCCAACGCAATTGCAAGCCGAGGTCACCATGAAACTGCTTCACATCGATTCCAATGCACGCCGTAATTCGGTATCCCGCCAGCTCACAGCCCGTTTCGTTGAGGCCTGGCAGACGGGTAACAGCGCTTCTGCATCGTAGGCGAGCGCGCTGCGCTGTAGATCGTAGACATCAAAATCAACTTTCCAGGAGAAACTTTATGGCAACTGCTGCAACCGTACCGACCCGCTCTCTCGATCGTGCCCCCGCGACTGCGGGATTTTTCGTCCTGTTCGGGCGGATTTTCTTCGCCGTCATCTTCCTGGCGGCTGGACCGAATCATTTCGCCAAGCAGACCATCGCCTATGCCGCGTCGCAAGGTGTTCCGCTGGCCTCAATTGCCGTTCCGTTTTCCGGCTTACTCGCCATCCTCGGCGGACTCTCGATTCTGCTCGGCTACCGCGCCCGCATTGGCGCCTGGCTGATCGCGATTTTTCTGATCGGAGTCACTCCCATGATGCACAAGTTCTGGACCGTCTCCGATCCCATGATGTATCAGATCCAATTCGTCATGTTTATGAAGAACGTGTCCATGCTGGGCGGCGCGCTGCTGATTTCGCAGTTTGGCGCCGGACCTCTCAGCCTCGACGCCCGCAAGAAATAAAAAGCCGCCCATCGAGGGCGGCTTGGCACAGGAAGAATGAAATACTTCTACGCAGCCACTTCTGCCGGCACGGGCGGCACGAACGGCTCGTCGAAGCTGCCGCCATAAATCGAAGGCACCTTCGATCCCATCGGCCGCAGATAGGTTGCCAACTCGCCCCGATGATGGATGCTGTGGTTGTTGAGAAATTGCAGATAGAAAACAGCCGGGAAGTTGAACACTCCAAAAAAGCCGACCGGCGTCATCAACTGCTCCGCCGACATTGCGGCCACCCGCGCCACGCCGCGTTTGATGTTCTCGTCATACCAGGCCACCACTTCGGCTGAGGTCTGCGGCTTGTGTTCCGGGGTTTCAGGGTTGAACTTCAAGTCTGCAATTCCATCCAGGAATTGAACGTCGGTATTGGCCAGGTGCCAGGCCAGTTCTTTCGCGCTCCGCGCATTGGGATCGGGCCGGTAGTCGGACTTTGCGTCCGGGATCGCGGCGATCACTTTCTTGGTGCACTCCGCTTCCCGCACGATGCCGTCGAGCATCATGGCGCAATAGCCAAGAGCAAATTCAGGAGTCAATCCTTGAGACATATTTCCTCCTTCGCAAATTGTTTCTTTTTACATCCGGACTAGAGTAGGGGCGATCCACGCCGCTCCGGGCCCTAGATGAGCCTACTTACAAACGCGCTGCGAATTATACTCCGACGGGGTGCTTGCTGCGTACCGGAACCGGCGTGAACCAGCCGTGGCGGTCGTTCTTCTCGCCCCGCACGATGGCGTAGAACTCTTTCTGCAGCGCCTTGGTGACCGGGCCCACGGTGCCATTGCCGACCTTGATCTTGTCGACCGAGCGGATCGCAGTCACCTCGGCGGCCGTCCCGGTGAAGAAGGCTTCATCGGCGATGTAGAGCAGTTCGCGCGGAATCATCTGCTCCACGATGGCAATGTTCAAATCGCGCGCAATCTGCAGGACGGAGTCGCGCGTGATCCCCGGCAGCACCGAGTTGCCCAGGGGCGCTGTAATCAGCTTGTCGCGATGCACCAGGAACAGATTCTCGCCAGAGCCTTCGCTCACGAATCCGCTCTTGTCGAGCGCGATGCCTTCCACATATCCGTTGGCGAGAGCTTCCATCTTGATGAGCTGCGAGTTCATGTAGTTCGCACCGGCCTTGGCCATGGCGGGCAGAGTGTTGGGCGCCAGCCGCGTCCACGATGACACGCACACATCCACGCCATCGCCATCGCCGCTCAGATACTTTCCCCAGGGATAATTCACGATGTAGACTTCGATCGGGCAATTCAGCGGATTCACTCCGGCATCGCCGTACCCGCGAAACACCACCGGGCGGATATAGCACGGCCATGCGCCGTTCTGGCCCACTGTCTCGATCATGGCGCGGACCAATTCGTCGCGGGTAAACGGCAGCTCCATGCGGTAGACTTTGGCGGAATCGACCAACCGCTGCATGTGCTCGGTGGCGCGGAAAATCGCCGGGCCCGAGGGCAATTCGTAGCAGCGGATGCCTTCGAAGACCGAAGACCCGTAGTGGACGACGTGCGACATCACGTGCAGGGTCGCCTCGTCCCAGTTGATGAGCTTGCCGTTATGCCAGATCTTTGCGGTCTTCTGGATAGCCATTCCCACTCCTTTGGTCTTCAATTATAGCCGACGTCCGCCTGCCGCCCCGATCCGGCGTTGTCGGGATTTTTTGTAAGTTCTAATTCGTAAATGTTCACGCGGCGGCGAAGTCCCAGTAAGCCGCGCCGGGTTTGGCCGGTGGTCTTTGGTCGGAGCTGATAGAGCGCGAGGTTTACGCGCGAGGCGGGCCTTTTATGGTATCGGCGGCATCGGCCTCGAAGGTGACATCGACGTGGGCTCCGGGCTTGAGGGCCACTCCGTCGCCGTTGGGAGCGCTGAGGGTGTTTTCGATGCGGACTTCGCGGAACAAATAGTCGGCGCCGCTGATGGAAATTTCTGCCTTTTCCGGCTCGCGGGCGATTCCTGTACTTATAATTTTGTGTACCACTGCGGCTACCGTTTTCCAGGGGCGATTGCGCTGCCATATGAGTTTGGGACGATCGCGGAAACGGCGCTGTTCTTTTCGGCTGATGAGTTCGCTGAGTTCATGGATTTGGGAGGCGAAGTTATCGTAATCTTTTTCCTGCTGGATTTCGGAGCAGAGGACGTTCATACGTTCACGTTCTTCGGGGGTCACCGGTCATCTCCAGAATGTGTGGATGGAACGTTCGTCGTACGATTGTGGGGGATAGTAAATAAATTCAGGGCTGGAAGACAAGGGAAGGGAAGCTTTTTTTCGGATTTCGGAAAAAGCGGACTTCAGCCCTCGTGACTTTAGCAAACCATGCAACTCGAACCCCGTGCTTAAGTCGCAACCCGAGACCGGAAGCCGAGAAGTCAGGAATCAGGGCTAGGGCTAATGTTAAGTGCCGCCTTCTCGGCGGCTGTCGCGGAGGGCGCCACCCCCAGGTCCGGCTCTTACTGGGCAGGACTCAGGGCGGCTTGCACTGTCGCGGGCGGGAGTTCGTCGCCGCGGAAATACCGGGCATTCCCCTTCGATCCCTCCTTAAAGTTCGCCGTTTTCATTTCCGGCATCGCGGTAAAGGGCTTGGAGTAGTCGTTGGCGGCGTTCCAGAACAAAAATCCGATGCCCCCTCTCGCTTTGGCGGTTTCTACCTGAATCTTTATGTATTCGGGGGAATAGGTTTTCGTGCGCCAATGGAAGGCCTGCAGCCACGGGCGGATGACTACGCCTGAGTCCTTGGTGATCAGCTCGAACCGGTCCATGGACTCGCCGATGAAGTGGGCGGGTTCGTCGCCGGGATGCGGGATGTTGTCCATCCCGAAGAAGTGCGAGGGGTAGATCATCGGGCTGAGAACGTCGCAGTATCGGGCCATTTGGACGATGTCCTGGCCAGTGTGGTTGAGGTCCACGGGCCGTTGCCAGGCCATGACTCCAAAGACGTCGAGCGACAGGAGGACTCCCGTGGGGTGGAGCTCGGAGTAGGCCTTCTTGAGGAAGCTGGCGATTACGTCGGAACGTTGCGGTCCGCGCGGTTTGGCCACCGGGCATGGTCCTTTTTGCAGCTGCCGAGCGGTCCCCGTTGCGCCGGTTGAGGCTTTCTTCCTATGGTGTTCTGGAACTGGAACCAGGCACGTCGCCTCAGGGCTCAGGCTTGCTTGGGCGTCGGTTGGGTCCGCTGGTTGATCTTTCTGGAACGCGAACTGCGCGTCTTTTTGGTCTCCCTCGGCGGGGAACCGGACGTAGTCGAATTGGATTTCGTCGACCCCTAGTTGGGCTACGTGCTTGGCCAGCGCTATGTCATAGTCCTGAACTCTGAGATTGGAAGGATCGGTCCAGACCAGTTTGCCGTTTTCGCGCCAGGCGGTGTGGTTCTTGCGAGATTGAACCGCCAGTTCGGGATGCTCGACCACCAGGCGTTCGTCGCGGAAGATCGCGATCCGGGCGATGGCATGCATGTTCTGCTGGTGCAGGAAATGCACGAATTTCGGCACGTCGTGAATGTAGACGTTGTGCTTGCCCAGCAGCGGGTGCTCGAACGGAATGTTGACGCTGCCGTCGGAATCCTTGACATCGAACACTACCGCGTTGCCCCCGACTTCACGCCAGTGCCGGATAATGCGAAGTCCGTGATCGCTGCCGGCCATTAGGCCCGTAAGGTAGACCGCGCGGACTTCAAAGTCCCTGGGGATCGGGATCGTCTTTTCCGTGATAGGGGCGGCCAGGATTCCGGGAATGACGATGTTTTCGTTGGCTTTGAGGACGTTCGACGAGTCGGACTTGTGATTGGCCGACCGGATCGCGGCGGCTAGCTCCGAAGACGTCAGATATGAGGTCCGGCCAAGATATCGGCGGGCGATGCTGGGAATGGCTTCGCCGCGCTTGGCGGTGTAGATTTCGGTGCCCGGGGCGGCCATGAGCCCGGGGTCGGGCGTGGTCTTAATTGCTGGGATGCTGGCGCTGGCCGGTTGTAACTGGACGGACGCAGGGGTACCCAGCGCCGGTTTCGCGGTTTGAGCTTGCGCGGCCGAGTGGGTCGCGACGCGCCACGTTGCGGCGCCAAACACCAACGTCACGATAGCCATAGCAATGCGGGTTGAAGACGTGCGCAAAATGCCTCCCAGGGGAGAAACAGTCCTAAGGTGCGATAGTAGACGGCGTGGTTGTTTGATGCTAGTTACGGGCGGACTACTCTTTTGGATTCAGTCGCGGCACTGAATCCCAGTCGGCTGAATGTTGGACATCGGACTCCGGAGTTGGAACTGTAGAGTTTGTAACTGTGCAGGTCTATTCTCTTCGCTGGGCGCTCGCCAGACGGTCTAATACATCTCACCCTACAGCGGCTCGCGCAGGTAATCCCGTCATCGGGTGACTGGTTACGAGTAGGTTCCTTCCGTGCATGGTGCAAAGCTTTTCCTTTATGTTGCCAGGGGATGCTGTGCGGGGCGTGGGGAAACGGGCCGGAGGAAGGCTAAAGGGCCGAATATGCGGGAGTTGCGCGGCCAGACGACTCCGAATGAGCCGTGGTTAACGGCTTGCTTATTTCATAGGCAACCGGACTGAGCTTTTGGAAGTCACAGTGGTTACCTTTCAGAAGCGGGGGCAAGTTGAACAGTAGGTCAGACAGTCCGGCGACAAATAACAGAAGAGCCGGGGCAACGGCCGAAAGGGAAATGTCCGGGAGACTGGACAGCGACTTTATGAGAACGAATCTCGCAACAGTGCTCGATCCCAACCGACGCAGCAACGATGCCGGAGAATTTGAGGCAGCGCTGCGCCGCCGCATTGTGGGGCAGGACCAGGCGGTAGAGAAGGTCGTCGAGATCTATCAGATGTTTTTGGCCGGGCTGAACGCTCCGGGGCGTCCGGTGGGCAACCTGCTGTTTCTGGGACCGACCGGGTCGGGCAAAACCAGGGTGGTCGAGGCCATGGCCGAGGCGCTGTTTGGGGACGCGCGGGCCTGTATCAAGATCGACTGCGCCGAATTCCAGCACTCCCACGAGATTGCCAAGCTGATTGGCTCCCCCCCGGGCTATCTGGGACATCGCGAGACTCATCCCTTGCTGACCCAGGAGGCTCTGAACCAGTGGTTCACCGAGCGCCTGAAGCTGTCGATTCTGCTGTTTGACGAGATCGAGAAGGCGTCGGACTCGCTGTGGCAGTTGCTGCTCGGGATCCTGGACAAGGCGACCCTGACTTTGGGCGATAACCGGCGGGTGGACCTATCCCAGTGCATCATCATCATGACCTCCAACCTGGGCGCCGGGGAGATGATGAACCTGGTGGATGGCGGCTTCGGATTCGCGCCGAAGGTGGTTGAGGTCGACGAGTCGTTTGACGACAAGATTCAGCGCACCGCGGTTGAGGCGGCCCGGCGCAAGTTTACGCCGGAGTTCATGAACCGCATCGACAAGACCGTCGTGTTTAAGACCCTGCGCGAAGAGCACCTCTCGCAGATTCTGGATATTGAGTTGGGTATGGTGCAGCAGCGCGTGCTGATGGCTGCAGGGACGAATCAGTTCGTCTTCAACTGCACGAGCGCCGTGAAAGAGTATCTGCTGAAAGAAGGAACCGACCCCCGGTACGGGGCGCGGCACCTAAAGCGCGCCATTGAACGCAATCTCGTGTTTCCTTTGGCCAACCTCGTGGCGACGGGGCAGGTGAAACTAGGAGACTTTGTGCGCATCGACATGGCGTCCGACAGCAAGATGATCTTCGTCAAGGAAGCGGAGAATGCCATGGGCCCGGTACTGCTGGAGCGCTACGGTGCCGCGCCGGGAAGCCAACCGGCGGCCCGCGCCGCGCGGACTGCGGCCAACAATCGCCGTGACTTTGGGGCCAGCCCGTCAGTGGCCGAAAGTAAGTAAAGCTGCCAGCTATCAGCTGGCAAAAAGTTTTGTAGACCCTCGCTTGACCGCATCTCGCGAGCGTTCTCATAGGCGCCGGAATGGTTCCGGCGCCTTTTTTCTGTGGGGTTCAAGCATATTTTCTGCAACCGGCTCGGGAGCATCCGGGGAGAATTCTTCATGCCCGATCGGCAATGCTCACAAAAAAAAGGCCCATTCTTTCCCGGAGGCGCCTGGAAAGAATGGGGGCAGGCAAGCGAAGCGCAACGGAGTTCACCCGCTGTGACCAGGAGGTTGGAGCTTGTGTCGAATAATCATTGCGAGCCCGAGCAGTCCGGCTCCGAGCAGGCTAAGCGATCCGGGCTCGGGAACGACGAAATTGGCGGCGCCGCTGCGAAGCGGAACCCTGCCGGCGAGCGATCCGATCGCAGCTTTGGGACTGAGCTGAACGGTTGAACTGTAGACGGCAGGTGCGTTGCCTGGCGTTCCTTCGAGCCCACCCGCGAGACTGTAGTCAACAGTATTCAGAGCGGAGGAAGTGACGGCAAGGGGCGCATTCACATCGGAGATGCTGTCGGCGCAGAGTGGCAGGGCCAGCAACAGTACTACTGTGGCCACCCAGGGGAGATACTTCACTTGTTCCTCCACTACGGGAAATTACCTAAGGTGCAAAATCTCACTCCAGAACTTGCACTGAACACACCGGTATAAAAGCACGCCTCCTGCCAAAGAATTCATTGCAAACTTGGGCGAATTCAATATTCAAAATTCCCCCAAAACAGCAGCGCCTGCCAAAGATGTGAAAATTCTTGCGCAGAAATTCCGGACCCGATCTAAGGGGGCCGAGCTGCCGTTGCGGAACGAGCTTAGAAGGTTGCCGATGATTTTCGCCTTGTCATGGGCTACGTATGCGGCCAAGACGCAGATTGAGAAATACTTTGGGAGGCAGAGGCGAAGAGAGAGAAGCGGCAGAAAAAGCAATGACCCGTGTGATCATCCGGCGCAGTCGCGCTGGAGTGCCTTCGCCGGAGCAATAGAGACTTAGCATTCATCCCGCCGCCGGTAACTGGCCGGCCGATCCGAGGCGGTAGACGCCACGCGTCTCCCGCCCCGCCCACCTCTGGCCTGCAGCGGCTATTGCGCCGCTGAGCGGCGAGCGAACTCAGTGGATGCGTCGCACTCTCGACTGGATATCGTCCACCTCGTACAAAGCTCCGTTGAGCGGATTCAAAGCCAAGTCGATAGGGTCATCGAAATTCGTGCTCAGCGCTGCCAGTCCGTTGCCGTTGTAGCCGCTATTGCCCGTGCCGGCGTAGGTGCTGATGATGCCCGCGGCTACCTTGCGAATGCGAACGTCTCCCTCATCGACGATATAAACGGCGCCTCCGGAGGCTACCAACCCTAGCGTGTAATTGAACTGGGCAGAGGTGGGCGAGCCGCCATCGCCGCAAGCGGAGGTGCTGGTGGCGCACACGGTCCCGTTCCCGGCGAACGTGGTGATGGTGCCTGCAGCATTTACCTTTCGAACCCGGTAGTTGGCGCTGTCGGAGATATAGAGGTTTCCGGCAGGATCGAAAGCAATGCCCCAGGGGGAATTCAAGAATGCGGTGGTCGCCGGGATATGGTCGCCATTGTATCCGCAACTGAAAGGTATTCCGGCGACGGCCGTGGCGGCACCGGCGGAATCAAGCTTCCAAACCACACACGCGCCCGCATCGGCGACGTAGAGGCTCCCAGACGAATCGAAGGCCATGAAGCCCAGGCCTCCGCCGAAGTTAAGATCGGCGGAAAAGGTGGTAATGATGCCCGAGCCGGCAGCCACCTCACGAATGACATTGTTGCCCTGGTCGGCGATGAACAGATTGCCGGAGGAGTCGACGATCACCGCTTGTGGAAACCACAGCTGGGCGGTGGTGGCAAGGCCGCCATCGCCAGAGTATCCACTGATTCCGGTTCCGACGACGGTGGTGATTTTTCCCGTAGTATCGACTTTGCGCACGCGGTGTCCGCCATATTCGGCGACATAAAGGTTGCCCGACTTATCAAAGGCGACGCCTTGCGGGAGGTCCATGGCCGCAGCGGTGGCGGCCTTACCGTCGCCGATGAATCCTCCGGCAACCGTGGTTACGACGCCGGCGCTGAGCTTGCGAACGCGGATATTGCCCGTATCGACAACCAACATCGAGGTGCTGGAGAGAGAAGCCATGGCGGCAGGCAAATAGAGTTGCGTGGAAAGCGGCGCGTGGTGATCGCCGTCATAGCCGGAGGTGGAACCGATAAAGGTGTTGATGATTCCGGTGGAAAGGACCACGTTGCGCACGCGGCTCTGTCCGGCATTCGAGATGTAGAGAATCCCTGCGCGGACGGCGACCCCTTTGGGATTGCCGATAGCAGCCGAGGTGGCCTGCCCACCGTCGCCACTGAATCCGCCTTGGCCGTTACCGGCGACCGTAGAGATGATGCCGCCCGAATTTACTTTTCGCACACGACGATTCAGGCCATCGGCGATGTAGAGGTTGCCTGAACCGTCGGTGGCGAGCCCACGGGGCGCGTTCAGGCAGGCACTGGTGGCGGGCCCGCCGTCGCCACAGAATGCGGCCGTACCATTTCCAGCGAAGGTAGTGATGGTGCCGGTGGTGTCAACCTTGCGAATCACCTCATTGCCGCGGTCGGAAATATAAAGATTTCCGGCTGCGTCGTAGGCCACGCCCCAGGGAGTCTTCAGGCTTGCGCTAGTGGCGGGCCCGCCATCACCGCTGTATCCGGCAGTGCCGTTGCCGGCGATGGTGGAGATGATTCCAGCGGTAGTAATCTTTCGGACGCGGTTGTTGAGGGCATCGGCGAATACCAAATCGCCGGCGGCATCGCGAGTGATGCTAAGGGGGCTATTTATCTGGGCAGAGGTTGCCGGTCCGCCGTCTCCGCTGAAACCGGCAATGCCGGTTCCGGCGTAAGTGCTGATGACTCCGGCGCTGGTGATCTTGCGGATTCGTTGCCCGCCCTCGTCGGTAACGTAAGTGTTGCCTGAGCGATCTTGCACCATGCCGACAGGAAACTGAAAACTAGCGCTGGTGGCAGCGCCGCCGTCGCCTACAAACCCGCCGGCAACGGTCGTGACTTTTTGCGCAAGGCTGGCTGGGGCCAGAGCGAAGGACAACAAAAAAACAATGTGAATACGAGCGCGAAGCTTCATTCGATACACTCCCCATTTTCGAATTGAGACCGAGAAACGAACTCCCGAATCAACAAGACAATACGAAGCAGCTGTTTTTATGCCAGAAGCTTATGGAGAGCCCGAATCCGTCGCCCTGGGAGCTAGCGGATTAAGGAAAAAATCGTCCGTGAGTTTGCCGTGACTTGACCGGGCGTGTCAATAGGCAAATTTTTGCACTGTCAAATTCTTGCGTTGTCAGAGCGACGAATGGACTACTCCTCCGAAAACCAATTTCAAGGAAGCTGCCTAAGGAACGCGCTCGCGACTCCGGTTGGTTGAAAATGACTGTTCGAAGCGGGGGGATTGGCGATGTCGGAATCGGAGTCGGCGGTGCGGCGCAGGACGGGGCCTTTATTGTCCTCATCGCCGGAGCGATGGTGGAGGATGGGAGTTTGGGCCGCCAACAGATGAGCTTTCACTTCGTCAAACTCGTCGGTGTCGAGGATGTAGTCTTTGCGCGTGGGCAGGTATGTGGAGATTTCCGACTGCAGGCGCTCGATCCGTTCTTCGGTCAGCGGATAGCTGGCGAAGCTGCGGGCAATCTTGCCGTGGAAGGGAACTTTAGACGCGAGATGATAGCCCGGAACCTTGGCGAAGTCTTGACTCCTCCTTAGCTCGATGGCGTGCAGTTTTTCAAGAGCGCCCAGGAAGGCTTGGGGATCGTAGCCGCAGGCGTAGGCATACTCGATGGCGAGCAGGTCGGCTTCGTACTCGGCGTCTCGATCGAACTTTTTCACGGAGAGCGGACCGGCCACGCCACCGGCGTTTTCCACCGCCATGCCCGCAGGACCGGCAATCAAGGCCATCGATCCGAGAATACTCGTCATGTCCCTGCGCGTGAGCGCGCGCGTGGCGTGGCGGGCGGCCACGTGCGCGATCTCGTGGGCCATCACCGTCGCCAGTTCAGCTTCACCGTCAGAGGCGAGAATGAGCGCGCTATCGACGTAAAGGAAGCCGCCGGGAAGTCCGTACGCGCGCGGCATATCGCCGGCGTCGATCACTTTCACGGTGAAGGGCACCACCGCGTCGGAGTTGCGCACGATCCGCTGGGCTATACGATTGACGTACTCGTTGACCATGGGATCGGTGATCAGCTTGGTAGTGCGGTCGAAGGCTGCCGCCATATTGAGGCCGAGCTGGTGTTCGCGCTTCAGTGAATAAATGTTGAAGCCGCGACCGATGCCGCGCGACCCGATACGCTCGATGTCATACTTCTCGGCGTTTTTCGGGGAGACGACATCTTTGTCCTTATCCTGCTTTTGCGATTCCGCGGGCCGATCGGTGTGAGGAACGTCTTTGCTTTTGGCGGCAGCAGGAGCGGCAAGGAGCGCGCTGACGATGCACAACAGGGAGCAACCGCATGCTCGTGGAAGGGGAGCGGACGACAGAACCGGGAAACGCATGGCCCACCACCAAACTAAGTGGCGGCCATTCTATAACGGAGTTGAGCGGAAGGTAAGGGGAAAAAAGAAAGATATTGTGCGGGGTCGAAAGGCTCCAAACCCGGCTCTGGGCGCCGCCTTTGGCCCGGATGACAGATTTTTGCACAAGCCCAAAGCCATGGCGCTCAGCAGTTTGGAGGGTCACTACCCGAAGGTGACCGACGTGCATTGCAGCCGCGATCTGAAACTCCTAATCTTCATGACGTGCCACGCAACCTCATTCCGCACGCCCCCCACACGCAGCACACCCATCACACATCCCACACACCTCCACGGCCGGGCGGCACTGCAACCCGCAGCGCCATCAGCAAGCGGCGCAGTAATCGCATGGCCTTGCATGCTGCAGTTGCGCTGTCGGGCGAAGACCGTCGGAAGATGACTTTCAATGTGCAGGCCAAGGCGACGCATCTCAATAAGCATGGAGCCGCCATCCAATTGCGCAAGGAATTGGTGGTCGGTTCGACGGTCGTCATCAAGCACCCCCAGGGAATGCAGACCGCGGCTCGAGTGGTGACTCAGATTGCGGCAGTCGAGGGACTCTGCACCTACGGCGTGGAGTTCGCCGATCAGGAGAAGGCGAAGAATTTTTGGGGAATTAGCTTTCCAACCGCGTAGCACCCTGCCTCATCCCATCGCTCAGTGCCCATCGCCCATCGGCTATTTGGCCCGGTAAACTGTCTTCCCCTCGACCATGGTCCAGAGCACCCTGGTATCGCGCATTTCTTCCGGCGAATCAGTGAGCACGTCACGGTCGAGCAGCACGAGATCGGCGCGCTTGCCGGGGGCGATGCTGCCGATCGAATCCATCATGTTCATGGCGTGCGCGGAGTTGATCGTGTAGGCGTAGAACATGGCTTCGCGGGGCATGTCCTGCGAGGCGTCCAGGATTCCTTCCGATCCCTTCCGAGTTTCGGCCTGATAGATCCCGCGAAAGACGTTGGCGGTAGAGACGGGCCAGTCGCTGGCGCCGGAGATGACGCCGCCGTTGTCGAGGATGGAGCGGGCGGGATACTGCCACTTGTAGATTTCCGGATCCACATACGGCTTGAGAATCTCAATGGTGTCGTTGGCGGCCTCGGCCCAGAAAAGTTGCAGCGCGCTGATCACGCCCAGTTGGCGGAAGCGCGGAAAATCTTTGGGCTGCACGAATTGCTCGTGGGTGAGCGTGTGGGGCAAGTGTGAGTCGCCATTGGCCGCGCGGGCGGCGGCAATGCCATCGAGCGCGGCCGTGACCGCGCCATCCCCGATAGCGTGTACATGGATGATGAGTCCCTGCTTGTCGGCGGCGATGCAGAGCTGCGCGAAAGTCTTCGGGTCAAACAGCAGGTCGCCGTTGTGCCCGGTATTTCTGTAAGGCTTGGAAAGGTGCGCGGTTTGCGAAGGAAATTCGGCGACCCCGTCGGCGAAAATCTTGATCCCGGTGACGTGCAGGTGCGGGACATTCTTATAGGTCTCGCGTATTTTCTGCACGGTCGCGAGTTCCGCCGCGGGATCTTTGGATAGTACTCGCGGGAAGGCGACGATTTCGGAATTCAGCTCACCATGATCGGCAAGTATTTTGTAAGCCTGCAGAACATCGTCGCTGGCCAGCGGATCGAGCCAGGCGGTGATGCCCAGGCTGTAATTGTATTCGAGCGCGGCGCGGCCGGCAGCCAGCAATTTTTCCCGAGTCGCCGGAGGCAGCAGCGGTTCGATCTTGTTCAGGCCGGCATCGACGAGAAATCCATTCGGTTGCATATTTTTGTCCATGCCGTAGTAGGCGCGCTCGTCCACCGTGAGGGTCCTCAGAAATTCCGGCGTGATGCCGGCGCGCTTGAGCAGCGCGCGATTCGCCCACGCTGTATGCCCGTCCATCCCGCGCAGAAGGACCGGCTGATTTTCGTAGGCGCCCGTGCTGAAGTCACGGTTCAAGACGTCGGGATGCGACCAGAATGCGAGCGGCAGCCCTTGTACTTCGACGATGTCACCGCGCATGCCCCGTCCCGATTTCCTGGCCTCATCCACGAAAGCGGGAAGTTGCTCGAGCGTGGTGACCTTGTCCGTGGCGTCGGCGGCAATGAGGCCGAGACCTCCATCGATGGAATGACTGTGGGAATCGATGAATCCCGGGAACAAAGTCCTGCCCGCGAGGTCTACGCGCTCGGCGGAGGCGGAGACGGATTTCTCGACTTCGGACAGGTTGCCGACCGCGACAATCTTATCGCCGCGAATTGCGACAGCTTCCGCGTAAGGATGCAGCGCATCGGCCGTGAACACCTGGGCATTGAATAGAATGCGCTCATTGGCGGTGCCTTGCGACCAGACCCACGGGGTAAAGAGAAATAGAAATAGAAATAGAAATAAAGATGCGATCGAGTGAGCGATGCGATCACAGCCCAAAATTCGTCCCATGGGATGGCCCCTTCCGAAGACAGCGATATGCACTGCGATGGAAAGAGACACTATACACAAGTGCTGGGCCCATTGTGGAGTCGCCCGAAATCAAGTTTGAAGCGCAGAGCGGCGGGTCAGCCGCGGCAGCAGGATGAGCACCAATCCATAAAAAAGCAGCGACACCACCAGCGACGCGGCGTTGCCGAAACGAAGGTCTTCGAACAGAAGCTTCAGGCTGCCGAAGGCGACGGCGGCGTAGGCCACCCATCCCAATTCGATGTGATGCCAGCGCGATCCGAGAAAGCCTAGAGCGAGTGCGAGGGCGCAGTTCACCACAGTGCGGATCATGGAGAGGCGGGACGGATCGTGGCCAATGCCGGTGGCTGCAATGGCTTCGACTGCGAAGGCGGCGGCGGTAAAGCCGGCCAGGGTGGCCGGAACGATCCACAGCAGCCGGCGTTTGGGTTGAGCTTCGGCGTGGCGCGAGCCGATGACATAGCAGATCAGGGCGGAGAGCCCGACCAGGACCAGGCGCCAATCTCCTGAAGAATTGAGGGTTCCCGCCAGCGAATTTTCCACGTAGGTGGCCAGTGGGGAAACCGCAGCGGCGGCCGCCAGATAGAAAGACGCGTGCAGGCCCAGGCTGAGCTTGGAGGTGAGCGTGTAGAGGAAGGCGGCGGCCACTGCGGCGGCGCAGAGGAATGGAAGCTGGATCGTGGCGGGCAACAGCAGGAAGCTTCCGCCTAACAGAAGAGCGGCGGCCCACGTTGCGGAGACGCGGCGATTGCGGGATTGCGACTCTTCGGTGAAGCGCGCGAGAGTTCCCCAGTACGAAGCGGCGGCGAATAGCAGGAATAAAATTCCGAGTGCCGGCGCTGCCGACTTGTGAGTGGCGCTCAACGTTCCATAGGTCGCTAGCGCGCAGGCAGCGCTTCCCTGGGCAATTTCGAAAACTGTGAGGCGTTGACGCATGATGAAGCTGCGGACACCGATGCTCCCGCCATAGATCGTGAGCAAGGCGAGCGAGAGCACCGTCAGCGTCTCAGGCGTGGTCGCGCGGTATCCCTCGGGAATCGTTTCGGAAGCCAGGATGTAGACGAGCAGCCAGACGGCAAAATCAGCGGCCAGCGCTGGAATCGCGCGCATCCTGAGGCGGTGTCCGAGGCAGGCGGCAATTTCGGTGGCGAGGGCTACTGCCAGCAAAGCCGCGGTGAGCGGGACGAGTTCTCGACTCTCAACCATGAGGGCCAGTGCCGTGACCACGGTCGCGAGCGTCGCGACTCCGGGAATCAGTTGCAGATCGTGCCGCCAGGCCAGGGCCACTGCGACCACGACAAACGCGACCAAAACGATTGAGGCGAACCCAGGCGACAGTACCTGGAAGCGGATCGTCGACTCCCACAACATGGGTGAAAGGATCAGCGCCGACGTGATGGCGTAGGTCACGCTCGCGAAGCGACTGGCGGCAGCAGTGCGAACCGCCCAAATCATCCAGAAACAGGCATACAGGATCGCGACCAGCAGCACGGGAACTTTGGGGATGCTGGGCAATTCAGCCAGCGCGCGCAGCAAGTAAGCACCGGCAATGCCCAAAACGGCTCTGCCGATAACGGGCCCGACATCGGCCGGAGTGCCGACGAAAGCAAGTCCGCGCCAGTTTGCGGCGGCACGCTCGGTGGGGGCCCGCACGCGTGTTCGTTCGGATGAGTTTCCCGCGCAGCTTTCCAGCGCTGCCACGCGCTGTTCCAGTGCTTCCACTTGCTCGCTGAGTTGTTCCAAAGCCAACGCGATGCTATCGACAGCTTGCGGCATGGGCTGCTCCGCATCTGCCCCCAACCGTGAGACGGGGCTAGCTTGTCCCGTGCGCCGGAGTCGCACCGGAGGCAGGAAGTGTGCCCGCATCCGGCCAAGGCGGCAGGAGTTTGACTAACACCCACAAAATGGCAAAGGGAAGAAGCATTAGTATGATTGCGGTGAGCAGTCCTTCGCGGGTGGCGAAGGCCATCTTATAAGTGGTGTATCCGAGGAAACTCTTGGAGAACAACTGGCCGCCGATCACGACGTTCCAGCGCATGGCGAAAATGCCGACCACAGTCAGGCATCCGGCGACGGCGTAGATCCGCTTGCGGGTCAGTTCGCTCAGCTTAATGACTTGCGTCAACCCGATCAGGGCAATGGGCGTGACTGTGCCGAGCAGGATTTGGACGATCACCTGTGAGGTCCACAGCCGCGTGTGCACCATGAAATCCAAGCTGCGGAATGATTCGTCGGCCTCATAGATGCGCTCCAGCAGGTCGAGCATCTCCAGGCTGAAATCAATGATGAACGTATACAAAAGATATTGCGCGATTTTGTCCAGGCACCGGATGTCAATTTCTTTCCCACGCAGTCGGCTCGTAAACATGTAGAGCAGCATGACCGCCGCTATGCCCGACACCATGGCGGAGAAGATGAAAACCACCGGCATCAGCGGCGACGACCACCACGGGTTAGCTTTCACCGATCCGAAAATGAAGCCGACGTATCCGTGCAGCAGGAACGCCGACGGTATGCCGATCAGCGTGATGAAGTAGCCCAGCCGTTCATCGATGTGCAACGAACGTTCGGTGATCACGTCCGAGCCCAGCGTAAGCACGCGGTAGATAACGCGCGTGAGTCCCCTAGACGTTTGCGATTTCAGGACAATGTCGCGGCGGTAGTCCAGCCAGATTTCCAATAGCAGCACCGCCGTCAGGTACCAGAGGTACACGAAGCCGAACATCGCCATGGCCGAGGAGCGGTGCGGGGTCAGATACATTTCCAGCGAGCGCTCGGGATGTCCCAGATGCAGTTGCAGCGGCAGGGGCGCAACCAGCAGGAACGAAAGCGCAGTAAGCAGCGCCAGCCGGTACGTCGGCTTCACCGCGTCCACGCGGAACACCCGCTCCAGCGAGGCCAGGATGAAGGCCCCGGCAACCAATCCCGTGATGAAGGGATACAGAACGATGAGCACGCTCCATTGCAGCTCCACTTCGTTCGGGTACATGAAACCTTCAACCGGGATGTGCAAGAAACCTCCGCCTTCCGAAAAAAATTTATCGAACCGAGCCGTCCATGCCGTTGTAAAAAACCTTGGCGCCTGTCGCCATGTGCGGCTTCAGCACCTGCACCGAGTGCGTCTTTAAGAATTCGTGAATCGGATCTTTCGGATTTTTCAAGTCCGCTAACTGGCGCGCTCCTGTCGGGCAAACTTCGCAGCAGGCCGTCGTCAAGCCCTTGGTAATGCGGTGGTAACAGAGCGAGCATTTCTCCGCCGTATTGGTCTTTGGATTGATGAAGCGGCATCCATAGGGGCAGGCTTGCACGCAGTAACGGCAGCCCAGGCAGTAACTCTTGTCCACTAGCACGACTCCATCGGGCGTGACGAAGGTTGCGCCCACCGGACACACTTGCGTGCAGGGAGAATCCGCGCAGTGGTTGCACAGCTTGGGAACAAAAAAATTCTTGCCCCCGCTGATTTCGTTGGGTGGGAAGCCTTGTTTGCCGCCGTCGGGGGATTCGACTTCCGGGCGCTCGATCTTCCAGTCGGCCACGTGGTAGCGCTCGATCCAGGTGCGGAAGTACCCCTCAGGGACATCATTTTCCTGCGAGCAGGCGCGCACGCAACTCCCGCACCCGATGCACTTTGGAATGTCAACCAGCATCGCCCACCAGTGCTCGGTCAGTTTGTAGTTGGGAGCGGCTTCGGGCGTGCCCGCTTCCACAAACTTCCAGGCGACCGCAGCGGCGGGCAACAGGATGAGCAGGCGACGGCGGGTGATGTCCATTACTTTCTGGCCTCCGTCGCAGGCTTGGATTTCGTTTCGGCCGTATCTTCAATCTTCGGCCGGTGCGGCTGATGACAGGTGTCGCAGGCCAGGCCGCCGGAGTGCTCCGCGCTAACCACCTGCGGGAAACTCTTGGGCTTGGCGCTGTTGGCTTCGTGGCAGCGCGCGCAGATCACGGCCGTGTCCAGCTTGGCCGGCTGGATCGAGGCGGGATCGTCGGCGTGCTTTGCCTGGGCTCCATGACAAGCTTCGCAGGCGACCACCACGTGCTTGCCCAGTTTCTTCTGCTCGGCGACATCGCTGTGGCAGGATTCGCAGACTTCATGTCCAGCGTGCGCGATAGGTAGGGCGGCGGCTTCGGCAATGGCGTTGCCTCGGTAGTGTCCATACTGTCCGAAGCTTTTAGGAACGACGGCGGACCGCAGCACAACGAAGGCCAGCACCGCGATTGCCATCACCGCGGCCAGACGTATCAGGTGTTCTGTGTCTTTGAACAAGTTGTTTGTCCCGGCGTCCGCCTTAGGGCGTCATTGCTGCAAAAAGCGCAATGATCTTGGATACCGGGGATAGGGATTTTCAACGATGATCGAGGTCACAAGGGCGTGTGATGGCTGTCACCCCTGATCCCTAATTGCTTGAAAGAGCGGAATCTGCACCATAGGTTACACAAGTGCCAAAACGCTAATCTGTGGGATAACACATCATCGCGGTTAGGGAGAGGCAATCCGTGGTCGACTTATCGGTAGCCGAAGGCAAACTGAGGTTGCATGTTCGCGGGCTGACAAACTGTGGGCCCTGAAGAGCAGCCTCGAAATACTGCTCGTCCACATTGCTGGCATTCGCGGAAGACTGTGGACCAACGCAAGGCGGCGTGACGGCGCACCACTATCCGAAGGCTCAAGCATTAGCAGGCATGCTGACCGATTCCGGCCGCCGCGCTGGGATCATGACCTCGACGATGGTGCCGGGATTGGCATTGGCCAGGCGCAGAGTGCCTCCAAGTTCAGAAACGCGTTGCCGCATTCCGCCGATGCCAATGCCGAGGCTTTCGGGACGCAACTGAGCCACCTGCTCCTCGATTCCTTTGCCATCGTCGCGAACGCTAGCGATAATGCTGCCATCTTTTTCGGTAACGGTGACTTTCCCGTTTCGAGCACCCGAATGCCGGAACATATTGGTCACCGCTTCCTGGATGATGCGGAAGATTGCCGTCTCGACTTCCGGCTTGAGGCGCCCCAAATCCGCGGGAACGACCTCAAGTTGAATTTCGATTCCGCTGCGCTCCGTGAGTCCCTCGATAAACCAGCGCAAGGCCGAAACCAGGCCCACTTCGTCAAGCAAAGGCGGGTGCAACAGGTGGGAGATGGTGCGAACCTGCTGGATCGCCCGATCCACTAATTGGCTCGCTTCCGTGGCCGCCTTATGCATTCCTGGAGTCGTGTCCTTGGCTAGGATTCCGTCCATGATCATTTTCGCGGCGGCAAGTTCCTGACCTAACCCATCGTGAATTTCGCGGGCAATGCGTCGCCGCTCTTCGTCCTGCATGGTCAGCAGCCGGCTGGAGAGCCGTCTCAATTCCGCTGTCCGGCTATTCACCAGGCGCTCCAACTCGATCGCGTTCTCGCGGATCGACTGCTCCAGCACTTTGCTGTCATGAATATCGGAACACGTCCCATACCATTTGAGGATGTTGCCTTTTTGATCCCGCAGGGGCACTGCGCGCGCGCGGAACCAGCGATAGTTCGAGTCGACTCCCCGCAGACGGTACTCCGACTCGTAGGTCTCGCCAGTCTGCACGCAGCGCACCCAGTGCGCTATGCTCGCTTCCTTATCCTCTGGATGAACGTATTCCATCCAGCCGAATCCAATCGCAGAATTGTGAGCCGCACCGGTGTACTCATAAAAGCGGCCACTGATATATTGTCTGCCGCCATCGGGTTGTCGGCTGAAGATGATGTCAGGAGCCGTTTGCACAATCGCAGCCAATTCCTGGTGCTTTTGGGCAAGGTCAGCGTTGGCTCTTTCCAATGCCAGAGCTTTTTTTTCTATCTCCCGAGTCCGCTCGGCAACGCGTTGCTCCAGTTCGCTATTCAACCGCTCCAATTGCAGCTTCTTGCGATGCAGTTCGGCGAAGACTCTGACTTTCGCCCGCAACACTTCGGGAACTACCGGCACGGAGAGATAGTCCACCGCACCATGTTGATAGCCCTTGAGCCGGTCAATGTCGGACAGATGCACCGCCGAAATGAAGATGATGGCCGTCTTCTGAAAGCGCGGATGCTGGCGGATGATTTCGGCGAGCTCAAAACCGTCGATGTCAGGCATGCTGACATCCATCAGTACGACCGCAACATCGGTCTTGAGCAGCTTTTCCAGCGCCTCCTTGGCTGAAGTCGCTTTGATGAGATTCTCTCCCAGCTCATCCAGGATAGCTTCGTAGCTGAGCAGCTTGCCCGGCTGGTCATCCACCATCAAAATGTTGACTTTGTCGGAAGCACCCATTGCCGACTCAAAAGAATTCAGCAACCCATCTTGCGACGGGTTTATCGCTCCGCCGTTGCTCGGTCCTACGCTCATCGATGCAGCCACATCCTCAACGCTGACAGAAGCTGTTCCGTATTGACTGGCTTGGCCAGGTATTCTGAAGCGCCGGCTTCCAGACATTTCTCACGGTCGCCCTTCATTGCCTTGGCGGTCAGGGCGATGATAGGCAACCGGCGGAAAGAAGGATTCTGCCGGATTACCTGCATGGTTGCGTATCCATCCATTTCCGGCATCATGATGTCCATCAAAACGATGGCCACGTCGGGAGTCGACTCCAGCATGGAAATCGCCTCACGGCCCGTACCCGCGGTCAGAACAGCCATGCCGCGACGTTCCAGCACGCTGCTCAAGGCAAAGATGTTCCGCATGTCGTCGTCTACGACCAGAACTTTCTTTCCCACCAGCGCCTCGTCCGAGCGATGCAACCGGTCGAGCATTTTCTGTTTTTCCGGAGGCAGATCGGCTACGACGCGGTGCAGGAACAGCGCAGTTTCGTCGAGTAAACGTTCGGGCGACTCGACTCCCTTGACGACCACGCTGCGAGCCAAGGTATGCAGTCGTGCATCTTCCTCCGGCGAGAGCTCTTTGCCGGTAAACACGACCACCGGCAAGTCCGCTGCTTTGGGAATGTCCCTCAGGCGTTCCAGAATGTCGAAACCGCTCATGTCGGGCAGGCGCAAATCCAGCACGACACAATCAAAAGAGTCCTTCGATACCATTTCCAGACCCTCGGCCCCTGTCGCCGCGACAATCACGTCGATGTCGTCATAGCCCAGCAGTTCGCGAACGCTCAACTGCTCCGCCGGATTGTCTTCCACGATCAGCAACCGCTTACGCCGGGGAGCGGCATACTCCTTGATGCGCGACAGCGCCGCTTCCAGTTCCTCCGGCCGCGTTGGCTTGGTGACAAAGGCAAACGCGCCTCGGGCCAGGCCGTGATGGCGGTCTTCGTCCAGGGTCAGCATTTGCACCGGGATGTGACGCGTAGCCGGATCTTGTTTCAGGTGATTCAGCACGGTCCATCCCAGCATGTCGGGCAAGAACACATCCAGCGAAATCGCCGTTGGATGGAACTCGCGAGCCAACGACAGTGCCTCGGCGCCGCGCAATGCGACCAGCACTTTGAAACCTTTATCCCGCGCCAGATCGCACAAGACGCGAGCATAGTGGGGATCGTCCTCCACAATCAGCAACACCGAATCGTCGGCCTGCAGGTTCCGCCGGTCGTCAGCAATTTGCTCCACTGGACGCTCGGACACCACAATATTGGATAGGTTCAGCGGCATCGCAGGCGCCCGCAAATCCGAGGGCGTCAGCTTTGCGGCCGAGGGACCCACGTAGGTCAGCGGCAAGTACAGGGTGAAGACGCTGCCCTGTCCCGGAGTACTGCGCAGCTGAATCTCGCCTCCCAGCAGGCTGGCCAGTTCGCGGCTGATGGCCAGACCCAGACCGGTTCCGCCGTACTTGCGGCTGGTGCTGGCGTCTGCCTGTTGGAACGCCTCAAAGATGATGCGCTGCTTGTCGGGCGCAATTCCAATGCCTGAGTCGGCGACTTGGAATGCGACTACCGATGCCGCCCCGCTGAGAATCGGATGCCCCTCGGTCCATCCCTTGTTAGCGACGGACACCGAGAGCCGCACTAAACCGTGTTCGGTGAACTTAAACGCATTCGACAGCAAATTCTTCAAGACTTGCTGCAAACGCTTCGAGTCCGTTACCAGGCTGCGAGTCAGATGCGGATCGCTCTGAACTTCGAAGACAAGCTTGCGATTCTCCGCCTCGTGGCGGAACGGCCGTGCCACCATCTCCAGCAGGTTGGAGAAGAACACTTCCTCGGCCTCGACCGAAACCGTGCCCGATTCGATCTTTGACAGGTCGAGAATGTCGCTGATCAGGTTGAGCAAGTCGGTACCGGCGCCATGAATCGTGCGCGCGAACTCGACTTGCTTCGGAGTCAGGTTGTGATCCGGGTTTTCGCTGAGCTGCTGCCCCAGCACCAGAATGGAGTTCAGCGGGGTGCGCAACTCGTGTGACATGTTGGCCAGGAATTCCGACTTGTACTTGGAAGTAAGGGCCAGTTCCTTGGCCTTCTCTTCCAGAGCGCGGCGGGCTTGCTCGATTTCCTGGTTCTTGCGTTCCACTTCGACGTTCTGCTCGGCCAACTGTTGCGCCTTTTGCGCCAGTTGCTCGTTCGTCTGCTGCAATTCTTTCTGCTGGGTCTGCAGTTCGGCAGCCAGCTGCTGCGATTGCTTCAGCAAGCCTTCCGTCTGCATCGTCGCCTCGATACTGTTGAGCACGATGCCGATACTGGCGGTCAGCTGCTCGAGAAATGCCAGATGTGACGCCGTGAACGCACCCAGAGACGCCAGTTCGATAACCGCTTTGACGCGGTCTTCAAACAGCACCGGCAGCACAATCACATTGCGAGGCACAGACTGGAACAATCCCGACCGAATGGGAACAGTTTTATCCGGTAGGTCCGTAATCAGCATGCGCCGTTTTTCGGCGGCCACCTGCCCCACCAGGCCTTCGCCGATTCTCAAGCGGCGGAGGTGGCCGTTCTCGCCGTCGTCGGCGAATGCCGACAACAGGACCATGCCGCCGGACTCTTCCGTCTCCATCTGGTAAATCACTCCTTGTTGTGCATTGACCAGTGGCGCAAGTTCCGACAGTAGCATGCTGCCCACAGTGGCCAGGTCCCGTTGGCCCTGCAACATGCCGGTAAAGCGCGCCAGGTTAGTCTTAAGCCAGTCTTGCTCGGTGTTGCGGTCGGTCGTAAGGCGCAGGTTATCAATCATCGTGTTGATGTTGTCTTTCAACTCTGCGACTTCGCCGCTGGCCTCCACCTGAATGGATCGCGTCAGGTCGCCCTTGGTCACGGCGGTGGCAACTTCGGCGATGGCGCGCACCTGGTTGGTCAGGTTGTCGGCCAGCAGGTTGACGTTCCCCGTGAGATCCTTCCACGTACCGGCGGCGCCGGGTACGTTCGCCTGCCCGCCCAGTCGGCCTTCGACGCCGACTTCGCGGGCCACGGTCGTTACCTGGTCTGCAAAAGTTGCGAGCGTTCCGGTCATGTTGTTGATAGTTTCCGCCAGGGCAGCGACTTCGCCCTTTGCGTTCACCGTGAGTTTCTGCGTGAGGTCGCCATTCGCGACAGCGGTCACAACTTTGACGATACCTCTCACCTGCTCGGTGAGATTGACCGCCATGACGTTGACATTGTCGGTGAGGTCCTTCCACGTGCCGGCGACACCTGGCACTTCGGCCTGACCGCCAAGTTTTCCGTCGGTGCCGACTTCACGGGCCACGCGCGTCACTTCGGCTGCGAACGCGTTGAGCTGGTCCACCATCGTGTTGATGGTGTTCTTGAGTTCGAGAATTTCGCCCTTCACGTCGACCGTGATCTTGCGCGACAAGTCGCCGCGGGCCACGGCCGTCGTCACTTCCGCGATGTTTCGTACTTGAGCCGTCAGGTTGCCCGCCATGGCATTCACCGAGTCCGTGAGATCCTTCCACGTACCGGCGACGCCGGGGACGTTCGCCTGCCCGCCCAGCCGGCCTTCCGAGCCGACTTCGCGGGCCACGCGCGTCACTTCGGCGGCGAACGATCGCAGCTGTTCGACCATCGTGTTCAGCGTTTCTTTCAGCTGCAAGATTTCGCCGCGCACGTCCACCGTGATCTTCTTGGAAAGATCGCCGTTCGCGATTGCGGTCGCGACCTCGGCGATGTTTCGCACCTGGCCAGTCAAGTTGCTGGCCATGAAGTTGACGTTATCCGTGAGATCCTTCCACGTTCCGGCAACGCCGGGCACTTGCGCCTGGCCGCCAAGTTTGCCATCGGTGCCGACTTCGCGGGCCACGCGCGTTACTTCGCCGGCGAACGCATTCAGTTGGTCCACCATCGTGTTGATGGTGTTTTTGAGTTCGAGAATTTCGCCCTTCACGTCCACCGTGATCTTGCGCGACAAGTCGCCGCGGGCCACGGCCGTCGTCACTTCGGCAATGTTTCGAACCTGGCCCGTCAGGTTGCCAGCCATCGAGTTCACTGAATCCGTGAGATCTTTCCACGTTCCTGCAACTCCCGGCACCTGCGCCTGGCCGCCCAGTTTGCCTTCGGAACCCACTTCGCGGGCCACGCGCGTCACTTCGGCAGCAAACGCGTTCAACTGGTCCACCATCGTGTTGATGGTTTCCTTCAACAGCAGGATTTCTCCGCTGACGTTCACTGTGATCTTCTTCGACAAATCGCCGCTGGCGATCGCCGTCGATACTTCTGCGATATTCCGCACCTGGCCGGTCAGGTTGCTGGCCATCGAGTTCACCGAGTCCGTGAGATCCTTCCACGTTCCCGCGACTCCAGGCACCTGTGCCTGGCCGCCCAGTTTGCCGTCGGTTCCGACTTCGCGCGCCACGCGGGTCACTTCCGACGCGAACGATCGCAGCTGATCCACCATCGTGTTGATGGTGTCCTTGAGTTCGAGAATTTCGCCCTTCACGTCGACCGTGATCTTGCGCGACAAGTCGCCGCGGGCCACAGCCGTTGCCACCTCGGCAATGTTTCGCACCTGGCCGGTCAGGTTGCTGGCCATGAAGTTCACGTTGTCGGTGAGATCCTTCCAGGTACCGGCGACGCCCGGCACTTGCGCCTGGCCGCCGAGTTTGCCTTCGGTACCAACTTCGCGGGCCACGCGCGTCACTTCACCGGCGAACGCGTTGAGCTGGTCCACCATCGTGTTGATGGTGTTCTTGAGTTCCAGAATTTCGCCCTTCACGTCGACCGTGATCTTGCGCGACAA
>DASYYT010000093.1:0-6360 GCA_035949755.1 Candidatus Sulfotelmatobacter sp.
GATCCAGCTGCTTCAGGAAGCGCTCGACCCTCTCGGGCAAGAACGCCTGCTCAATTGCGCCTTGCAGCCTGGCGAACTCTTGCGCCTTCTGAACCTTGATGGCAGCCTGTTCAAACGCCACTGTCATCCTCGCGACATCCAAAATCTGGAGCGGGAGACGGGAATCGAACCCGCGACCAACAGCTTGGAAGGCTGTGACTCTACCACTGAGTTACTCCCGCGAAACCCAGCTGTCAGCTATCAGCTGTCAGCCCTCAGCTCAACCTCAGCGGCTAAAGCCGCTTCAATTTTCCAACTCACAGCGGTACGGCCAAAGCCGTGCCATTCCACGAAACCTTTGAACCAGCCCACAAAAGCCTTCCAACCAGACCAGGAAAACTTCCAACGAACTCTGGAGCCGATGATCAGGATTGAACTGATGACCTCTCCCTTACCAAGGGAGTGCTCTACCAACTGAGCTACATCGGCTCGTAACTGCCGTCAGCTTTCAACTGCCTGCTCTCAGCCGAATCCCTGCTGGCTTCATCCTCAGCCTTGTCCGGATGCATCACGTCGTTCCGGCGCAACCAGCTTTTGACCGCGAACAGTACGAGAATCGCCAGCGGGACGGCTCGAACCCGCGGGTCACTGATGGTCATCCACGTCAGGACTCCCAACACAGCGTAGGCGATCAAAGCTACCGCAAGGCGATTCATTTTTATTCGATCCTTCGCGAAAAACGCTCCGGATTTCGCCAGCAGGCTCTGCTACGCTCACGCCTGCTAAGCGGCTTAACCTGGTGCACAGGGGAGGATTCGAACCTCCGTACCTCGCTAGGAGGAACAGATTTACAGTCTGTCGGCTTTAACCACTCACCCACCTGTGCAAAAACTTACGGGCGATGCGGCCGTCGCGCTTCGTCCGGCAGAGTGCGTTTTCGCTGCTGGCGGATGCTCGCGCCATCTGCGGACTAACGCAGCGTTTGTGTCACATCACTTTCGCAAAACAGGGAAACCAAGGTCGCGCAAGACAACCGCGAAGATCACTGCACGCCGGAAAAAAGCTCCGAAAGGAGTGCGTTGGAAAAACCTGTTGCGCCGCTAACCGCCGAATCCGCCTGCTGCTGAAATTCGTCTCTTCATTCTTAGCTGGAGCTGGCGAAGGGATTCGAACCCCCGACCCTCTGATTACAAATCAGATGCTCTACCGACTGAGCTACGCCAGCAATTCTGGGGACAGACGCGCCTTCGCGCAAACTGATCCCACGGATCCCTTCCAGATGTCCGGGACAATTGTATAAAGTACCACAGCGGCAAGTTGGGGCGCAAGAAAGAGAGCCCAGCCGACCGCAGTTGCGGCGACTTCAGCAATGCAACAAAATCCTAAATCGCCGAGGACGCAGAGATTTCCCGCCGAGGTCGCAGAGGAGCGTTTGGGAGCCATAGTGCGGATTCCGGGAGCCGTGGCGACTGCGGGACGCTCCCTTTGAGTCCGCCGATTTGGGCAGAATGCTATGATTCTTAGGTTCTGACCGCATTTCATGCGAATTAGAGCTACCTTCCCCATTGCGCTGGCGGTTGTGCTGATCGCTGCCGCGCTGACGCTGGCAGTCCAGTTGCGCAAGCATGCGCCGCCTGAGCCGGCGCGACTGCTGCCCAGCGCTGACGCGTTCCTTTATGCCAATTTCAGTTGGGCGCGGAAGGCGAACAACGGCAAATCTTTTTTCCCTGTCCCGCACGATCCGGAATACGACCAGTTCATAGAGGAAACCGGCTTCGATTATGAGCGCGACCTCGACGCGGTCGCGTTCGCGGTGCATTATCCGCAGAGCTGGCCCGGTGGGGGGACGGGGGGCTCGGCGCCGGAGCCGCGGTTTTCAGAAGTTTTTGTGGCGCGGTTCGACGCCGGCAAGGTTCTCGCCTATCTGAAGCGCACGGCGGAATCAGTAGAGAACTATCGCGGCGTGAACATTTTCACGATTCCGCTGGCGGGGCGAAAATTCCGGATTGCGATTCTGGGCGTGGATATAGTGGCCGCCTCCAATCATGACGATCCGGCGGTCATTCGCGGCATGGTGGACCGGTCGCGGCGGCTGGCCTCGCCTTTCGGAGGCCCTGCCATGCTGCGTCATTTTTACAAGCGGGTGCAGCTGGCGAGCCCGGTCTGGGTGATCGCGCATGTGGACCCGGCGGCTCCGGGCTTTGACGGATGGAACGATTTTCTTCCCCATCCCGCCGACATCGTGCTGTCGGCCAGTTACAACCCGCTGCACCTTCCGCTGCGTTCCGGAGTGCTGCACGTTCGCGCCGAGGCCTGGACTTCGAACAGCGATGACGCGAAATCCATTGCGAATAAGGTTTCTGTGTTTCTGTCGATGTTTCACAGCGCCGAGGCGTCGGTGGGATCGCCCGGCACCGACGCGGACCTGAAGACCTTGTTCGACAGCTTGAAGGTAAGCCAGCAGGACAGCCGCGCGGTGTTAGTCGCGACGCTGCCGACGGGGGTGTTTCGCAAGCTGGTGGATTCGGGGGGTCAGAACCCGGCTTTGAGCGCGCCGCCGACGGCGGCGGCTCCGGAAAAGCCAGGGAAATCCCACGCCCACATCCGCTGAAATCGCGAAAGCTTAAACTCGAAACGGCCTGAATTTGCAACTAATGGCGGCCATGCGCGTCTTATTCAGATAGGGCCCATGGTCAGATAGGGCCCCTGCCGCAGGTACAATAAGAACGTGTCCAGCCTACCACTGCCGATTGCCGCATTCTTCGCGGGGCTGATTTCGTTCCTGTCGCCCTGCGTGCTGCCGCTGGTGCCGGGATATGTTTCGCTGATCTCGGGCGCGGGAGTGGAAGAGCTGAAGTCCCCGCAGGCGCAGTTGATGCGCCGGGTCATGGTGAATTCGATTGGATTCATCCTGGGCTTCAGCGTCGTATTCGTGACGCTGGGCGCGATCTCGACCGAAATCGGGCAGCTGGCGGCACGCTACAAGCACACGCTGTCGATCGTGGCGGGCGTGGTTATCATTATTTTTGGGCTGCACCTGACGGGGATCTTTCAAATCAAATGGTTGCTGCAGGACGCGCGGCTGCATAGCGTCAAGGGCAGCAGCACGATGATTGGCGCATTCGTCATTGGGTTTGCCTTCGCGTTTGGCTGGACTCCCTGCTTGGGTCCGATTCTGTCGGGGATTCTGGTCATCGCCGGCGAGCAAGACACGGTTGTGAAGGGCATTCTTTTGCTGGCGGTCTATGCATTGGGCTTGGCGGTGCCGTTTCTGCTGACGTCGCTGCTGATGGAGCGCTTTCTTAAGTTCTACAGCCGCTTCCGCTCGCACATGCATGCCATCGAAGTGGCTAGCGGAGGGCTGCTGATCGCGCTGGGAGTCCTGCTGGTGATCGGGCGCTTCACGCTGATTTCGAGCTGGCTATCGTTTTTGAACCGTTTTGCTTTGTGAGGATTCAGTTTTATGCCGATGTCTGAAAAGCCGGATGGGACGCCCGAAGAACCATCTCAGTGGTGTCCGCAATGTGGGGCAGTAATAAAGAAGAGCCAAGGGGAAAGTGAAGAGCCGAGCCGAGAGGCGAGTGCTGAGGGCGCGCCTGTAACGCTCTGCGCGGCTTGCGGCCAGCCTTTGGCCGCGCCGCTCGACCGCGGCAACTTCCCCACCAATGTCATGAACTTGCCTCCAGCACCTCCGCCGAGTCGGGGTCGCAATCCGCTGGCGCTGGTGGTGGTGGCTCTGGTCGCTGCCGGGATGCTTTATTTTGGATTCCACATGGCGCGACGCGCGGATGCAGACCCAGGAATGAGCATCACCAAATCGGGATTTGCCCCTGATTTTGCCCTCGAAACCCTCGATGGCAAAGACCTGCGCTTGTCGAGTCTGCGGGGCAAGGCGGTGCTGCTGAATTTCTGGGCGACCTGGTGCGGGCCGTGCAAGATCGAAACGCCGTGGCTGGTCGAACTGCAGAAAGAATACGGCGCGCAAGGCCTGCAGGTCGTCGGCGTGGCCATGGATGACTCCGGCAAAGAGGATATTGCTAAATTCGCGCAGGAAATGGGCGTGAATTATCCCGTGCTCCTGGGGAAAGAAGCGGTGGGCGACGAGTATGGCGGAGTGCCCGCACTGCCGGAAAGCTTTTTCATAGGGCGTGACGGCAAGATTGTCGACCGGATCATCGGCCTGCGCGGCAGGGGCGACATAGAAGAGGCGATCCGCAAGGCGCTCGATACCAAGCCGGCAACGGCGCAGGGGGGCTCACCTGCGGCAGCCCTGCAGGCTCAGAAGTGACAATAGGAGCGGAGCGGCGTTGCCTCTAGTATTGGGTATGGGCTGTTAAGTCCCTGGAGCCATGATTTCTGCAAAGCACATCCGAGCGATCTGCCTGGCGGCGCTGCTAGCCGCGAGCGCCGTCGCGCAGTCCGGCAAAGGGCCTTCGGTCTCGATGGCGCCAGTGCCGCTGGTGACGACGCCGCGGGCTGCCCAAACCAAGGTGACGCTGAATTTCCGCGTGGCTTCGGGGTTTCACATCAACTCCGCCACGCCGCACTCGGAGTTCCTGATTCCCACCACCCTGAAGATCGATCCGCCCACCGACATCGTGCTGGGAAAGACGGAATATCCCGCGGGAAAGGATCTTTCGTTTCCCTTTTCGGCGGACGAAAAGCTGAGCGTGTACAGCGGGGACTTCTCCATTGACGTGACCGTACACCCGCTGCACGCGGTGGTTCCGGCGAAATATGCGCTGCATGGCACGCTGCGCTACCAGGCCTGCGATAACGCGCAATGTTTCCCGCCCAAGAGCCTGCCCGTGAATTTTGATATCAAAGTGGTGAAAGAGCCGCCCACCCACCATAGGAATCCCGCGCAGAGCCCGCACATTCATAGCTAACTGTCAGCTCTCAGCTGTCAGCTCTCATTTGCGGATGGGCCTGATTTTGGTGCTTTGACGGATGATGATCGCCGCCCTAAGATTCATCTGCATGAGACGTGCCTTTCTCTACGTTCTGCTGGCAAGCCTGGGAGTGCCGGTTTGGGCGCAATCTACTCCTTCCGTCTTCAGCATCATCAATGTCACGTTGATCGATGTGAAATCAGGCGCGGCGCAGGTTCATCGCAACGTGGTGGTGCGGGATGGAAAGATTGACGACGTCCGCTACACCAGCCAGATCAAAGGCAAACTGCCCGGCGTACAGATCAACGGCACCGGGAAATATCTGATTCCGGGCTTGTGGGACATGCACGTTCACATGGTGTTCGGAGACTGGTTCCCGCGCGGCAAGGAAATCACGCTGCCGCTGTTCATCGCCAACGGGATCACGGGCGTGCGCGATATGGGCGGCGAACTGGAAGTCCTGCAGCAATGGCGCAAAGAAATTGCCGCCGGGACGCTGATCGGCCCGCGCATGGTGATCTCGGGACCGATGCTGGACGGGCCGCAGCCGCGCTTTCCGAGTTCGATTGCGATTAAAACACCGGAGGATGGCCGCCGCGCTGTCGATGACCTGAAGCGGCGCGGCGCCGACTTCACCAAGGTGCAGTCGCTGCTTCCGCGGGATGCCTTCTTTGCGGTTGCGGAGGAGGCACGGAAGCAGGGAATCAGCTTCGTCGGCCATGTGCCCGATGCGGTGCGCGCGTCGGAAGCTTCCAACGCGGGGCAGAAAAGTTTCGAGCACCTGATCGGAATCTTCGAAGGCGCGTCGCCTCTGGAATATCAATTTCTGAAAGGCCCCAAGAGTCCAGGAAAATTTCTCGCGACCTATGACGACAGCCTGGCCGCTCAGCTGTTCGCGCTGTTGGCGAAGAATCAGACCTGGCAGTGCCCGACGCTGGTATGGGAGAGCGGAGGCAACCTGATTGAGCTGGGCGAATTCGCCCACGATCCGCGCGCAAAATATATCCCCGCCTATTGGAAGGACGTGACCTGGAAACGTTTCACCGAGCAGATCGAGCATGAATTCAACACCGACGATCTGCCGACGCGAAAGCGCTTCGTAGAAAAAGAGCTGGAAGTCGTGAAGGCGATGCAGCGCGCGGGGATTCCGTTTCTTGCGGGAACGGACACGCCGCCGGGCGTTTACATCGTACCTGGCTTCAGCCTGCATGAAGAGCTGCAGCGCTTTGTTGCCGCGGGATTCACTCCTATGGACGCGCTGCGGACAGCCACGTTGAATCCCGCGAAATTCCTGGGCTTGGAGAACGAGTTGGGCACAATCGAGAAAGGGAAGCTGGCGGACATGGTTCTGCTGGATGCGAATCCCTTAGACGACATTCGCAACACGCAGAAGATCGCGGGAGTCGTTGCCAACGGCCGCTACTTCTCACGCGCGGATTTGGACAAGATGCTGGCGGGAGTGGAGGCAGCGGCGAAGGCGAAATGAGCA
>DASYYT010000094.1:0-11709 GCA_035949755.1 Candidatus Sulfotelmatobacter sp.
AGCTCACGCTGGGCGAGCGCTGGCCGCGGGTGTATGTGACGCGGCGTCTGCGCAAAGATGGCAGCGCGTATTACGGTCCGTACTTTCCGGCCAATCTGGCGTATCGCATCGTGGATTTGATTCACCGGAATTTTCTGATTCCCTCGTGCAAGGTGGATTTGACCCGGTTCCATCCGCGACCCTGCCTGCAGTACTACATCAAGCGCTGCCTGGGTCCGTGCGTTCAGGAGTTGACTACGCCGGAGATGTATCAGGAGGCGGTGCGCGACGTGAAGATGTTTCTGGAGGGTCGCCCGACGGACCTGGCGCGGTCGCTGCGCGGGCGGATGGAGGAAGCCGCTGCGGCGCAGGAGTATGAGCGCGCGGCGCGCTATCGCGATTTGATTTCGACGGTGGAGCAGTTGCAGGAACGGCAACGCATGGCGGCGGCCGAGGGCGACGATGCCGATGTTTTCGGTTATCACTACGAAAACGGCATGCTGGCGGTGAATCTGTTTCACATGCGCGGCGGGAAGATGGTGGATCGCCGCGAATTTTTCTGGGAAGACCTGCCGGAGTTCGTCACGGACCGTGCAGGGACGGACGCATTCGTCCCTGCGGGCGAGCAAAGCTCGCCAGCGACTTTGGCCGACAGTGCCAGTCTGCTCGAAGAAACACGTAACCTCGCTCCGCTCGGGGGCGGACGAATGCCTCCGCCCGTACGCGAGCCGGCACAATCCGAGCATGAATTTCATCCGGGAGAATTCTTCTCAGCGCTGCTCAAGCAGCTCTACATCGGCCAGCCCTACGTGCCGCGAAATATGTACGTCCCGGTTGATTTTGAGGATCGTGAAGAACTGGAAGCTTTGCTCTCCGATCAAGAGACAGAAAAGAGTGCGCGTCCCGCGCGCGTGCACATTGCGGTGCCAGTGCGCGGGGACAAGCGCTCCCTCATCGACCTTGCGGGGAATAATGCCAAGCAGTCCTACGACCAGCGCTTCCGCGTGCTGAAACCGAACGCGCGCAAGATTCAGGAAGAGCTGCAGGAAGCCGTCAGCCTGCCCGAACTGCCTAAACGCATCGAATGCTTCGATATCTCGCACATCCAGGGCGCGGAAACCGTTGCTTCGATGGTGGTGTGGGAAGACGGCAAGATGAAGAAGTCGGACTACCGCAAATTCATCATCCGCACGGTCGACGGAGTTGACGACTTCGCTTCCATGCGCGAGGTAGTAACCCGCCGCTACAAGCGACTGCTCCAGGAACATGAAAACGACCAGAAGGCGATGCCCAGTCTGGTATTGATTGACGGCGGGCTGGGGCAATTGCATGCTGCCGCCTCGGCACTGGAGGCGCTGGAGATCATTAACCAACCCCTGGCCGCAATCGCCAAGCGGGAAGAAATCCTATATGTGTACGGGCAGGAAAAGGATCCGATCGCGCTCGATCACCACTCGCCGGTACTGCACCTGATTCAGATGATCCGCGATGAGGCGCACCGCTTTGCGGTCACGTTTCACCGCAAGCGGCGGCAGATGCGAGATCGTTCGACCGAGCTGATGGAAATTCCCGGAGTGGGAGCGAGCACGACGCGCCGGCTGCTCGAACATTTCGGCAGCGTGCAGGCGGTGAAGCTGGCCGACGCGGCGGCCTTGTCGGCGGTGGTCACCCGAGTGCAAGCGGAGGCGATTCGGAATCATTTTCAGAAGTGATGCTGCCGCTGGCGGAGCCACGACGGCGCTACGCTATGCTTTGGCTACCGGCCTGGTTTCGGAGTGAGCCTCTGTTCCGTTTTTGCCTGTCTGGGGAGCCGCAGCAGTGATCGTCCTCTTTCCAGGATATCGCTGGGCAAGCGGCACAGATGGCTTCGGAAACGTTATTGATACCGAAGAGCCATTCTCCTGGCAGCGGGCCCGCAGTGCTAACCCGATCACGCAAGCGATCATCCCGCACCAGCCGAGCAACCGTACTACCGCCGCAATCTTTGTATCGTACTCAAGCAAACCCAGACTCCCGAAGATCGTGTTCCAGTCATGCTTCACGAACTCGGGATCGCCGGTCGTGACCAGCGGCAGCACCATAGCGCGAGCGTCGGCCATGTAAGTGGCGATGCCAAGGAAGTTCTCAAAGAAGAAAAATAAACAGAAGATGAAACCGGGAATCTGCCGCTCCGTGAAGAAATAGACCGCCAACAGAAAAGGCACGAGCAACTGCAGCAGCGTGCCTCCCCAAAGCCCGAGCGTCGGGCCGAACCATCCGAACAGATTGTGCCCGCCTTCGTGGACCACCAGATTCGCCATGTCGATGAACAATCCGCGGCCATGGGCATTGAAGGCATAAAGCAGGAACCATACATAGAAGACGAGCCACGCCACGATTGCCGGTCGCGAAATCGGCTTCCACGGGTGGTTCCACATCGATTGGAGATATTCAAGCATGGGCTAGAACGATTCTACGGGCGGTACCCACAGCCGGGCAGATTACGAACGTGTGCCGTATCGCCGACTGTAGCGGCGAGGGTCCTTGCCCGCCGCTCCCTGACCTGAATCGTTCTTCACTCGTCGCGCACGGGCTGTGTTTCTTGTTAAAGTGGTGAGGCAAACCGCTGCAACCTAGGCAATTGAGAATTCATGAAAGCCAGGCACTGGATCACCGCGATCGTCCTGCTGCTGTTGGCGGCTGCCGCCGTTGTGGGATTGGTACAGACTGGGCGTCGCGGCACAGGCGACGAGGCGGCCGCACCCAAGGCAACCAAGGGGAGCGCCAAAAATCAGCAGCGGCCAGCCCAGCATGTATGGGTAGACCAGCGTCCGCTGCAAACAGCGCGTCTCGTCCGTACTGTGGCCTATACGCAGGAGGAAAAGGATCTCGCACAGCAAGCTGAGAAGGTCGCCGACCATGAGGTTGACCTGGCTTTCTTCGACGCCTTCCGAGCCGCCCAGGACAATCCTCCCGCGCTGACTCCCGACCTGAAGAAATTGGCCGACAGGAAGACTCAGTTGCAGCAAGCCCTGAAAGACGATCAGGACAGGGTGGCCGACCTGACAAAGCGGGTGGCTGCTGCTTCCGAGTCGAAGAAGGATAACCTCCAGGACCAACTCAACGTGGCGCAGGCCCAGCTGGAGCTTGACCAGGATGAACTCGACGACGCCTCGGAAAATCTGGTGCAGGCTGGAGGCGATCCCCAGACCGAAGTGCAGCGCTTGAAGCAAGCGCACGACGACGAGGAGGCGCACTTATCCACGTATGTAGGCTCGGCCGCGAATCCGGCCGAGGGATACTACCAGGCGCATACCATGCTCGTTCTGTATCGAGCGTGGAAGGCCATGCACGACAAGAACCTGCAACTGCTGGAGGCGCAGCAAGACGCCGGCCGCGATGGGCAGAACCTGGCCGCGCAATACCACACACTGCAAAGCATGATTCAGCAGGAGAGCGGAAGCCGGCAGTCTGCCAAACAGCAGGCCAAGAGTTTCTCCACGAACAACCCGGGAGCGAGCCCCGATGAATCGAAGGCAGCCGCGCAAGCCGCACTGGACTCTCTGAAACACCATCGCGAGAACCTAAGGAATTTGACCGATCTAAGCCGTAGGCTTTCCGACGAACGAAAACTTACAGACGTGTATGGGCAATGGATTGGGCTGGTCGAAATCCGCCAACGCGCCGCTCTGCACAACATGATCGAGGTCATGTTGTGGATCTTGTTCGTGGCATTCCTGGTGTATCTGGCGAACCGGCTGATCGATCACTTCACCACCAATTTTAAAACGGAGAACAAGCGGGCCGAGACCCTGCGTGGGGTGCTGAAGTTCTTTGCGCAAGCCCTGGGAGTAGTCGCCATTCTATTTCTCATCTTTGGCATGCCCAATCAGACCACAACCATTCTGGGCTTGGCGGGCGCCGGTCTGACGGTTGCGATGAAGGATTTCATTATGGCGTTCCTGGGATGGTTTTCGCTGATGGGGCGCAACGGCATCCATGTGGGCGACTGGGTTGAGATCAACGGCGTGGCCGGCGAGGTGGTAGAGATTGGGCTGATGAAAACGGTTCTCCTCGAAACCGGCAACTGGACGGATGCGGGACATCCCACCGGCCGAAAAGTTTCCTTCATGAATAATTTCGCAATCGAAGGACACTTCTTCAACTTCACGACCTCAGGCCAGTGGATGTGGGACGAACTGAAGATCACGATTCCTGCCAGCCAGGACCCGTATGCAGTGATTGACGGAATCCAGAAACTGGTGGCGCGCGAGACCGAAGCCAGCGCGCACAAAGCGGAAGAGGAGTGGCAGAAAACTACGAATCGCTACCGCGTGCAAGCGTTTTCGGCTGCTCCCTCGATCAACGTGCTGCCCTCCGGCGATGGCGTTGAAGTGCGACTCCGCTACATCACGCGGGCTTACGAGCGGCATGAGACGCGCAAGCGGCTGTACGAGGCGATTGTGAAGCTGATGCACGGCAAGCAGGAGGCGGTGAGAGCTTAGCAGTGATCAGTGATCAGTGATCAGCCGTCCGGTTCCGGCTCTGGTCACTCAGTACTCCATACACACTGTCCAATTCTCGTGCAAACCAACCGCAACCATCAGGAAACGGTCATCGCTTTTGAATCTTCTTCAAACATTGCACAAAGAACTTTAATCGCCGATTTCGCAGAGAAAAGCCGCAACGATCGCGAAGTGAAACACTTCTTAGCGCTGGCCTCGAAAAGACTGTCTGCTCTCCAAGTCCTTCCACAAATACGCTTTGATTTTTTCGGGCAGACGCGAACCATGAAGCACATCGCGCAGCTGGGCGGGCGGAAGGCGGCGCGCGAATTCAATGGCTCGGGCCAGCGGGGTGTGCGCATTGCGCAGCAGGGCGATACGGATCTCGGGGCGCACCGACCACTTCGCGTGATGGCTGAGTGATTCCACGAATGCGGCTGTGACCGTTCGCTGCAGCGCCTTGATGACGCTCGCTTCGGTCAGCCGCGGGCTCTCCAGAGCGCTTTGCCAGACCCGAGTTTCTTTGTCGAGCAGCAGAGCGCCTGCCACTGCCGCCGAACAGCGGCGTGCCAGCGAAATGCGTTCGCCCAACGTGATCGAGGCCAGCCGCGAAATGAGGAGTTCGTCGGCCACATGTCTCAGGTCCGCCGGCGCGTTTGGCAGCACCGCGAAATGCATGAGGTCGAAGGTATAGAGTTCACGGATCAGCTTCAGCGCGATGCGGCGGGGCGTGTGCGGATGCGATACGATCGCCACCCGGATTTTTCGGGACTTCATCAGCGCGGAATCTTTGCTGATCTGCTCCACTGCTGCGGAACTGAGATCGTGCTCCGCCAGTTGGGCCAGCGCCGTGTCTTGGCTAAGAGGCGGTGCGAGGGCAGTCGCGCTGGATTGCGCGACAGCATCTTCGGTTTGAGATTCCTCCAGCATAATCTGCAGGAGCGCCGGACCGGAGAGCCGCGGCCGCCTTCTCCACGTGCGTCTACTTACAAGATGCTCCGGCTTGCTCTCCGTGCCATGCGCAACGCGCCTTCTACAGGTTCGATGAGAACGGGATTCATTTGCACCCGCGAATCGATCTTACGGAGTTCATTATAGAAATCAGCACGCACCAGGGCGGCGTGACGAAAGACACCACCGGCGATGGCCAGAGGGACGGAGCCCCCCTCGTCTGCCGGGAAAAGCCGCCGGATTACGACCGCCGCGGTATGAGCCAGTTCCCTGCCCGCCGCGGACAAGACCTGCAAGGCAAGAATATTCTTGCTCGCGGCCACCGCCGGAAACAACGCGGCGAAGTCGGGTGGAGGAATCGAGTTCGCGGCCCGCGCCAGATCGGCCAGAGAATTCACACCCCATACCTTGCACAACGCCGTCGTCAGGTCCGAATGGAAAACATCCTCGGGGGTCCCGGAGGTCAGGTCGCTGGCGCGGAGAACGGCCGCGATGGCCTCGCGACCAATCCAGTGGGCTGAGCCTTCGTCGCCGATGGCGAATCCCCAGCCGCCTGCCCGCAATGTCTTCCCTTGGCCATTGCGGCCGTAGGCGAACGAACCGGTGCCGGCGTTGACGATGACGCCCGGGCCTGTGTCGAAGGCGGCTTCGAGGGCCGTCTGCATATCTCCGACGACGTCAATGGGAGCGGCGAGAATCTCGGCCAACGCCCGCCTCACCATCGCCGCCAATTCGGGATGCCCCGCGCCCGATCCTCCGATGCAGGTCCGCGCGACCTGCTCGGGCGTGATTCCGGCCGCCGCGCACGCCTGCCGCACGCATTTCTGCAGCGACTCTCGCGTCTGCTCGGGCCCCACGCGCACGATATTGCTCGGCCCCGCCGTCGCCGTCACTAGTAACCGTGACTCATCGCCGACTGCACACGTGGTCTTCGTACCGCCGCCATCAATGCCGAGATAGTAAGGCACGGATTTATTTTTAACATACCGGCATCATGGCTTGCGCATTGCAAGGCACGGTTCGGGAGCCAGCATAAGAGGACTACAGAGTCTCACTCGCGCGAATCCGCCGGACCTTTGATAATGGGAACCTGACGCATGGGCCTGAACAAGATTGATTTCGCGATCATCGCGGTCTACCTGGCGGGCATCACGCTGTTCGGGTTGCGCTTTCGCAAGAAGCAGCGCACCCTGCGCGACTACTTTCTAGCCGGGCGCGACATTCCCTGGTGGGCGATCGCACTCTCCATCGTCGCCGCCGAAACCAGCACGCTGACCATCATCAGCATCCCCGGGCTTGCCTACGACACGAATCTGACTTTTCTGCAGGTCATCCTCGGGTACGTGGTGGGACGCGTGGTGATCAGCTTCGTGCTCTTGCCGCACTACTTTCGCGGCGATCTTTATACCGCGTACGAATTGATCGAACGCCGCTTCGGGCGCGGGCTGCGCTCGCTCACCGCGGGATTGTTTCTGCTCACGCGGGCAGCCGCCGAGGGCGTCCGTGTCTATGCGGTTTCGATTGTCGTCTCCATTGCGCTGGGCACGGGAGAAATTGCGTCCATCGCCATCATCACGGCATTGACGCTGATCTATACGTTTGAGGGTGGATTGGCGGCGGTGATCTGGACCGACGTGGTGCAGACCGGGATCTATGTGGGCGGAACGCTGGTGGGCCTTGCGACCATCGTTCATCTCGTTCCCGGCGGCTGGAGCGCAATTCATTCCGCCGCGGCCGCCGCGGGCAAGTTTCAGGTCTTCGACTTCAGCGGCAATTTCTTTATTCCATACACGTTCTGGGCGGGAGTGATTGGGGGGACGTTCTTCACGACCGCGAGTCATGGCACCGACCAACTGATCGTGCAGCGGCTGCTGGCGGCGCGCGGGGAAAAGCAGTCGGTCACGGCGCTGCTATCGAGCGGCATCGCCATTTTCTTTCAGTTCGCGCTTTTCCTCATAGTCGGCGTCATGCTGTGGGCCTATTACCGCGTGCCCTCGACGCAGTTCGGCCGGCCGGACCGCATTTATCCCACCTTCATCGTCACCCGCATGCCGCATGGAATTTCGGGCTTGCTGGTGGCCGCGATCCTGGCGGCCGCGATGTCGAATCTCAGTGCGGCTTTGAATTCGCTCTCCTCCAGCGCGATTATGGATTTTTATTCACGCCTGCGACCGCAGGCGGATGAGAAAACCAAAATGCGGCTTTCCCGACTGGCAACTTTGCTCTGGGCGCTGGTGCTGTTTTCGCTGGCAATCATCGCACTGCACAAGGCGGGCCGGGTGGTGGAAGTCGGACTGCAGATCGCGTCCGTCGCCTACGGCGCGCTGCTGGGAGCATTCTTATTGGGGACTCTAACCCGGCGGGCCAACCAGTCCGGCGCGGTTGCCGGTATGATTTGCGGATTCGCAGTCGAACTATATTTGTGGCGGGGAACGCGGGTTCCATGGACCTGGTGGGTCATGATCGGAACCTGCGTGACTTTCGCAGTGGGATGGACAGCCAGTCTACTGTCCCCCGATGCGACACCAAAAAGATAATCGCCGAGTTCGCCCTGCGATTCCAGCCCTCCTGCCGGTTTTCTCCCGATACTTCCGTTTTTCTTCCCCGATTCGTCCGTCCAGATTGGGGGGACCCGGCGAAACATCTTGTCCCGCGCGGCTTCTCGTGGGTCCGGTTTCAAAATGGCACGCCAGATGTTACCTAAGGTCAAGAGCCGTGGACACGTTTACCCCCTGTCCTATCTCCCGTATTTTTAAGACTCCAAGCTCCCGGCGTTCTCCCCAACCGGGTCCCAATGGAGTCAGATTGCATGGCGGGTTATCGCGGATTTCAACTCGGACTGTTGCCCGAACGCAAGATCAACAAGCGGGCAGTTGCGACCGCTTATGGACTGGTCGCGCTCGCTCTGCTGTTCGTGATTAACATCGGATTACTGTTTCCGCAAACGCTGCAACTGGCGCAGTACCACGTCACGGAACTGATTCCGATGCCTGCGTTGCGTCCCGCTCCCGAGCCGGAACCCATGAAGGTCCAGGCCGTGAAGCCCAGGCTGCTGGCTGCCGTAAAGCTGCCGGTGTTTGAGCAGCCCAAGCTGGTCATGCCGAAAGAACTTCGCCGCGAGACCCCGCAGCCGGTGGAAGCGCCAAAAGTTGTGGTCAATCAGTTTGCGGCCCCGCAGTTGAAGCTGGCGGTAGGCGGCGCGCGCCCGCAACTGTTGCATACGGGAGAATTCAACGAGACCGGAAGTTCGCAGAAACCAACCGTCAACGCCGCGGTCGCCCAGGTGCAAACCGGAGGCTTTGGAGATCCGAACGGAATCGCCGGCACCGGCAAAACGAACGCGAAATTATATGCCGCTCCCACCGGGGCGTTTGATATGCCGGCCGGCCCCGGACAGGGTAACGGATCAGGCGGAGCCAAAGGCATCAAAGGCACGGTGGCCAGCGCCGATTTCGGCAACGGCGTCGCGACCAGCGGCCACGGCGATGGCCGCAGCAACGGCAAGGGTGGCATCGCCACCGGCGGCTTCGGATCGGAGCAGGTCGTGCATCAGGGCCCGAAGCTCGCGCAAATGGATTCCGGCCCGGCAACCACTCCGGTGGAAATCACCTACAAGCCGAACCCGGTATACACGCAGGAAGCCCGCGATCTGAAGCTGGAAGGCGAAGTGCTCCTGGAAGTGAGTTTCGCGGCTAATGGAACGCTGCATGTGAATCGCGTGGTGCGCGGCATGGGGCATGGATTGGATGAAGCTGCCATCGCTGCCGCCAATAAGATCCGGTTCAAGCCGGCGTTGCGCATGGGGCAACCGGTTGATTCGACAGCCGTGGTTCACGTTTCGTTCCAGCTGGCTTATTGAAAAGTTTGGCGAAGTAATTTTGGTGGATTGGCAGTACCCACGGAAAACGGTTCACAGAAACTGGAGAACGAGCATGCGTACTTCGAATTGGATTCTTGCGGCAGCACTGTTGGCGGGGATGAGCGCAGCCGCGCAACAAGCGGCGGATTCACAGCCCGTGGCGCAACCCACGACGCCGGATGCGGCGCAATCCGCGCCCGCGCAACCGGCAGGTGCGGTTCAGGCTCAACCGATCTCAGCCGATCCATCTCAAGCGGCGCAGCCCCAAGCCGCGCAGCAGGCTCCGGCAGCGGCTCAGCCCGCGCCGCAGGCTCCCCCGCCGCCAGCAGCAGCCGCTCCCACGACCATGGACCAGGTCGTGACCCTGTTCATCGAGCGCGAGCATGGCTTGATCAAGATGCTTTCCACTCGCACGCCCGTGGTGGAAACCTATCTCCAGGACCTCGCCGCCGATCCGCAACTCGGGCCCGTGCCCAGCGGCGACAACTATTTCCTCGGCCGCATGGATATGGGCCAGACCGTCGACCGCAAGGACTATCTGAAAGAACAGGAAAAGAGCATGCGCTCGCGCCTGCTCGGCGGATTCCAGAAGCTCTACAAAGTGCAGTACCAGCCCATGGGCTTCTCCTGGATGGTCTATGCCGACCGCACCGACTTTGACCGCGAGCACTACGATTTCCGTTACGTGCGCCGCGAATTTTTGGGCGACGTGCGCTGCCTCGTGTTCGACGTCACTCCCAAGAAAAAATCCGGCGTCGGCCGCTTTCTCGGCCGCATCTGGGTGGAAGACCAGGGTTTCAACATCGTGCGTCTGAACGGCACCTATTATCCGGCCCCGCGCAACTCCGAATTCTTCCACATGGACAGCTGGCGGCTGAACCTCATCCCCGGCTACTGGGTGCCTTCGTTCATCTATAGCGAAGAAGGCGACTTCAGCGCGGGTGCCAAGAACCGGCTGGCGTTCAAGGCGCAGACCCGCATCTGGGGCTACGATTTGAAGAAGGGAGGCAAGGGTGACGAGTTGACGCAAATCCGCGTCGACAGCGTGACCGACGAGACTCCGGCGACGCAGGACGCATCTCCGCTGCAGGCCGAGCGGGTGTGGCAGCAGCAGGCGGAAGATAACGTCGTCGAGCGCCTCACCGAAGCGGGCCTGCTCGCTCCGGAAGGCGATGTTGACCGCATCCTGCAGACCGTCGTGAACAACCTGCAGGTCACCAACAACATCGATCTGCCGCGCCCGGTTCGTACCCGGGTTCTGCTCACTTCGCCGCTGGAAACTTTCAGCGTTGGCAACACCATCGTGATTAGCCGCGGCCTGGTGGACGTGCTGCCCGACGAGGCCAGCCTTGCGGCCGTGCTTGCGCATGAACTGGCGCATATCGTGCTCGGCCACAACCTGGGCTCCAAGTACGCTTTCAACGACCGCATGCTCTTCTCCGACGACGCCACCTACCAGAATCTCGGCTTCCGCCACATTCCCGAAGAAGAGGCGGCGGCGGACAAGAAGGCGATCGAATTCCTGAAGAACTCGCCCTACGCACAGAAGCTCGACAATGTGGGCTTGTTCCTGAAGGCGCTGCAGCAGCGTGCCGGCAGTTTGAACGCGCTGCTGACCACGCACCTGGGCAATCCGCTGGCGTCGGCCGGGACAGTGACCCGGTTGGCTGCCCTCGAGAACCAGGGTCCGGCGCTGGACAATTCGAAACTCGATCAGATCGCGGCCCTACCGCTGGGCGGACGCGTGAAGGTCAATCCCTGGGATGACAAGGCGGAAATGGTGAAGACGGCTCCGGTCGCCATCACCTCGGCGCGTGACAAGATGCCGTTTGAAGTCACGCCCTTCTTCCCGCGCCTGGCCCGCTTCGGTGCCAACTCTGCGCCTGCCGCAGGGCCGACCACCGCAGCCAACAGCTCAAATACAGGCAACTAAACTTCCAACGACGTTAACGCTGTCATCCTGTGCGAAATGGAGAGCCTTTCTCCACTTCGTCCAGGATGACATTCCAAGTTGAACCACAACGAGGCCGGGATCCGGGAAAGTCCTTCCGGAAAACCCGGCCTTCGTTATGTTTTAGCGGGAAGGGCGGCTGTCCGCCAGAATTCGGCCCGGCAGCGCTGCCTTGGCAGGGCGCCGTTTAAAGCTCCGGTCATGCCGAAAGCCCGCGCTTTCACCAGCGGGCCGAGGCATCTCGCCAGCAGCAAAGCGCCTGCTTCGCGCGGAGATCCTTCGCTCCGCCTGAAAAGCGCCTCCGTTCAGCATGACCTTCAGAATGAAACTGCACTTCCGCCAAACAGCAGCGAGCCCTATCTGACCGGCCCGGGCATATGCGGATCCAGATCCGCCGCCTTCTGAAATTCCTGCTTGGCTTCATCCTTCTTCCCGCTCTGCTGCAGGGCCAGACCAAGCTCATAATGGGCCACCGCATAATTCGG
>DASYYT010000095.1:0-5983 GCA_035949755.1 Candidatus Sulfotelmatobacter sp.
TGCCAATGCTTGGCGCGCAGGAAACGGTCAGCGACGAAGTGCATGGTTTTTTAGCAGATCCGCGGCAGTTGTTCGCCGCTTAGCATGTCCACCACGCGGTTGCCGCCGATGCGGCTTTGCAGGACTACTGTGCGGCCGGGATTCTCTTCTACTTTGCCGATTCGCACCGATCCCTCGGAGACTGGCACCTTCCGCATGACCTCTAATGCCTGATCGGCTTGGGCGGCTGGAACGAATACTGCGAAGCGGCCTTCATTCGCGACATAGAGCGGATCGAGGCCTAGAATCTCGCAGGCGCCCTGCACTACTTCGTCGACCGGGATCAAGGCCTCTTCCAGCTTGATGCAAATGTTGCGGTCGCCGGCGATCTCGTTCAGAGTTGTCGCCAGGCCGCCGCGGGTCAGGTCGCGCAAGCAGTGAATCTCGATTCCGGCATTCAGCAGCGCCTCGACTGATGGCCAGAGGTTGGCGCAGTCGCTCAGAATTGGTGATTCGAATTCCAGGCCTTCGCGGACGGAGAGAATCGCGATGCCGTGGCGGCCGAGATCGCCACTGATAATGACCACATCGTTCACCTGAACCGACGCCGGGCTGATCGGAATCTTCACGTTCGCCTCGATCACCCCGATGCCCGAGGTGTTGACGAAGATTCCGTCGCCCTTGCCTTTGTCGACGACTTTCGTATCGCCGGTCACGAGCTTCACGTTGGCCTTCGCCGCCGCTTCCTGCATGGAGGTGACGACGGTGCGCAGCGTCTCCATTTCTAATCCTTCTTCGAGAATGAATCCGCTGCTCAGATAAAGGGGGCGGGCGCCGCACATGGCGAGGTCGTTCACTGTGCCATTGACGGCGAGATCTCCGATATTCCCTCCGGGAAAGATCAAAGGCCGAACCACAAAGGAATCCGTGGTGAAGGCCAGCCGCGAGCCGTTGACGGGTACGACCGCGCCATCGTGGCGCTCTTCGAGCGCGGCGTTGGAGAATGCGGGCAGAAAAATCCTCTCGATGAGCTGATGGGTGAGGCGTCCGCCGCCGCCGTGCGCCAGGACGATGCGATCGTCAGCGACTCGCGGGACTGGACAGCTCAGGTTGAACGAGGTGGTTTTGACGTCTGCCATAGTGATAGTAGGCCGCGCACGCGCCTTCGGACGAAACCATGGGAGCGCCCAGCGGATTTTCCGGGGTGCACTTCACGCTGAACGCGCCGCACTCGTGCGGCTTCTTGAGGCCTTGCAGAATCAGGCCGCTGATGCACTCGGGCGACTCGCGCGCCGGCTCGCCGGAGAAGGGGAAGCGGAGGTTGGCATCGTGCTTCTGGAAGCGTCCGCGCAACTGGAAGCCGCTGGCGGGAATCTCGCCCAGGCCGCGCCACTGGCGCGGAACCACTTCGAAGACTTCCGCAATGCGATCCTGCGCGGGACGATTCCCTTCCCGCCGCACCGCCCGGCTGTACTGGTTTTCGATCTCGTAACGGCCTTCTTCCAGCTGGCTGACGGTCATGAAAATGCCTTCGAGGATATCGAGCGGCTCGAATCCGGTGACCACGATCGGGACTTCGTATTTTTTGGCGATGGGGAAATATTCTTCGAAGCCCATGATAGTGCAGACGTGGCCGGCGGCAAGAAATCCCTGCACCACGCAGGTGTCCGACGACAGCAGCGCTTCCATCGCGGGCGGAACCAGCACGTGCGAGACCAGCAACGAGAAATTGTCGACCCCGTCGTGATCGGCCTGCCACGCGGCCATGGCATTGGCGGGAGCGGTGGTTTCGAATCCGACCGCAAAGAACACAACCTGCTTTTCGGGATTAGCCTTGGCCAGCTTGAGCGCGTCGAGCGGAGAGTAGACGATGCGCACGTCGGCGCCTTCGGCCTTGGCATCGAACAGGCTCTTCGACGAGCCCGGAACGCGCAGCATGTCGCCGAACGAGCAGAAGATCGCGTCGGGACGCTTGGCGATGGCGACGGCCTTGTCAATCAACTCAATCGGAGTGACACAGACCGGGCAGCCGGGGCCGTGGACGAGCGTGATTTCGCGCGGCAGCAGGTCTTCCAGGCCGCTCTTGACGATGGTGTGAGTCTGCCCGCCGCAGATTTCCATGATGGTCCAGGGGCGGGTCACCTTCTGCCGGATGGCCGCCACGAACTGTTCGGCGGCTTTCGGATCGCGGTATTCACTGAGGAATTTCACCGAGTTCCTCTTTCACTGCGCCCATCTCCTCGAGGATCTTGAAGACGCGCTGCGCTTCGTCCTCGTCGATGACGCTGATAGCGAATCCGACGTGGACGAGGACGTATTTTCCGACTTCGGCTTCGGGGGTGTACGCCAGGTTGATTTCTTTGCGGATGCCGCCGAAGTCCACCTTGCCGACGCGGAAGGCGATGCCGCCGCCGGCGTCAGTGATTTCGACGATCCGGCCTGGGACTGCGAGACACATGGTTATCCTTTCCTTCCGCAATTCCGCGCGCTTGTTGGGTCTACCTTGAAAGAGCGTGACACGCAACCCACGCAAACAGGGTCAGAACCAAGGCTCCCAAAAGTCTTACTTAAACAGCACCCCAGCCGTCTCCGTATCGTTTCTCGGTGAGTGTCCCGTTCAAACGAATCCATCCCGGCAACTGAAACCAAGCCCGAGGAGATACGAGCATGCACAGGGCATTGATAGTCAATGCAAGCACGACAGAAACAAAGCAAAACCAGCCTAGGATTACCCGCCACATACGGCCTATTTGTAAGGGACGCGAACCTCAGCGGCTAAAGCCGCAACTTCTTCAACATCTCTACGGCACGACTGAAGTCGTGCCCTTCCCGTTCGTGCACAAGCCGGATTTCGTTTAGGATCCTGCCATCACAGCCTGGCCGAGTGCAATGCCGCCGTCGTTCGGGGGAACCTGCTGGTGCGTATGCACCACAAATCCGCGTGATTCGAGAACGGCTGCAGCGCGCTCCGTCAGATAGCGGTTCTGAAAAACTCCGCCGCTGAGCACGACCTGCTTGAGCCCAACCTTCATCGCGACTTCCACAATCCAATTCACCAACGAATTGTGGAACCGCGCTGCGACCACCGGAACCGCGACTCCCGCCTGCTTGTCAGCAACGACCGCCGAAATCAGCGAAGCCCAGTCTCCATCCCGTAAAGCATACGCCTCTTCGGTACGCAAGCGGCCAATTTCATTTTCAAGGAGCATGGCGGCCTGGCCTTCGAAACGGTTCTCGCGGGCGATCCCGCTAATGCACGCCACGGCATCGAACAGGCGCCCCACGCTGGTGGTGGGCACGACGTTAATGCCGCGCTGGAGCATGGTTCGGACGGTCGACAGTTCAGTTCCCAGGTCTCGCAACTGCAGCGAGGACTGGGGCACCCCATTTTCGGTCATTCCACTTTGGCCCTCTGGGGATGCCAGTTTTTCCACCTCAAACAGCAGGCTCGCGGCCGAGCGCCAGCCTTCGCGGACCGCGCGATCTCCTCCGGGCAGGCCGAAGGGGCGAAGATGAGCGACCCGCTCGAACCGCTTGCCTTCGACACGAAAGAATTCCCCGCCCCAGATCGCGCCATCGAGGCCGTATCCGGTGCCGTCCCAGGAGACGCCAAGGTAGGGGCCGTCAACGTGGTTTTCAGCGGCGCAGGCCGCGACGTGCGCTTGATGGTGCTGCACCCGAATCACGGGCAGTCCGGAGCTTTCGGCCCAGTGGGTGGAGGCGTAGTCGGGATGCAGGTCACAGACCACGGCTTCCGGACTGAAGCTATAGAGCCGGCAAAGATCTTCGATGGCCCGTTCGAAGGCGTGGCGGGCCTCAAGCGTTTCGAGATCGCCGATATGCTGGCTGAGAAAGACGTCGCGGCCGACGCCGATCGCGACGGTGTTCTTGAGATGGCCGCCGACGGCGAGGACGGGCGGGACTTCGCGCGCGACGCGGATTCCCAGCGGCGCGTATCCGCGTGCCCGGCGCAGGATTCCGGCGCGTCCCCGGGTCAGGCGCACCACCGAATCGTCGCAGGCGCGCACGATGGGACGGTTGTGCATCAGGAAATGATCGGCAATTTCTCTGAGCCGGGATGCCGCTTCGTCGTTGGCGATGGCGATCGGCTCATCGCTGCGATTGCCGCTCGTGGCAATCAGCGGGAACCGGCACGCCTGCATCAGCAGATGATGCAGCGGCGAATAGGGCAGCATGACGCCCAGGTACGGAGAGCAGTGCGCGACGTTCCATGCGATGTCGGTGCCGGGCCTGGGTGGCAACAGAACGATGGGCGCAGCCGGAGATTCGAGCAGTTCCACTTCGGCGGGCGAGATCTCGCAATACTCGCGCGCCATTTCGAGCGACGGCATCATCAGTGCGAACGGTTTTTCTTCACGATGCTTGCGCTGCCGCAGGCGAGCGACCGCCGCGGGCTGGCGCGCATCCACCAAAAGCTGAAATCCTCCAATGCCTTTGAGGGCGACGATCTGGCCTTTGCGCAACGCATCGGCGGCACCCGCGATCGTTCCGTCAAGTTTGGGGCCGCAGACCGGGCAGGCGTTGGGCTGGGCATGAAAGCGGCGGTTGGCGGGATTCTCGTATTCCTCGCGGCAGGCCGGGCAGAGCACGAAGTCGCGCATGGTCGTGTTGGGCCGGTCGTAAGGAATGTCCACGACAATGGTGTAGCGCGGGCCGCAATTGGTGCAGTTGGTGAAGGGATAATGAAAGCGGCGGTTGGCGGGATCGAACAGCTCGTCGCGGCAGTCGGCGCAAGTCGCGAGGTCCGGCAGCACGTTGACGGACTTGCCCGAGTCACTATCGCTGGCATGAATTTCGAAGCCCGATGAGCCTTCGGCGGCGATCCATTCCGACTCGCGGCTGGTCACGACCGAGACTTTAGGGCGCTCGCTTTCCAGGCGCCGCTCGAATTGCATCAATCGCTCGGGCGGCCCTTCCACTTCGACGACGAGTCCGGAGGACGAGTTCAGCACCCAGCCGCTGAGCGACATTTCTGTGGCCAGGCGGTAGACGAACGGCCGGAAACCGACGCCCTGCACGGCTCCGCGCAAGGTGAGGCGCAGGCGCTGGGCCGCGGGTTTGGACGCAACCGTCATCAACCACCGATTCTAAGCCTGGATGCGCTTCCGGCAAAAAAGCAAAGGCTACAACCACGAAGGGCACGAAGGTTCACGAAGGAAACCCTTCTCAGAGTTTTCCTTCGTGAAGCTTCGCGTCCTTTGTGGGTTATGAATTGAGAAACGATTGCACCAGCTCTTCGATGCGGCGAATGAGGACCGGCAGTGCAGCTTCGACCGCGCCAGAAAGGGAGTCGCCGTGGCTGAAATCCTGACCGGTGACGGTTGCGCAAAACGCCGGCGGGCGGGCGCCATACAGTCGTGCAGCCAGGCTCATGACCGCTGCCGGAGAGAAGGCATGGCCGAAGCGATTGACTTCGGTAGTGCCGTTGGCAAGCGGTTCGCAGCGAACGGCGCCCGGCTCGCCCTCGGAAGATGCGTCCACGAAAACGACGGCGGCGGCGCCGCTGACGGCCTCAGCCAACTCCGGCCCGAGCTGATGGAGTCGAGCTACCTCAACTTGTGAGCCGGAGAATTTTTCTTGTATCGCTTGAGCGGCGCGCCATGCCACGCCGTCATCGGAGCGCAGCGGGTTTCCATACGCAATGATGAGAACTTGGGGCATCACAGCGGATTGTATCCGGCAGGCGCTCAGCTGCGCGTGACCTCATCGAGAACTTCGCCGCCTGGCCCCAGCAGCTGGATCTGCAGATCCATCTGCCCCAGCGCGTGGGTGGAACAGCTCAGGCAGGGATCGTAGCAGCGGATCACGGCCTCGACGCGGTTGAGCATTCCCGGCGTGAGGCGGCTGCCCTGGACGTAGTGCCTGGCCACCTGCAGCACGCTGCGGTTCATGGCGAGATTGTTGTGGCCGGTGGCGATGACCAGATTCACCCAGCGGATCAGGCCCTGCTCGTCGATCTTGTAATGATGGAAGAGCGTTCCCC
>DASYYT010000096.1:0-10137 GCA_035949755.1 Candidatus Sulfotelmatobacter sp.
TGTTTGGCAATGATCATGTCTTTGATCTTTGCGTACACCGCCTGCGGAATGATCTTCTTCTGGACCAGTTGGTTTTTGGCGCGATAAGGCCGCCCATCGATAATCTTCTGCGCATAGGCGTCGCCGATCCCGGGAAGCGCCTTGAGTTGATCCTTGGTCGCAGTGTTGATGTCGAGCTTCTCGGCTGCCGCTTTAGCCATCTGCGCGGCATTGCCCATCGCCGACGGCGCATTCGCCTCCGGGACGCTCCCCGGTTCCCTGGTCTGCGCCAAGCCAGCCTGCATCATCGCGACCGCAAATACAGCCACCGCCATGATCATCCAAAATTTCTTCATAACGACTCCCGCGCCGCAGCGCCCCTTCTAACGGCGCGCAGTTTGCGACGTTAGAATCGGGGGACTTTCACTTACGCGTAAATCCCTCTCTGCCGGATGGTATAAGCCACCCGGTCAATCGCCAGCATATAGGCCGCAATCCGATTGTTGACGTGATGCGTCTCCGCATATCGCACCACATCCTCAAACGACGATTTCATGATCGTGTCCAGCTGCTCGTTCACCACCGATTCTTTCCAGAAATATCCCTGGCGGTCCTGTACCCATTCAAAGTACGAAGTGGTGACGCCGCCGGCATTGGCCAGGATGTCGGGGATTACGAATACTCCCTTATCGGTCAGCACATCGTCGGCCGCCGAAGTCGTCGGCCCGTTGGCGCCCTCCGCCAGAATGCGGCATTTCACGCGATCTACATTGCGGCTGGTGATCACGTTCTCCGTCGCCGCCGGAATCAGAATTTCGCATTCGGTCGTCAACAGGTCCGCCGAATCCGCCTTCTCGGCTCCGGGGAACCCGTGTACCGTCCCGTTTTTCTGGCGGAAGTCGACCAGCGCCTTCAAATCGATGCCATTTTTGTTGAGCAAGCCGCCGCCGACTTCCGCAATGCCGATGATTTTGTAGCCGGCCTCATGCATCAACTGCGCCGCATTCGATCCCACATTCCCGAATCCCTGCACGATCACCCGCGCCCGTTGCGGATCGATGCCCAGCTTCCGGCACGCCTCATCGCACACGATCATCACGCCCCGCCCGGTCGCTTCGCGCCGTCCGCGGGATCCCCCAATATTGATGGGCTTGCCGGTCACCACCGCGGTCACCGTCTGCCGCATGTGCATGGAGTACGTATCCATCATCCACGCCATGATTTGTTCGTTGGTGTTGACGTCGGGCGCGGGCACATCTTTCTCCGGCCCGATGAATTCAATCAGCTCCGCGGTATAGCGCCGGGTCATGCGCTCCACTTCGCCCATCGACATCTTGTGCGGATCGCAGATCACTCCGCCTTTGGCCCCGCCAAACGGAATGTTCACGACCGCGCATTTCCATGTCATCCAGCTGGCCAGCGCCCGCACTTCATCGAGCGTGACGTCGGGCGCGTAACGGATGCCGCCCTTCGCCGGACCGCGCGCAATGGAATGCTGCACCCGGAATCCGGTGAACACTTCCAGGTGCCCGTCGTCCATCTGCACCGGGATGTAGACCGTAACCTCGCGCGTGGGATAACGCAGAACGCGCCACAGTCCCTCGTCCAGGTTCAGCTTCTGAGCGGCCAGGTCGAAGCGCGCCCGCTGCGACTCCCAGGGGTTGGATTCTTTATCCACATGCGGCGGCGTCATAATCGTCGTCATAAACAGGAATCTCCGGAATAATTGCAGTCGGATTTGAGAGACGATGCCGGCCGTTGCCGAACCAATTCCGGCGCTAGGCGGGCAAACGTTCCGAGTATATGAGGGTCAACGGCAGGGAAGCAAGCTAGCCCAGGGTGACCTTGCTGAGTCAGTCTTATTCCCGTCTGCCTTACCGCAATTTCGCAGATGAACGCCAATCCTCAGCGATATTTTGTTTTTCTGCCAATGCCGTTATCGGCGTGAATCCGAGGCACACGAATACTTCCACGAAAAGAAATTGCCGTCCCTGCCATGCAAAAACCTCACCAGCACGATACGGCGTTTCCTGTATTCCAACACTCCGGCCTTCCCTGATCTACTCTGTTTGGTACCGAACAAGTGCGCAAAGGTACCGGCGGAGCGCCACCGTCTCGTATCCTGGGGAATTCTGACGTGCCGGTTCAAATCCTGATTGCTGACGACAATCCCTCGGTGCGCGCGGCTATGCGCAGTGTGCTCGAATCTGTAGACGATGATTGGAAAGTAATCGCCGCCGCGGACGGTCAGGAAGCAGTCGCGAAGGCCAAAGAATTCAGACCCGATCTCATCATTCTCGATCTGGTCATGCCCCGTGCCGACGGGCTTTACGCCGCGCGAGAGATCTCCCGGCTGCTGCCCGAGATTCCCATTCTGATGCACACCCTGTATGCCTGCCTCGAGGTGGAAGTAAAGGCCGCGGCCGCGGGAGTGCGACGAGTAGTTCCGAAATCGGAGAGCAAAGTTCTGGTCGCGGCGGCTCAGGAAGCGCTTGATCCCAGGCAACCCATACCGCTAGGTTACGTTTCCCAGGCCTCTTCCGCGGACACTGCTTCACTCCGCCGTCGCAAACAAGACAACACCTCACGACAGCGCCGCAGAGAAGACAAGATTCGCGAGCTCAGCGCTCAACTGTTTGCCCTGGGACGGAGCAAGGCCCATTCTCCGCTGCTGGCCGAACTCCGCGATGCCTTGCATCAACACATTGAGCAGTTGCGCGCCCGCGTGGCCGACTTTCCCGTGGTCGAACGGCGTGTGCGGAATCCGATTGCTCCCTCGGCAACAGCGCAGGAACCCGCTGCGACCGCGCCCCAGCCGGTGCCCGTATCCGCCATCGTGCCAGAACCGCCGGGCAAAGCCCCTTCCCCGGAGGGACCCTCAGGCGGAGGTAGTTAATTCCATGGGCTGCCGACGTTTTTGCTGAATACAGTGGACGACACGGTAATGCCCGTTACGGTACGGTATTCGCCCGATTGAGTTCCGTGGTCGTAAGCATAGGGTGGAAGGCAGCTAATACGATTAGCGTGCCTTTCCTGTCGTCGATCCGTCGTCTCGCACGATGTGACCCGATCCGCCACCTGTAAGGGCATTGGCGGAGGCCCCGTGCTTCACACGATCCTGCTCGTCGATGACAGCTCTCAAATTCGCCGCTCGCTGCGCTCTTACATCGAGAACTTCCCCGAGTGGGAGGTATGCGGCGAGGCCGAGAACGGACAGCAAGGCATCGAACGGGCTCAGCAGTTGCGTCCCGACTTGATCGTGCTCGATCTCTCGATGCCGGTGATGAATGGCATGGAAGCCGCCAGCATCCTGAAGCACCTGATGCCTGCCGTTCCGCTCATCATCTTTAGCGATTACAGCAGCTTGATCTCCGATACCCAGGCCCGTTCCGCAGGTGTTTCCGCCCTGGTCTCGAAGACGGAAAGTCTCTCGATGCTGCTCGGCAAAGCCAGCGCGCTGCTTGCATAAATCGGGTTGCGGGGACTACTCTCGAAGCTCAGGCAAGCTCTTTTCCCCGGAATCTTCAAATCCCACTTCGCAGAGGCACTGCAATGGCAGAAATTCACGATATCACAGCGTTATCGGTGGAACTCAACCAACTCCTCCAGAAGCAATCCGAAACTCTGCAGGCCCGCATGTCCGGCGCCGTAAGCGATGCCGAAATTCTCGAGTACGACCTCCGCCAGGAGTTGATTTCCGAAATCCAAAAAAAACTGGCTCGCGCCGCCGCCGCTTAACCGTTTTCTCTCGAAATCCCGAGCGGGATAAAACAAAACAGCCTGACCCTCAGGCCAGGCTGTTCTCCGCCACAAAAAATCCTACTGATGCATCGCGTCCATGGACCCAGCCTCAGCCTTCCTGGTTCCCTGGCTGATCATGTTCACTTTCTCCACGTGAATTGTGCTGGCCGCTTCGTCCACCGTACCCTGCACGGCCACACGATGTCCCATGTGAGCCTTGAGCTCGTCCGGATTGTCTACGGTGAACACTTTCTGTTTTCCGTCCTGCACAAAAACCAGTTTCTCACCCGCTTGCAGGCACTTGTTGCCACAGGCCTCATGACCTAGACCGGCCCCTTTGGCCCCGCATTTCGAGTCACTCACCCATCCCTTCATCCATTTCGCTTTCGCCGCGGTGTCTGACTTGGGCGAAGCAACCGCTGCCAGCGATAACAGCAGCGACAATGCAAAACAGCATGAAATCATCCTTTTCATTGAAATCTCCTAGCGTCTGGAAAAAATTTAAGCACCTTCGGGTGGAGGAACTATACGCCACCGCCGCGGTTGGTGCAATCACAATTCACCGAGGGAGGAAAACGAGCCCAGAACCTAACTGAGATCTGTTATTCGTCCGGCTCCGGTGCAGTCCCGGCCTCCGCCTTCGGCTGCATCGCAACAATCGCCTGCCAGTTCAGGATTGCGTTCCACAGCAGACGCTGGTCGCCGCGATTCATGTCGCGGTGCATGGGATTGAAGTTGAAGCTCACAATGTGTCCCTTGCTCACCGGCATGTCGAGAATCGCGGGCCGCCTAATCAGATTTTCTTCGCCCCAAGCTTGCCCGCTCACCACGAAATCCTTGCGTGTCGCGTCGCCCCACTCCATCACCATGCCGCTGCGGTCCTCCGGGCCATCGAGACAGGTGGTGCAGTACGCCATGCGCAGCCAGCGCCGCGGCGTGTTGTACAGCGGAAAATTCTGGCGGAAGACCCAGGTGTGCGCGGGATAGCCATACGCGATGGGATGGTCCGGCCGGTCGAAGGTCACCCGCACATGCGCCCCCGGAGTCCGCGTGGCCGCCTGCTGCGATGCTGCCGATGAAGCGCCACCTCCGCCGCCCGCGCTGCGCGGCACACCGCCCGAAGATCGCCGCACAAATCGCACCAGCCCGCCTTCCAGCGCCAGCATGCTGCCGCTGCCCAGCGTCACCATCAAGCCGCCGTCATCGACGAAGCGCTGGATATGCCCCAGCCCTTCATACCCGATTCCTCCCGTGATGTCGTCCGACTCAGCGGGAGTGCCGAAGCTCGGGGTCTGCGGCGTCTTTTTGAACGGCATCGGCGACCAGCGCTTGGGCAGGCCCTCGATCTGCTCGGCTAATTCGAGATCGACGTGGCCGTAGAGCAGCACATCAATTTTCGAACTCAAATTGCCCGCGCGAATATCTTCGTCGCGCAAATAGGTGTAGGGAACTTTGCGCTGGTCGAGTGAGTAGCGAATCCATCCGATCGAGTCGGTGTCGGCCCAGGGAACCCAGACGCCAATCCGCGGTGCCTTCGCGGCATGATGCGGCACATCGGGCGCCGTCGCCACCTGGGTGAAGTCGAGCCCGAGCTCGGCGGCCGTGGACTGAATCGCGTCGTGCAATCCCGGCTGGTCGGACACGATCCACGATCCTGCCGGGAATTTCACGCCATTCTCATCGAAAGCGCGCTCCGCGATCTGAATTTCAAAACTTGCCAGCCGGTACCGCGCTGCTAGAAACGATTCCTGCCCTGTGTCCTTCAGCAGGTAAACCGGGCCCGCGCCGCTCACGTGCCCGGCCACGCGCGGCGCTTCGGTCAGCGGCGTGAGGGCAGCGTCTCGAATCGAAGCGTCTGCCGTGGGCAGGGCCTGCAGATGATAGTTGGCCGGCAGTTCCCAGGAAACGTCGTCGTACGGAGGCTCGCCATCCTTGGGATAGTGCTGCGGCGTGAGCAGATCGACCGCGTAGTTGCGATACGGCTGATCGAGACACACCACGTAAGTTCCGGCAGGGAAACTGCCATCTTTAAGTTGGATCGCATTCTTCGTCTGCGCAACTTCAATGTGCTGCGCGAGCAGACGGCTGACCATTGCGCCGACGCGGGCGGGATCGCCTTGATCCTGCGGAATCAGAAACGCATAAGGCGGTTGGGTCAGTCCTTTCTGCCACGAGTCCCACGACTTCTGGTAGAAATTTCGGAGCATGTCTTTAGCGTGGCCGGCCGAGTCATCGAGCGCGATCAGCGCGCCGGTCTCCTGATAATTGAGATTGTCGCGCGCCGACCACGTGACCTCGCTGGGCGCGGGCAGCGGACGGTACCACTCCATTTTCGTGGCGCCGGGAGAAATCGCGCGCTTCTCAGTCTCCGCGCTGCCATTGCCAAACGTCTCGTAGCCACGGCCGATGCTGTTGTGATTCATCGCCACCGAGTCCAGATAAAGATGCGCAAAGGCCTCGCCAAAATTCCACGTCGAAACGCCGGGCATGCCCATCGCCGTCATGGCCTCGACTTCGTGCATGCTCAGTGCGAGGAATTCCGTGTACGTGATGGGATCGATGTTCGGGTTGTAAGGCCCAGTGCCGTTCCAGGTCATCATCAGCGGCACACCCTCGTGCAGATCGTGCACGACCGTCGGATGCCACTCGTGAAACATGCGGTGCACGGCTTTGGTCGTTTCGTGAGTCTGCTGATGCGTGTCGCGGTTGATGTCGACGAACGTGTACTTCGACCAGTAAGGCGGCGACTGCCGCGGCAGCGTATTGCGGTCAGTCTTGCCTTTGAGGTAGCGGTAAAACCAATCCACCATCTTGTCCCGCCCGTCGGGATTCGAAATGGGATTGATCAGCACCACCAGTTGCTGCCGGATCCGCTGGATCATCGGCTGCTCTGAAACCGCCAGCCGGTAGGCGAGTTCGAGCATCGCTTCGGTGGATCCGGTCTCATCCGAATGGAGGGCGGCGTTGAAATAGTAGATAGGCCGCGAACTGGCGATCAGCTTCTCGGCGGCGGCTTTGTCAGTCTTGCGCGGATCGGCCAGCGCTGCGGTCGCGGCCTTCAGGCGCTCGAGATCGCGAATGCCCGCTTCGTCGGCGATAGCCAGCAGGATGATGTCGCGCCCTTCCTCGCTGCGCCCGATGCTGAACACCCGAACCCGCGGGCTAGCCGCAGCCAGCGCGCGCGCATAGGCGTAGGCCTTCTCGGTGCCGGCGAGTTCTCCAGGAGCGCCCATGATGCGACCGAAGAATTTTTCCGGCGAGGGAACTTTGTCCGACTTGGGAATATACGAAACCAGCGGCGACACAAAATGGGGATCGGTCGTCGCGGCCGCGATCGCCTCGGTCGAACCGGGTTCGGGAACGTCGGGGGTCTGAGCGAACGCGAAAGTGGAGAAAACAAAAAGGAAGATGCAGGGATGAAAGTGTCGGAACATGTGGCCTCTGAGGTCGATTCGACGCGAAAGTTTACCATGCAGGGAAGCGACAGCTTCCCCGAGGCGGCCGCCGAACGTTGCCGTAGAGACGCATTGTTGCCGCGGCATTGAGCTCTATATTCGAATTTTGCCGGAACAGCGCCGGCGCATTAGTTTCACCAACCGCCCTGCCCATGATTCTTTATTCTTTGTGAATGGATTCTGGACTTAACGAGCGTCGCTGACCGCTTGCGCCGGTCTGGATTTGTGAGACATTTTGCGGTGAATGTCCGGCCAGAATTCTTTGACGAAAATGGTGACCGTGTCTAACCCGACCTGCGTCGCCCAAACGTTGGCGGCATTCAGCACCGTGCGATCAGAGGAAATAAACTCGTGCGGGTTGGTCGGTGTGCTCAGGTAAGTGCTGCGCGGATGGTACGTATAGGTGGAAATCGCGGCCCCGCTGGCGCTGCCCAGAATTTCCGAATAGTTGAACTGGGAACGGCCGGAATCGCTGCGGGTCACAAAAATGCGGCTTACCGAATACCACGCGCGGTGTCCAAAACTGCCCGCGCTGGACTGGAAAAAACGAGGATCCTGATGCAGCAGTGAAGGGAATACCGCGCCCACCATGAAGTTTTCTACCAGACTATCGCCCGCCGTGGTCCCGTAACGTTTCGCGTAAGCGCCCCAGCCTTGACCGTAGGCCGGTTCGCTGTCCTCCGCCTGGCTGATGGCGGCAAGTACGCCCCACCAGGGGTATTCAACGGGATCGAACGTCCCCCGAGCCACGACGGCAAACTTCTGCTTCGTCGTCAGAGGCGGCAATTTCGCCGTGTTTTCCAGCGTCAGAAAGTTCGGCAGGGTATAAAAAAGCCGGTCGTTGGAAGTGCCGGGATGGGCGGGGTCGTAGCCCTTCTTGTCGGCCTCCCGGGTAGCTTTGTCTTTATTTTTATCGGCGGGAACTGGCTCTGCCGGCTGAGTTTGTGCCGGCGCCTGCGCCGGCGAATCCTGGTTCGATGACGGTGTGCCCTGTCCGAAACTGAGCAACGAAAAAAAGCTGGCGAGCGCAAAATGTGCCGCAACTCGCCGGGCGAATTGAATCGACAATGATCCCCCAAAGAGAGACAATGATTCGGCTGTGGGACCTTTGATTCCTATGTTAGCAGCGGCCACGGCTGAAATCGCAACCCCACCTGAGATAGGTTACGAATCGGTTGCCCACCGCGCAACTGCATCCGCTTCCTACCCCGGCGCATCATGCGCCGGATCACCTCAGGCGAATCCTTTCCATCCGAAAATGTATGGTTTCGGCGGCTGTCGATTGCGGAACCGAGCAACCTTAGGCCTGGCGCGAGCCACAAAACTACGGAGCCTGGGCCCCGGAGAAGTAGAGTATGGTACGAATTCATCTCAAACTTACCGTCTTGGCGATCCTTGTGATCGGAGGAGTGTGGGCGGTCCACCATCATTGGATTCACGTCCGCTCTTTCGCCTGGCATATTCGCCACGGGCAGGCATTGCAGGTCGAAGAGTACGTGTTTCGGGTCCCGTGGAACTGGTACCCGCAAGAGGCGGGAAACGGGAAACGGGTGCTGGCGCGGCTCGATACGAACGATCGGACTCCCGGAATGCGGATGAAAGCGCACTCCGCCATCGTGCTGTTGCCCAAACAGAAGAATCCAGACGTGAACCTGCAGCTGTCGAAGCAGTTGGACATGTTGAAAAAGAGCGGGGTGGATACGGTGCTGCAGCAAGAAGTCAATGTGACCGGGGACGTGATTTCCTGCATAGGAGGCCACAAAGTCGATTCTTACGGGCTGTACGACAGCGATCCTGTGACCTGGTATTGCAAGTCGTTTGGCGGTCTGGACATGGTCCTGACGGCGACCGAAGTCGACCTGAAGGAGGCCTGGAATATTGTGTCGCACATCGAGAAGAAGCAGTAGGCCCACCCGAAGCCCGAACTTCACTGCACAACAATTTCCTGACATCGGCGGCCGCAATGCCTCGCTGTTGGTGGGAAGTTACAGCCTGATTTCCAATCCCTCTGACGCGGCGCGCACTTTGGAATAGTAATTACGCGCGTCCGCCACGACCTTGTCCACGATGGCATCCGTGTGGTCGGGATCGTGGTGGTAGAGGATCAGTTCTTTCGCGCCGCTTTCCATCACTACATTGACGGCTTCGCGCCAATGGCTGTGACCCCAGCCGCGGCGGCGGGCGGCGTATTCCTCGGGCAGGTACTGCGCGTCGTAGATGAGGATGTCGGCGCCTTCCGCGAGCTTGCGGACTCCCTTGTCGAAATCGGGGTCGCCGGGTTCGTTATCGGTGGCATAAACCAGCACGCGATCTTTGCTCTCCAGGCGGAATCCCAGGCAGCCTTGCGGATGATTCAACCACGCGGTCTTGATGCGAATGCCGTCTCCCATTTCGAGGCATCCATTTTCGATGTTGCAGAACTCGCGGCGGGCGCGCATCTGATCGAGGTTCACCGGAAAGTATGGCGAAGCCATCTGCTCCGCCATGACTCGCTCCAGACTGGGACTGCGGCTTGAGGAGTGGAAGAAGAATTGACTGTTCGGGCTATCGTACAAAGGCCGAAAGAATGGGATCCCCTGAATATGATCCCAGTGAAAATGCGAGACGAAGATGTGTGCCGCAAATGGCCGGTCGCCGAATTCCCGCTCCAGTCCGCGCCCCAGCACGCGGAAGCCGGTGCCGCAGTCGAAGATGTAAATCTGATCTCCAACGCGCACTTCGACGCACGAGGTGTTGCCCCCGTAGCGCAGGTTCTCGGCCTGTGGCGTGGGCGTGGAGCCGCGAACGCCCCAAAACTTTACTTGCATAAACTCCGGAGTTTCCGAATCAGAGAATGCGTGCGCACAAATATCCCGCATCTGAGCGCAGCTCCATGAAGGCATCGCGCAAAGATGCTCATAATACGCGGGATAGGACGATTCTAACGATTGCAGCGAAGCCTACAAAGTGACCAAAGTTTGGA
>DASYYT010000097.1:0-4497 GCA_035949755.1 Candidatus Sulfotelmatobacter sp.
CTGGCGACCGCAGCTTCTCGCAAAATGTGCAGCGTCTGGGGCTTTATGTGCAGGACTCGTGGCGAGCTACGCGGCACTTCACAGTGAACTCTGGACTGCGCTGGCAGACTACGTTTGGATTATTCAAAGCCTCGGGGCAGAGCCAGCTTGCGAATTCTGCATGGGTGACGTTGCAGGCGTTGAACATTCCGCTGGCGCTAGGGGTGCCACATGATGATCGAAAGCAACTGGGGCCGCGGCTGGGATTGACCTATTCCCCGGGCGAGAGCGGGCATACGGTGCTGCGCGCCGGATTTGGGATGTACTACAACGATCTGGCGCAGAATGGGTGGGCCACCGCATTTCAGGCCGTCAACCCGGCGAATGTGGCTCGCGCCTCGTGTGCGCTGACCGGTTCCAGTGGCGCGTATTCGCTGACCGGCGCAGGATGCCTGTCGGGCGGCTCTGGGGCGACCGGGAATCTGATCGATTCGAATTACAAAACGCCCTATGCGATTCACGTCACCGGAGGGATGCAACATGCCTTTCATCGCCACTGGACGGGGAGCGCGGATGTTACGCACGAGCAAGGCAATCACGGCTACCGCGGGTACAACTTCACCAGCGATGCCAACTTGTTCACGCCGCGGATTCCGACCTCAGACCCGAGCTATAACGCCGACCAGCAGAGCGTTTTGCCGAATGTAAATTTGTTCAAGTCAGACAACCGGTCGAGTTACAACGCGCTGATGCTCGTGGCGCAGGGAAACGTGAGCCGGCGATTCAACCTGATTGCGCACTATACGCTCTCCAAGGCACAGACGTGGGGATGCTTGCTGGGCGAGTTGTTCGATTATGTCAATGGAGTGTGCAATCCATTGCGTCCCTTTGGCCCGGGGGATTACGGGCCGTCGGGGGAAGACGTGCGGCATCGTTTCGTGATCGCCGGAACGCTGCACTTGCCCGGCGGCGTGGAACTCAGCTCGTTGACCCAGGTCGAGAGTGCGCGGCCGATTACCCTGACGACCCCGGTGGGAACTCGAGCCGTCGTGAATGGAGTGGAGACGACGCTCGATCAGTTTCGCGGGACTCCGTTCATTCAGGCGGACGTGCGCGTGAGCCGTCCGCTGCGCTGGGGAGACCGAGTGGAGATGCGCCCGTTTGCGGAGTTCTTCAATTTATTTAACCGGAATAATCCTGGGGCGAATTATGTGACGGATATTTCGGCGCTGCCTAATCCAGTAAACAATCTGAGCAACGCCACGATGATTTGCACGAACTCTTCCTGTACGGCGATGGTTCCGATCACGAATCCGCAGAAGCAGTTGCTGTTCCCTTCGGGCGCGCTGGGAGATTTTTTTGGACCGGGGACGACGGTGGGAATTCCGTTTGCGGCGCAGCTGGGAATCCGGGTGACTTTCTAGCTGGTGATGCGTGGAATGGCGACCCCGGAGGGGCTCGAACCCCCAACCCTCAGTTCCGAAGACTGATGCTCTATCCAATTGAGCTACGGGGCCGCGTAGCAATCTGAAAGCTTAAACCACAAAAGACACGAAGTAACACGAAGGAAGGCTTTGATCAGACTGGCGTCCAGCCATCAGTATTAAAAAAATTGGGGTGGGAAACGGGAATCGAACCCGCAACCGTCGGAGCCACAGTCCGGTGCTCTGCCAGTTGAGCTATTCCCACCGCAACCTAATGATTATAGCAATTCGGGATTCGCGGGGAAGGGAGAACGTCTTGATCCGGGCTTCAGATTGCAGGTTGAAGACTTCAGATTGCAGATTCAACAACGCGTTTGAGATGGAAAATTTGCGGCCTCTTAAACCGCCGCTTTCCAATCTGATATCCACAATCTGAAATCCTGTCTTTAGAGTCGGCCGATGCCGACGTATTCGAATCCGAGAGCGCGCAGGCGCGTGGAGTCGAGCAGGTTTTTGGTGTCCACGATGACGGGAGTCTTCAACAGGTGTTTGATGCGATCGAAATCCAGGGCACGGAACTCGGGCCAACCGGTGCCGACGACCAGAGCGTCCGATCCTTCCGCGGCCGCATAGGCGGAGTCGCAATAACGGACGCTGCTGTTCAACCGGGTCTTGGCTTCGGGAATGGCGACCGGATCATAGGCACGGACGTGGGCGCCTTTCGATACCAGCGTCTCGGCAAGGCGCAGGGAAGAAGATCCCGCAACCGAATTTGTATTCGGCTTGAACGCCAGGCCGAGAATTCCAACTTCCTTGTTCTCGACCGAGTTCAATGCATCGGTAATTTTCTGCACCAGACGATCGGTGAGGTCGTGGTTCACGTCGCGGGCAGCGCTCAAAACTTTCAACGACACGCCATGCGATTGCGCCAACTGAGAGAGCGAATCCATATCGGACTCGGCGAATACGCCGCCCATTCCGGCACCGGGCTGCAGACAGCGGGGAGCGATTTTCTTATCGAGACCGAGCGCCAATGCAAGATTGACCGCGTCGGCGTTGACGCGTTCGCATAGTGCCGCGACTTCATTGATGAAGGAGATTTTTGTCGCGACGAAAGCAGTGGCTGCTTCGCGCACTAACTCCGCGGTCGATTGACTGGTGACGATGACCGGCACACCGCGCATGACCAGCGGATGGAAAATCTGCTTCAGCATCTGCACGGCTTCCGTGGACGCCGATCCCAGGATCAGGCGGTCGGGCCAGTTGAAATCTTCGACTGCGCAGCCATCGGTGAAGAACATGGGTTGCGAAACGATCGTCGCCTGCAATCCGGCGGCTTTAATGCTGTTCTCAAGAGCCGCGGCCGTGCCCACCGCTACCGGAGTGACAATCGTCAAGATCGGCGGCTTGGGGGCCAGGCGCGTAATGCGCAGGGCTATGTCGGCGAGGTTCTCCGCTTTATCTTCTGCGAGAAAGATCACACCGGTCCGGCGCGCGAAGGATTCGATATCGGTGGAGTACGCGAGGCGTCCGGCACGAACGTTGCGGCGAATGATCTCTTTCAGATTCTTTTCGAAAAAAGGAATGTTGCCCTGCGCCATCTCGACCATGCGGGTACGGTCGGGGTGGCAACAGGAAACGGGAGTGCCAAAATCCGCCAGGCAGGCCGAAATCACTGTGCCCAGGTACCCTGAACCGTAGACGCCGATCTGCATGGGTTCGCTCCCGATGGTGCCGGAAACCCGCGTCTGGCAAGGCGTTCGACGGGGATCGCCGGTAGGCTGCTCACTCTTTATCTACAGGGATGGAATAGTCTTTTCAACGCACGAGAGGATGATGTACCTGGGGCCATGCCCAGTGGGCGAGAGTAACTGAGAAAAGTAACGCGCTCGCGATTACGAGGGTTAACGCGAAACCAGCCTGCGTCCGAGCAGAACCTGGGCTAAATCGATCCAGCAGTTTGGGGAGTCTTCGCGCACGAAACTGAGCCTTTCTAACAAGATGCGGCGGCTCCCGCGATACTCGTCCCAGCGCTCTCGGGCGATCTGAAAGGCGCTCTGGGCGTGCGGCTCGTCGCCCATCTTGACAATGGTCAGGTGCGGGATATACGGCCACTCTTCTTTGAACCGCAGCACTTCCGTGTTCAGCTTGCGGTGCAGTTGGCTCATGCGCGGTCCGGCATCGTCGATACGAATGAAGACCGTCGGCGTCACCGGTATGAAGGTCTCTACCGCGCCCAGGGTCACTTGGAAGGGCTCTTCCTTGCCGCAGATTCGGTCCAGAATCTGCAAGGCGGAGCTCTCACTGCCCTGCAAGGGACGCGGAGGCAGAATGGTCAGATGGGCCGCGAGGTGGGGAAGGTCGGGATGAAGCTCCCGCCGGAGATTCTCGACGAACTCTCCTGCCGAGTTTTTGACATACGCCACCAGCGCATAACGGCGGTTCTGCATACCAGTCGAAAATTATACCGCGATGCGGGAATGGCGTTTAGTGCCAAGCGAACAAGCGACGGCGAGAGGGGCATAGAAAACTGGTTCTTCAAGCGTGCAGCAGAACACAGAGACTCGTCATTTATAATGCGAGAGTCGGGGCGTAGCGCAGCCTGGTAGCGCACCTGCCTTGGGCGCAGGGGGTCCGCGGTTCAAATCCGCGCGCCCCGACCAATTTCATCCGAAGTTTGCGCCTTTCATGAGAGAGCGCAGGGATTTAGCCAACGCTCTAGGCGCACGATTCAGCGGTACGAGGAATCATTCAACTGACCTCTGATCCCCTGCTCTTGAAATCCCACTCGGTGAGTTCGTCATTCGCATGAGGCAACCGCGTCTCAAGCCCTATTTCTGCATCCGAGCCGTCAACGCCTTCGTGAAGTGGTCTGGTTCTCCCCTCAAGTTCCCCAAAGTTCTGCCCGATGAGGGCGAGCGCCTTGGGCGTAGCGAGCGGAAGTGCCAAACTCCTCCTCGCGTTAGCCACTCATAAGAAAAGGCAGTTTCGGCTTGGGACGGGCGGTGGGTGATTGCCATCACGGCGTGAGGCCTGCGCAATTGGACTATAATAACGACACAGGACTTCCTGCCGCGGTCATTTTTAATATGTA
>DASYYT010000098.1:0-14277 GCA_035949755.1 Candidatus Sulfotelmatobacter sp.
CGCCCCATCACTTTAGGATCGACGCCTGCGGCCGCCCAACTCACAATCCGGCCGAGCGGCATCAGATTTCGCTTGCGCGCTTCTTCCATCGACATCAGCACGACGGCCGCCGCGCCATCCACAATTCCGCTGGCGTTCCCAGCCGTGACCGTTCCATTCTTTCCAAATGCCGGCTTTAATTTCGCAAGCCCTTCCATCGTGGTCTGCGGACGGCGGTGATCATCTTCGGTCAACGATTCTCCCGCCGGCTCGCCCTTGTGATCGCGCAGAGGAACTGGCACCAGTTCTTCCTGCAGGCGTCCGGCCTTGTAGGCGTCGTCGGCACATTTCTGCGAGCGGAGGGCAAACTCATCCTGCATCTCACGCGTGATGCCCTGCTGCGAGCCATACAGTTCGGCCGTGTTCGCCATGTACGATCCGCAATAGGAATCGAGCAGCGCCACCATGAGCGAATCTTCCAGCTTGCCGCCCGGCGCCAGGGTGAATCCGTCGCGCCCGCGAATGACAAAGGGCGCCTGCGACATGGCTTCCATGCCGCCTGCGAGAACAACTTTGGCTTCGTCGGTCTGGATCAACTGCGCCGCGCTCACGATCGCCTGCATCCCCGAACCGCACAGGCGATTCACGGTCAATGCCGGAGTCTCGATGGGAAGCCCCGCGCGCAATCCTACGTGGCGCGCGCCATAGAGCGCATCGCCGGAGGTCTGCTGGGCGTTGCCGAACACGATGTGATCGAATTCCGTGGCAGCAACTCCGGCACGCTCGATCGCTCCTTTGGCAGCGACCGCGCCCAATTCCTGCGCGGTGTAATTCTTCAATTTTCCGCAATAGCGGCCAAAGGGCGTCCGCGCCCCGCTGACAATGGCAATATCCCCGACTTTGAGCATGATTGCTTTCCAGATCTCTCACCGGAACCGGCGAGAGTCGATTCGCCAAACTTTTTAGTGTAGCAGCGTGGAGGGAAATTTGCCGAGCCCTCGACTCATTGAGTCATTGGGTCATCGGTTCATTGAGTTGTCGAAGCGTCGAACGATTGAGGGATCTGTCACCGACTCATCATTGAAGCACTCGCATTAGCCATAAGCCTTCCATGACTTAATGACCCGATCACTCAATCACTCAATGACGATGATTCACTGCGTTCAGGCTACCGCGCTCGCGGTCAGCGCCGCGGGACCGAGCGCGACAACATGTCCGGGACCTTGTGACATGGCTTGCGCCAAGGCGTGTTCAACGCGGTTGATCACCTCGGTGACGATATCGACGGGATCGTACTCGGCCCGGATGACCGCCTCCACTACTCCAGCGGAAAACCGTGCTGGAGGACCTTGAGCCGCCCCGTCTTTGGCGGGGAAGCGCACTTCGGCGATGATTTTGCGCAGCTTCTCGATGGCCAGCATGGCTTCTTTTTCGCCGGTCTCGCCCAGCAGAATGGCAATTGTGGTCGTGTCGTATCGGAAGGCCAGGTCGTTGGAGCGGATGTTGGCGGCAAACAGCTGCCCCGCCCGCTCCATCACGGCCTGCACTTCGGCCTCGCCGTATTCCTTGATCAGTGCGGAGCTTTTCCCAAACTGCATCAGCACAAGCGCGAGCGGCGACGCGTTTTGCACCGCGCGCTTGCTCTCGGCCAGGAGCAGATCGATATAAGATGCCCGCTTCAGCAGGCCGGATTTTTCGTCGGTCACCGACAGGTTCTTGACCAGCCGGCGCAGTCCGGCGTTATTGAGGGCTATGACCATCTGATCCGAGAGGGTCTTGAGCACAACCAGATCGGCCTGTTGCCACGAATGGGGACGGTTGTGGATCAATACCAGCATGCCGACGGTTTCTTCGCCATCGCTCAGGGGAATGGCCAGGATCGAGGATGCGCCCAGCTCCAGAACCGCTTTCTTAGCCGGCTGCAGAGAAGAGGCCTTGGGAGCATCCTGGATCGCGAGCGGTTCGTGCCCCTGGGCGGCCTGTTGCAGGCATGCGATCAATTCGGCCAGCACGGGCGTGCTTCCCTTCTTGTAGCCCTCGGCGCAGAATTCATTCATCGCGGTAGGCGGCAGGCCAATCTTGCCCATGGACGCCACGCAACGGGTGGCTTCCCAATGTGCTCCAATTTCTTTTACGGCGGTGCTCAGCACGGCGGGAGCGGTGCCCTGGTGATAAAGCTTGCGGGTAATCTCGGCGACGCGGGTAAAGCTGCGCACATCGGCGGCAGGATCAGGCGCGGGAACTGGCGCCGGAGGCGGAGCGGCAGAGGCGGCGGCGGGGGGCAGCGGCGCCGAACCGGCATAGCGCGGTGTGACTCCTGCTGAGAGGTAGAGCCGCTGCAGATCTTCATTGCGCTCTTCCTCCCGGGGAAAGAGCTCTTGAATTCTCTGCAGGCGCTCCACCGCCTTGTTGCGCATGCCGTACTGCACCAGGATTTCGGCCTGCAGCATGAGATCTTGCAGGGTGGAAGCGCCCAGCGTCGGCCCTTCCACTTGCGCGGGTTCTTCCGCCGGCTTGCTCACGGTGGAAAATCTGGAAGCGATCACCCGGAAGCGGCTGTCTTCGACTTTCCCCTTGAGCAGGTCGAGCCGCTTCAAATGCCCCGGCTCGTAAGGATCCACTTCGGCGGCGCGGTCCAGGCATTCTGCCGCTTTGCCAAATTCGCCAGAGCCGCAATAAACGTCGAACAACTTCAGCAGGGTTGTGCAGTAATCGGTCTCGCGGTTGGCGCCATTATAGAGTTCACTCAGGAACTCGAGAATTAAGGGCGAGGCCCGGTGCGCGGCCGTAATATCTTCCATGATGGCGATGAATTGCCTGCGCTCTCCGCGGCGCCGCTGGAATTGCTCCAGCTTGCGCGCCAGCGCCACGGCAGCCTCATCTTGCGCGCCATCGAGCAAATTCCCGATCAATCCGATGACCTGCTGCACGCGCCCGGGATTCTGCTCGAACAGTTGCCACACCAGAGGCTCGGCATCGGTATAGCGGCCCGCGGCGAGCAGCACGTCGCCGAAAGTCTCACGTAATTCCGGCGTCACTTGTCCAGAGTTCACCTGAGGTTCCAGGATGAAAATGGCCGCTCCGGTCTGTCCTTGCGCCAACAGCGTTTTTGCATAGGCCAGGGCGATGCCGGGGTCCGAAGAGTCTTCCTGATAGGCTTTCTCATACCAGGGAGCGGCGTTGCCGCCTTCGTTGCTGACCAGTTGCGCGACCCGGCTGAAGGCTCCGGCGGCAACTTTGCGGTTACCCGATTCCGAAGCTAGTTCGGCCACCCGCGTGAAGTTGGCCTGAGTCGGCTCAATGGCGACCACGCGCCCCAAAATCTCTGCAGCTTCGGTTTTTTTCCCGAGTTTCGCCAGGTCCGAGAGCGCCGCTTCGTACGTGCCCACCGCCAGCTTTTTGTTCGATCCCTCGAGCAGCTGGCCAAAGCGGAATTTCTGTTGCCAGGTCGGACTCCCATGGCGTGCCAGTTTCTTGTAGGTCAGGCTGGCGCGCGTGGCATCAGCGGCAGCTACCTGGCGCTCGAAAAGGTCGCCCAGAAGACGCACTGCATCCGCATTGCGGTTCAGAGAAAGACATAGATCGGCCGACAGTTGGCGCACCACGTCGTTTTCCGGATCGTCCCGCAGGACCAGCAGATATTCTTCCAGGGCTTCGGCGGTCTTGCCCTTTTGCAGGAGCTTCTCCGCGCGTTCGACGCGCTTGCCGATCTCGGCTCGGTCCAGTCGTCTTGTAATTTCAGGCATGCGCAATCGGGCGGAGTAAACCCTGCTTCGATTCTAGGAGCGGGTATCTGCCCCAGCAATGCGGTAACGGCCCGCGCCGATTACGAAGGTCACCGCACTACTCTTATGCGGTTGCTAAAAATTTCAAACCTTGGACCACCGGGAATACTGGCGAGCACGCTGGCGCTTCCCCTATGACGCTCCATTCAATGGTCAGCGCTGCGCCGATAGGGTTTCTTCTCTGGTATCCTTCTGCACGGTTCAGGAGATCCCATGCGCAAACTGGTGTTTATCCCGATACTATTCGTCGTCATAGCGGCTCAGGGTCAAAGCTCGCGGCACGCTTTTGCTTTCGATGATGCCGCCAGCCTTCACAGCGCGGCGGCGGTTGCGGTCTCGCCGGACGGCAAGACTGTGCTGTATGAAGTGCGTTTCGGCGGCCACAAAGGTCCCACGAATACGGAATGGAATCTGATTGCAACCACGGGGGGCGATTCGCGGCACCTGAATCTTCCGGAAAAATTCAAGCCGTCGGGCTTCACGCGCGAGGGTACGGCACTCTACGGGCTGACCGAAGTGGGCAAGATGGCCCAGCTGGCGACGATCCCACTGGCGTCCCCGAATACTCCCGCGGCAGCGGCAGCGACTCCGGTCCCGCTCACCGGACTGCCGCGAGGGATTCACTCTGCCCTGATTTCTCCGGATGGCGCGCATTATGCGATGCTGGCAGATCCCCGGCTTCCCGATCCCCTGGAAGACGTGCACACCGTCATTGAGCCCGCGCCTACCAGCCTTTACGTACTTTCCACCGATGGCACCAATGGCAGCTGGTGGTGTCCCTCGCTGCGGGACATCACCGACATTGCGTGGTCGCACGACGGGGCTTCGATTGCGATCCTTTCGCAGACGCCGAAAATCGGCTTCCACTACGTGCGCTCCTTCATCGATGTTTGCAGCGCCAACGGCGCACGGCACATCGCTACCATCGACAATGCCGCCAGCGGCATTGGCTGGATCAATAGCGACAAGGATCTGGTTTTCCTGAGCACGACGACTCCTGTGCTGACGCCGGATCATGTCTGGACCATCGGAGCCAGCGGGGGAACGCCCGTGGATCGTACTCCCAAGCTGGAAGGAAGCGCGCTGGGAATTTCAGTCGATGCGCGGGGTAACGCGTGGGCGGTGGTGGCGCGCGGCGTCAAATTAGAAATTGATTCCTTTCAAAATAATTCGCTAAACACCGCGTACACCTGGCCGGACGGAACCATCGACGGCCCTCCAGTCTCGCCCCAGATTGCTTCTGGTCCGGATGTGCGGGTATTCACGGTAGCGGACCCGCAGCACACGTCAAACGTGGCCATCGCGACGGGCAAGACTCTGCAGCGCATCACAACGGAGGGCGATGATCAACTGGCCAAAACTGAGTTGGGCGAGGTGCGCACCGCGCATTGGTCCAGCAAGGAAGGAATCAAGTTGGAGGGCATCGTGACTTTTCCTGCGGATTACAAGGCGGGGCGTGGGTATCCGTTTATGGTTTTCCCCCACGGCGGGCCGGAAGCCAATGACACTCTGAATTTCGATGATTTCGCCAGGGTGCTCGCGGGCATGGGTTACGTGGTGCTCCAGCCGGAATATCGGGGCTCGACCGGGTATGGCAGCGAGTTCCTGGGAGCTATCTACCAGCATTTCGGCGACCGCGCCTATCGCGATGTTGACAGCGCCACCGACTACGCCATCGCGCAGGGCTGGGCCGATCCCAATCGTCTGACCATCTTTGGCTGGAGCGCGGGCGGATTTATGACCTCCTGGACCGTCACTCAGACGCATCGTTATAAAGCGGCCATTGAAGGAGCGGGTATCACCGATTGGCTCACGTTCATGTGGACCAGCGACGTTCAGCAAATCGATTACGACGCGCGCTGGCCCGACAAGGATCCCAACGCTTTTCTGGATTTTTCTGCGGCCATGCACTCCGAAGAGGTAACCACTCCGTTGCTGATTCTGCACGGCGCGGCCGATGAACGCGTCCCCACTTATCAGGGGCGGGAATATTATGAAGTCCTGGCGGCGCGCGGCAAAACGACGAGGATGGTGACGTATCCGGGTTCGCCGCATTTCCCCACAGTCTGGGAGCAGCGTCAGGACGTTTTTCGTGAGATTGCGGCCTGGCTGGCAAAGTACAACCCGGAAAAATAGGCCCACTAAACTTTGGATACGTTACCAGCGGGCCAGCCACCCTCGGGCCATTCCCAAGGCAGCTTTTTTCCTCCAAACTGATCCCATCATGGCGACGGAGCCAAACACGAAGAAGGACAACCTGATTCCCGAGAGGGTCTCGCTCCTTGTATTGGTGCTTTGCTTCGGTGTGCTGGTTTATCTACTGGCCTTCCGGCCTTTTTAGCAAAGCGCAATTGCCGGGAAAATGGCAGATCGACCGGAACGGAGAATCGCCATCAGGGCCGGCATTGCGCCGGATCCTCGCCCAGATGTTTCAGCAGAGATTTCGCCTTGCCGTAGTCGGGGTTGAATTCCAGCACGCGCTCTACATACTTGCGCGCGGTTTCCTTCTGTCCGGCGGCACAAAACACGATCGCCAGATTCATTCCAATGGCGCTGCGGTTGGGCACTCTCTCGAACGCCGCCTGCCACAACTCCGCCGCGCGCCGCAGATTCCCCATTCGCGCTTCCAATATTCCCAGATTACTGGCCGCGTCATTGGCCAGCGGATCGATTTTCAGTGCCCGCTCGTATAAATTCCGGGCTTCGCCCGCATGCCCGTGTTCCTGTTCCACAAATCCTAGTGCCGACAACAGCACAGCATCGTCCGGACTCTGTTTCACGGCTTCACGAAGATATTTCTCTCTTTTCTGACTTGCTCCTTCGACATAGCGCTGCGCCAGCGTTTCCCAGGCTAGCGCCAGGTCGCGGGTAGTTGTCAGCGACGCATCGCTTTCTGGAAATGCTTGCAGCGGCATGCCTCTCAGCTCCAGACGGGGCAGAGGGGAAGCATCGGGGTAACGCCGGATGCGATGATCCGTCGCCTGCGTATGGGCGACGTCCTTTGACGGGAGCGGCGGCATGTGGCATGCGATGCAATCCGGCTTGTCAGGATGGTGTTTGGCGGCAAAGTTTTCGCCGTGACAGGCCAGACATTTGCTGCGGTAGTAAGACGCCTTGTCGGCTGCGGCCGGCTCCTGGTGCGGATCGTGGCAGCTGCCGCACCACATTTTGTCCCCGGAGGCACGCTTGCACGCGCTGAGCGACAGGGCCTCGAGTTGGTTGAGCGCCCGCGGGGCCGGCTGCTGCTTTCCCAGCAGCAGAAAATAATGCATATAGTCTGAGAGATTTTCTCCGGGCTGAAATTGATAGAGATGTTTGCCGGGCTGCTCGACGGCGACGGTCCCCTCAAAATGGCATTCCATGCAAATTGAATCGCGCCGTTCCGGCGAGAGCTTGGCAGGGTTTACGATCGCCCCTTTGCCTTCCAGGTGTCCCTCGCCCGTTCCGTGACAGCGTTCACAAGTGATTCCATCATGCGGAAATGGCTTGCCTGAATATTTGCTGTCCGTTCCCGGCTCGGGTGGCCGCAGTCCGCTGCTGTGGCAATTCAAGCACTCGACGTAGGCAGGCAGGTTCAGCGGCATCTCCAGCGCTTCGGTGTAAGCCGGAGTCATGTTCCATCGGCCTTCCTGCGAGTACCAGTTGATGGGGGCTTCAAACAGAAATCCCTGCTCGGGGAAAAGATAGGTCCGTCCCTTCTTCCCGGAGCCAATGAAATATAAAAGTTCCCGCTGGCCGTGAAGCGCGTCCTTGCCCTCGCGGTCGTAGCCCATCCAGACTTTCCCATCGTGTTCGTACACACGGTAGTGGACGCCAGAGGGCTTGTGTTCGAACTGCCCGGTGGTGAGCCCCTCGGCTGCGGGCCCGCTTGCCTTTGCCATTATCGTATTGCGGTAAGACTTGCTGATCTCTGCGTGGCAGCGCGCGCAGGCTTCACTTCCGGGCACGCTCTCCGTTGTCTGGGAGGATTCCTGCACGGCAGTCTGCGGAATGCCCACCAGCGGTGCGCAAATCAGAAAGAACACGACCAGCAGTCTCTTGGAAGGCATCGCTTCCGATTTTATGCCTGGGTTCAAGCTCCCCGGTCCTCCGCCGGGCCGCCTTTTTTTAACCTGCGCCGTTTCGGCGGGAGAAGACTTCCTTTGCGGCAATCACCGTATTGCTGTGGATGGTGACGGTATCTTCCACGTTATGGGCATAGCCACCGGCGTAAGTCACCATCACCGGAAGGTTGCGGGCATGCGCCACCTGGAATACCAGCTGGTCGCGGCGCTTCAGGCCCTCGATGGTGAGATCGAGCCCGCCTAACTGATCTTCGCGATAGGGATCGGCTCCCGCGACATAGCAAATCAGATCAGGCTCAAAATGGCGCAGTGCAGAACTGAGAGCATTGTCGAGCCAGGCGAGATATTCGTCATCCCCGGTGCCGTCGGGCAGATCCACATCGATCGAGGAGGGGGGCTTCCACAATGGGTAATTGTTGTGTTGATGGAGAGAGATGGTGAAGACGTCGCCGGCATGGGCCTGGTGCATTTTTCCGCGGCGCGCGGCGCCCGGGGGTCCCGGTAATGTCGAACCGGAGCCGGACGGCAGCGGTGAACTGGCGGTTCGCGTTCCGGCGAAAATGGAAGCCGTGCCGTTGCCCTGATGTACGTCGCAATCCACGGTCATCGCCCTACGAATTTTGTCGTCGCGCTGCAGCCGCCGGATGGCCACGGCGACGTCATGAATCATGCAGAATCCTTCCCCGTGGTCGGGAAAGGCATGATGGAAGCCCCCACCCAGGCTGATCGAGACTTTGTCGATCAGACATTGACGCGCCGCCAGGATGGAACCACCGGCCGCCAGCCAGAATGCTTCGGCCAGGGCGCGAGAATAGGGCACTTCCATTTCCATCTCTTCACGCGGGCTTAAGCTTCCGGTTTTCAGCTTCTGCACATACTCCGGCGTGTGCACCAGCAGGATGTCCTCATCGGTTGCCGGCTGCGGCTCGAGGAAATCGGTGGGGTCGGCGACGCCGGTGGAGATCAGGCGATCGCGGACACGACGATATTTTTCGGCGGGAAAGACATGATGGCCGATCGGCAAATAATATCCGTCGCTGTAGATAAGCTTGAAGGGCAGCATTCCGCAATGGGCACTCAGCCAGTCGCGGCTGAGGACTTCATATAATACGCGGAGAACTTCGTCCTCACAGTGAGCGCGACCAGATCAGCGCTTTTTCGGAGGCTGAACGCTGGGTGCGACCATGGGGCGCCGCACCGGCACGATCGCGCCTTTCGAGGGATCGGCCGCCGCGTTGGCGCGGGTGAGCACTTCCTGCTGGATATACTGCACGAACTCCTGGATCTGGTGCTGCATCTCCTCCATCCGCTCGCGCATCTGCAAAATGATCGCCATGCCGGCAATGTTGACGCCCAGGTCGCGGGCGAGCGACAAGATGAATTCGAGGCGCGTCAAATCTTCGTCGGTATAAAGGCGCGTGTTGCCTTCGGTCCGAGACGGTTTCAGCAGACCTTCGCGCTCGTAAAGACGCAGGGTTTGGGGATGGATGCCGTACATCTCAGCCACGGCGGAAATCATGTACGCCCCTTTGGATTTCCGTTTCGTCATTGATTATCCTCGTCCGATTTTAGAGCACAGGTTGTCTTTCCTCCTAGTTCTGGGTCGCAGAGGGGCTACCCAACCCGGTTCCGGCGAGCGCATCGAAACCACGGGCAGGATTGCGGGGTCTGCGGTCGCGTGGGTCGCACGATTCGAGCTTCACGCTTGGAGGGCAAACCTACTACGCCGATACCGCAGTTCCTCTCAGGGGAAATGGCAAGATCACCTTCAACCAGGCTGCGCCTATGACCACGGTGGGCTGGGGCAATCTGGTGTCCCGCAAAGAAGGCAAGCACTTCACCGTGCCCTTCGAGATGGGGGTTGCGTTCCAGGGATCGCCGAAAGCTAGCCTGTCTTTGGCCGGAAATATCTGCGACCAGCCGGGGGTGAATTGCCGTAACGTCGCCACCGATTCCACGGTTCAAGCCAACATCGTGTCGGAGCAGAACAAAGTCAACAACAGCATGTCGTTCTTCAAGGCCTATCCGATCATCTCGGTCGGCTTCGGCTACAAGTTTTAGTTGAAAGAAAACGCCACGGATAAGACGGAATCTTCACGGATTTGTTCCGTGTGATCCGTGAGATCCGTGGCGATTTTTATGCGGCCGGCTGTGGTTTCTTGGGGGAGGAAACCGACCATCCTGCCGGCTTTAGGGCGTGGTTGACCAAGTAAGCGAGGAAGCCCGCCGCGATCAGGATCATCCCGAAAGTGAACGAACTCATGTTCCAGATCTGCTCATGCTGGCTGCGGATCACCGAGAAGGCCAGCAGGAGCACCGGCGGAATGCCAATGGCGATCGCACCGAACAATCCGCCCGGAACTTTGAATGGGCGAGCTAGCTCCGGCTCGCGGAAACGAAGCACGGCCAGGGCCATGAACTCCAGCAGCAGGCTCGCGCCATAAAGAAGGATGTCGAGTGTGACCAGCCGGGCAAATCCCAAGCCCAGGCACATGGCCCACCCCATGGCCAGAGCGATGATGGCCACCCAGGGAGCGCGCGATTTTTTCTGCAGCTTGCCGAATACTCCGGGCAGCATGCCATCCTGCGCCATCGCCAGCGGCAGCCGCGAGTAGCTCATCACCAGCGCGTTGAACATGCCGAAGGCGCTCATCATCCCGCCCAAAACGACTCCAATGCGCAGAAGCGGTCCGCCCACCAGAGCGGCGATGTCGGCCCACGAGCCGGTTTCCCATGCCGTAGACTTCAGTCCCGTTGCCCACATGGCGGCAAAGGGCAGAACGTAGGTTGCGGCCACAATTCCCACGGCGACCAGCATGGCGCGGGGATAGGTCCGCTGCGGCCGCTCCACTTCGGTGGCAATGGTCGAGGCATTGTCCCATCCCATGTAGTTCCACATGCAGATGAGCAGACCGCCAAGGATATCTACAGTCGAAGTGGTTGGCTTGGTGACCGCGTTCGCCAAGGCTCCGAGTTTGAAGGGGGCGAGCAATACAATCGCCACGAACGGCGCAGAGAGCGCCAGGAACAGCCAGAGCGAGGTCAGCGAAACCACCTTCACGCCGGCAATATTGAGCAGGGCGCAGGCGACGACTACGGCCAGCGCGACCCACCATCCGCGATTGGCTTCCTGAAACCACGGGAACATGCGAGTCAGGTAGGCCACGAATAGTGTGGGATAGATCGCCATATCGAAGATGGAAGCAATCAGCGAGAGCCAGGCTTCCTGAAATCCCCAGAAATTGCCCATGGCGCGGCGCACCCAGGCGTAATACCCGCCTTCATGGGGCAGGGCGCTGGAAAGCTCGCCGATCATGAAAGCCGTAGGCAGGCTCCAGAGCAGCGGCGTGATGAGCAGGATCAGAATCGCCCGACCGTATCCGGCGCCATGCACGATGTCTTCGGTGCCGTAGGTTCCGCCTGACACCATAAAGAAGGTGGCAGCGACCAGCGGCCAAAGCGTGAGGCGGACGAATTTTTTCCGGTTGGGTACGGGGGCGAGAGGCTGGGGATGTTGGAGTTGTTGCCGGCTAGCTGTTGCCAATTTCTATGGCTGCCTCCTCAAGCGACTCACTCTCACCACCGCGTCTCCCTTGTGTCTTCGCTGGAAGACATCTTGTTCGCGGCTCCCGGGTCTGATGCGGATTCCCGGGCATTTCGGCGAAGTTAGTTCGCATTTGTGAGATTACGAGAAATTTCCACAGATGCAAGTTTTTTTTGAATTATTTTGAAAAATTTTGTAAGCGGCGGGAGCGGTACGGAGGTAATGGAAGTCACTCACCACGGGGGCCCAGAGGAACACAGGGTCAATCGTGCCAATCTTCGCCATCGACCATTCGCTTAATTCCGTCGCGGAGGTGGAGGACGTTGAAGTTGATCAGCAAGCCAATGGGAATTTTACTTAGGCGCATGTAGGACAGGAGTTGGGCTTGGTAGATGGGGTGGAGGGCGTCGACCGACTTCACTTCTACTACGACCCGACTCTCCACGACTAAATCGATGCGATACCCGACTTCGAGTTTGTGACCTTCATACACAACGGGTAAAGCCACTTCGGTCGCGACATCCAGGCCTCGGTTTCTCAGTTCATGTGCCAGGCAGGCTTGGTAGGCGCTTTCGAGCAGTCCCGGGCCGAGAACGGAATGAACCTTCATGGCAGAATTCACGATGGCCCCAGTAATCTGGTTAACGCGAAAAGACGGAGAGCGCACAGGAGTCGCCATACCGTACTGCATATCACAATTCCCCTGTGTTCCTCTGTGACCCCTGTGGTGAAATTTCCTTTTCGACACCAAATCGGGAATGATTCACCACGGGGGTCACAGAGGGACACAGGGGAAACAATTAGACTTTGGCCCACAACTCCGATCGAGGATCTTCCGGGTTCAGCTTGGCCAACTCGCGCAGCAGTTCTTTCGTGCGCTCGTCGCGAGGCATGGGGACGGTGACGGTGATCTCGACGATTTCGTCGCCGCGGGCGCCTTCCCTGGTGGCTGAGGGCACGCCCTTCTCCCGCAAGCGCAGCTTTTGGCCCGACTGCGTGCCGGGAGGAATCTTCAAGAGCGCGCGGCCGTCAATGGTCGGTACTTCAATCTTGGCCCCCAGCGCGGCTTCCGAGGCGGTTACCGGGATGGTCAAAGAGATGTCATCGCCATCGCGATGGAAGATGGGATGGCCCTCGGTGCGGATGATGGCGTAGAGATCGCCGGGCGCGCCGCCGTGGGCTCCGGCATTTCCTTTTCCGGGAACTCGGATGCGCTGGCCATCCCGCGTGCCCGGCTTGATGCGCACTTCGAGCGGTTCAGTCTTGGAGACGGTGCCCTCCCCGTGACACGTGGGACAGGTCGTCAGATTCTTGCCGGTTCCGTGGCAGCGCGGGCACTGGACGTTGAACTTCATGCGGCCGCCGGTCTGGGTGATCTGCCCCGTACCTCCGCACTCAGGACACTTACCGGGGGCCTCAAGGAAACCCTGCCCGTGGCATTGCGAGCAGACGTCCTGCCGGGTAATGTTGAGGCGCATGACGCCGCCGCGGATGGCCGTCCAGAACGGAACGTTGACCTGGTATTCGAGATCGGTGCCGGGCTCAGGACCTTCTTCAGCCTGGGCCGCGCCGCGACCGCCGCCAAACATCGAGCCGAAAATATCGCGGAAGCCACCGCCTCCGCTCGAGGTCCTCTGGCCGCGGCTGGCGTTGTTGATGAAGTCGGAAAAATCGAATCCGCCGAAATCGAAGTGAACCCCGCCCTGCCCCTGCTGGTCGCCGCCGGGAAAGCCGCCCGGGACGCCACCGAATCCACCGGCGCCGGTGGCGCCTCCGCGAGCGTAGGCTTCGGCTGCGGCTGGATCGATGTTGTCGGAGTAGAAACCGACCTGATCGTAGATCTTGCGCTTCTTGGGATCGCTGAGGACGTCGTTGGCTTCCGAGATCGCCTTGAATTTTTCTTCGGCGGATTTGTCCCCGGGATTCACATCCGGGTGGTATTTGCGCGCCAGCTTGCGGAAGGCTTTGCGGATGTCATCGGCCGAGGCCGACTTCTTCACGCCCAGAATCTCGTAGTAGTCTTTTTTGGTCGTGGTTGCCATTTAGCAACTTACTCTAATGCCTGTCGTCCTGAGCGAGCGAAGGACCCCATGCCTTTGGTCGCAGGTCGATCAAGGAATTTTTGCAAACGCATCATCTCGAGGACGCCTTTCAGGTTCATCTCGCGACCGGCAGGTAAGGGATCCTTCGACTCCGCGGCTGCCTCGCTTCGCTCACAGCCGCTCCGCTCAGGACGACAATCTTTTGCACCTTAGTTCACAATCTTGCGGCGCTTCTTGTCTTCGACCAGTACGGGCAGCTCGTCGGATGCGAGTTCATCTACATATACCGGTATCCGCCGCGTTCCGGTCGGAGTCTCGACCATCACGAGCCACTGTCTCGTGTCCTCAGAGAGGTCGAGAAAATATGTCTGTTCATTCACCTCAAAGTCCAATTGTTAAATCCCCCCCAAGAGCTCGCCACGGATTGCAGGGTCTTCACGGATAAACCTCCATCCGTGTCGATCCGTGTCAATCCGTGGCCCTGCTCCGTTTTATTTTTTGGGTTCGACGTCTACGTACTCAGCGTCGATGACCCCTTCGTCTTTCTTCTGACCTTGGCCATCAGCACCCGGCTGAGGTCCAGCGGATGGGCCTGCGCCCGGTCCCGCCTGCGCTCCACCCGCGGGCTGGGCCGCTTTATACATCTGCTCGGCCAGCTTGTGAGAGGCTGCCGTCAGACGCTCGCGCGCCTTATCCATCTGCGCCTTGTCATTCGTCTCCAGCGCTTTCTTGGCGTCGGCCAGCGCATTTTCGACGTCGCCGCGTTCCGAGCCGGAGATCTTGTCGCCGTGCTCGCGCAGCATCTTCTCGATGTTGTAGACCATCGAGTCGAGCTGGTTCTTGGCTTCGATCGAGTCCCGCGC
>DASYYT010000099.1:0-19103 GCA_035949755.1 Candidatus Sulfotelmatobacter sp.
GTTACAACCTTGCTATAATCCCGCAAGGTTAGAGAAGAGGCATGCGAACTGTCAAGGAGAAAAAAGTCGTCGGGCGGATAGAAATTTCTCATTAGAAGTGTGATCTCGGACACCAGGACATCAAAGCAGATGCCTGAACCTTACTTGAAAATCGGAGACGTCGCTCGGAAGGTGGGAGTCTCGCCTTCGGTGATCCGCTCGTGGGAGAGCCTCGGGCTGGCGCGCCCGCGGCGCACTGAGAGCAAGTACCGGCTTTATACGGCCGAAGATGTGAAGTTGCTGAAACGGGCACGTTTTCTGCGCAAAGTGCGGGGACTGAACGCAGCCGCGATCGTGCAGTTGCTGAAGCGCGAAGGGAAAGTACATGCGCCGGCTGACGGAAATGCGGGAGCGATCGGCGGGCATCTGCGGAAATTGCGCGCGCGGCGGCGGCTTTCGCTGGCGCAGGTCGCCGAGGCGGTGGGCATCTCGGTGGGCTTTCTGAGCGCTCTGGAACGCTCGCAGATGAGCGGTTCGGTCGGAACCCTGCGCAAGCTGGCGCGCTTCTATAAGACAAATATCCTGGATTTCTTTGAGGCGAATGGGGCAAGCAGCCGGCAGGTTCGTCCGTCAGAGCGCAAAGTGCTGGAGGCCGGAACGGGAGTGCGGATGGAACTGCTGGCGTGGGGAAATACGGTGATGGAGCCGCATCTGTTCCGGATTGCGCCCGAAGCGGGCAGCGGCGATCCTTATACGCACGAAGGAGAAGAGTTCATCTACGTCTTGCGAGGCGATCTAGAGATCTCGGTCGATGGCGAGGAATATCATCTCAAGCCGGGAGACAGTTTCTACTTCGAAAGCGCGACCCCGCACCGGTGGAAGAATCCCGGACGCAAGGAAACCTGGGTTCTGTGGGTGAATACTCCGCCGACATTCTAGGATTCGGCTCGGGGGCAATCGGGCCGCGAGAAATGGTGATGCAGCCCGCGCGGAGGACAGAATGAATTGGCAACGCGCAGGACGCTTATTGTGCCTGCTGGCGACCGTTGTATCTCTCGCAGCGTGCTCCAAGAAGACGCCGACGCTCAATCTTCTAGTGTGGGAAGGCTACGCTGATCCCTCGTTCATTACGGCGTTTGAACATGAAAATCACTGCAAGATTTCGGCGTCGTATATGGGATCGAGCGATGAACTGATGGCGAAACTCCGCGGCGGGAGCGCCGGCAATTACGATGTGATTTCGCCATCGAGCGATGTGGCCGCAGCAATTGCAAGTTCTGGATTGGCTGCTCCTCTCGATCTGAGCAAGATTCCCAGCTACAGCCAGCTTTCGCCCCAGCTCACTTCACTGCCGCTGGTTCATGTCAAAGATCAGGTCTATGGCGTTCCGTTCATGTGGGGGCCGGATCCGATTATTTACGACACCACGGCATTTCCCCAGCCGCCGGATTCGTGGAATGTGTTTTGGGACCCGAAATATAAAGGGAAAGTTTCGGTGTGGGATGACCTTTCGACCGTCTACATGGCGGCGCAGGTGCTCGGCTACGACAAGCCTGATCCATCGCACCTTTACAACCTGGACGATCAGGAACTGGAGGCAGTGAAAAAGAAGTTGCTGGAACTGAAGCCGAACATCCGCAAGATGTGGGCGACCGGCGGCGAGTTAACCAATCTGTTTGAAAGCCATGAAATCGTGATCGCGATGGGCTGGCCGCTCAATACCGCAGATTTAAAGAAGGCGGGATTTCCTGCCGGAGAAACCATTCCGAAAGAAAATACGACTGGCTGGATCGATCACCTGATGATCACTGCCGGAAGCGAGAACAAGGAACTGGCGCACAAATTTCTGGAATACATGGTCGAGGCCCAGACGCAAAAATTGGTGACGGATAAAACGCACTATGTACCTGCGAATCCGCAGGCGGGAAAACTGATGACGCCGGATGAGGTGAAGACGCTTCATCTGGATGACGTAGACAATTACCAGAAAAGGATCTACTTCTGGCAAAATGTGCCGCGGCGCGCCACGTACACCGAGATGTGGAACGAGGTGAAAGCGGCACAGTGACCAGGTCCGCCTTCTTGCGCAGGAATACGCACGAGAAATGGGCGCGGAGAATCTCCAATAACCATTCATGGCCTCTTCGATTACGACTGCCGGCGCTTCGCCTGTGAATGACATCTCTGTGGCAAGAACAACCCTGCTGAGCATTCGCAAGGTGGCCAAAACTTTTGGCCGAAACCTGGTTTTGCGCAGCGTTTCGCTCGAGATTGCCGAGGGAGAATTTCTCACGATCCTGGGCGAGAGCGGGTCGGGGAAAACGACCCTGCTGCGCATCATCGCGGGATTCGAGACTGCGACTTCGGGCGAGTTATGGATGGGCAGCGAAAGGCTGGATCAGCAGCCTCCGTACCGGCGGCGCGTGAACACGGTGTTTCAGAGTTACGCGCTGTTTCCTCACCTGACCGTCGAACAAAACGTGGGTTATGGACTGCGGGTCGCGAAGCGTCCGGCTGCGGAGATCGCACAGCGGGTGACCGAGGCGCTGGAGAAAGTAAAGATGACGGCGTTCGCAAAAGCCAAGCCTGCGAAGATCAGCGGCGGACAGCAGCAGCGTGTGGCCTTGGCGCGGGCGCTGGTGAATCGACCGCGACTGCTATTGCTCGATGAACCGCTCTCGGCGCTGGATGCAAATTTGCGCCAGCAGATGCAGGTGGAGTTGAAATCCCTGCAGCGGGAAGTCGGAATCGCATTCGTCTTCGTTACGCATGATCAGGAAGAGGCCATGGTGATGTCGGACCGGATCGCGCTGCTGCGGTCGGGAGAACTGGAGCAGGTCGCCACTCCGCGCGAGATTTACAGCCATCCAGCCACAGCTTACGCGGCACAGTTCATCGGGCACACCAATCTGCTGAAGGCGGATGTCTGCGCGGGCGCGGTGCACTTGGGAACGCTTTCGTGGCCGAGTTCCCTGCCCGATGGGCCCGCCCTGTTTTCGCTTCGGCCGGAACATATTCGTTTGGCCAGCGGGAGTGCAACTGCTGGAGCGGTTCGGGTGCGCGGGCGGGTCATGCATCGGGCATTTCATGGCGCAACCGAATTAATCCAGGTGCAATGCGGGGACGGGCGGATATTGGTGGTGCGGACCGCGGGCGCGGTGGGACTCGAAGATCAGGTGGAATTGGAGTTCTTTGGCTCTGACGCGATCCCGGTGCGTGAATCTGCGGAGAAGAAGTGATGTTCTCGCGCGCTTACAAGCTCGCGGTCACGGCGCCACCGTTGTTATGGGTCGCGGTGTTTCTGCTGGTTCCGTACGCGCTGATGTTCTGCTACAGCTTCTGGTCGGTCACCCCGGCGCAGACCATCGTTCATTCCTGGAACTTGCAAAATTACAAAGAACTGCTGCAGAAGCCGGTCTATTGGGAGACGTTGCTGCGCTCGATGTGGATCGCGGCACGGGTGATGGTGTTTTCGCTGGCCCTGGGATATCCGCTGGCGTATTTTCTGGCGTTCCATGCGGGCAAGCGAAAAGATCTGCTGTATCAGATGGTGATCATTCCACTGTGGGTCAGCTACCTGGTTCGGGCGTATGCGTGGAAGACGATTCTGGGGTCCGACGGGGTGCTGAATACGCTGTTGCAGTATGTACATTTGACCAGGCATCCGCTGGAGTTTTTGCTCTATAGCCCGTTTGCAGTAGTGCTGACGTTGACGCACATCTACACCCCTTTTGCCATTCTGCCGATTTACGCCGCGTTGGAGCATATTCCTCGGAACCTGGTGGAAGCATCGCATGATCTTGGGGCCACGCCGGCGCAGACGTTCTGGCGCGTGATCTTCCCCTTGTCGATTCCGGGGCTTGTGGCAGGAGCAACATTCGCTTTTGTCCTGAGCCTGGGAGATTTTCTCGCGCCCCTACTGTTAGGCGGCCCCAGCGGAATCATGATTTCCAACATCGTGGTGAGCTTGTTTGGCGCGGCCTACAACTGGCCGCTGGGCGCGGCCATTTCGCTGGGGATGCTGCTCATCGTGGTCAGCCTGCTGTTTCTGTCGGAACGTCTGGAAAAAAGATGGAGCTTCTCGTGAGCGGAGCAGAAAATTTCCCGCGCTCGCGGTGGCTGCTGTGGCACGCAGCGGCCGTCTTTGCCTTTCTCTATTTGCCCATTGCCGTGCTGATTGTTTATTCGTTCAACGGACCAGGAGTGGGAGGATTTCCGCCACGTCATCTGACGCTCGACTGGTATCGAATTTTGTTTTCCGATAGCGCGATCTGGGATTCGGTTCTGAATAGCCTGCAGGTCGCGTTTGCGGCAATGGCTATTTCGCTGGCTTTCGGGATTCCGGCGGCGCTGGCGCTGGACCGGGCGCAATTCCCGGGGAAAGCGTTTTTTCGGCGATTGGTGCTGCTGCCGTTGATTTTGCCGGGCATTATCACGGGCCTGTCGTTGCTGATGTTTTTCGACCTGACGCAGACGAGCCTTGGACTGAAGACAATCATTCTCGGTCACGGGACTGCGCTTATTTCCGTAGCCACGACCGAAGTTTTCGCCGGTCTACAGAAACTCGATCGCGCGCAGGAGGAGGCGTCGCTCGACCTGGGCGCAAATTACTGGCAGACGTTCTGGCGGGTGACCGTGCCCAATCTGAAACTGCCGATCATCGGAGCGGCGCTGCTGATCTTTACGCTCTCGATGGATGAGATCGCGGTCAGCTTCTTCCTGATCGGACGCGATAATACTTTGCCGCTGGAGATCTGGGGACGGCTGCGGCGGGGAATTACTCCAGAGATTAACGCCGTCTCAACCATCATCTTTGTATTCTCCTTAATCACGATTGTTTTCTGGTACCGCCTGCGGTTGCGCGGTGAAGGTGGAGTCGACGTGGGATCGGAACTGCTGGAGACCTCGGATGATGCCCTCCCGTCCCCGAGTCACTAAATCGTAGCGATCTGCGCCCAAAATGGGACTACCGGTCGGCAAAATATCGTGAATTTGCAGAGCGGACCACCCCGGATTGTGTACGCTGCAATGTGCGGATCACGATTGACGGGTGCAATGTCCGCGAGAAGTCTGAAAAGTCTTCACGCGCCAATTATTGCTTTGCTGGCCTGCTTGTTCTGATTGCTGTCTTTTATATAGGCACGGTGCGCGCCGGACATCTCTGGGCGGACGACTTTGCCATGTACGTGCATCACGCCCAGAACATTGTCGAGGGGCAGCCTTACGCTGCGACCGGGTATATCTACAATGCGCGAGTTCAGGCTTACAGCCCGGGAATGTACCCGCCGGTTTTTCCTTTACTGCTGGCGCCCTTGTACAAGTTCTTTGGCCTGAATTTGCTGCCCATGAAGCGAGAACAAGTCGTGTTTTTCCTGCTTACATTGGTGGCTGTGTTCGTCTGTTGGGGGCGCGATCTGGGAGCGGGATACGCGCTGGCGCTGATTGCAATTTTCGGATTCAGCCCTGTGTTCTGGACCGCAAAAGACAGTGTGCTTTCGGACTTGCCCTTCATGATGTTCTTTTATGGGGCAGCCGTGATCGCGCAAAGGGCTCCAAGTTTCGGAAGCAAATGGTGGCTGTGGGCAATTCTATTGGGTGTGACAGTCTATGCCGCGCTCGGCACCCGCGTGGCCGGCATCGCGCTGATTGCAGGGCTGGTGCTCTATGACCTTTTACAGCATCGCAAGATCACGCGCTTTACGGGGGTTGCCGTGGCCGCGTGTTTTGCGCTGTTTTTGCTGCAAGGGCGATTGACCGGACCCGCGCCCGGCGGCTACATGGAGCAGGTTCGCGCGATCACCGCTCATACGATTGTCTTCAATCTCGCAGGATATACACGCGTGCTCGCCGGATTTTGGGTGGCTTCGGTTCGCAATGGATTTTCGCTGGTCGTGCTCGCGATCGTGGCGCCTTTGATCATCGCGGGCATATATTTCCGGCACAAAAGCGGATTCACAATGATCGAAGCCTTGCTGGCGCCGTATATTGGCCTCCTGCTTCTTTGGCCATATTTCGCGGGCGTGCGGGCTGTGTTCCCTGTGATTCCCTGGATGGTGTTTCTGGCATTAACAGGGCTGGGCAAAATCAGCGAGAGCGTCGCTCCAAGGTACGCTGCGGCGGCGGCCTGGGGATTGTTGCTCATCCTGGCCGTTCCTTTCGCCGAAGGCTATCGCAGTCTGGATTTTGGGCCCATCCGCGAGAACCAGGGCCTTCCCGAATTCAAGCAACTCTGCGAAGCCGTGCGCCATCAGACCGCAGCCAGCGATGTTTTCATTTATTACCGCGCCCGCGCCCTCTCGCTTTACACCGGGCGGCAGGCTTCAACCTACAATCATCGCGGCACAGAGGCGGAACTCAAGGATTACCTGCCAAAGATTCATGCCGCGTACCTGGTGACCACGGACGCCTTTGATGACGACCACGGCTTTCTGAAGCGGTACGTGCAGGACCATGCCGACGACGTGGATCTGACGTATCAGAATGCGATGTTCCGGATGTACCGCATCCGCGGTGCTGCCGAAACCGCAAACGCCCCCGACCCGCCGAGAAACCCGAAGCAACCGGCCTCCGCCATAGTAAAGTGATACCAGAGATAAATCAGGCAGGAAGGATTCCTATTTGAGTTCAGGTATTCGCAATATCGCCATTATCGCGCACGTCGACCACGGCAAGACCACGCTGGTGGACGCGATGCTGCAGCAGAGCGGCACCTTTCGCTCCAACGAGCACCACGTCGAGCGGGTGATGGATTCGAATGAACTGGAGCGCGAACGCGGCATCACGATTCTGGCTAAGAACACCGCGATCTTCTATCACGATGTGAAGATCAATATTGTGGATACTCCGGGCCACAGTGATTTTGGCGGCGAAGTCGAGCGGGCATTGAAGATGGTCGATGGCGTCATGCTGCTGGTGGATGCCAGCGAGGGTCCGCTGCCGCAGACGCGGTATGTTCTGAGCAAGGCGCTGGAGGCGAAGTTGCCGCCGATCGTGGTGATCAACAAGATCGATCGCTCGGATGCGCGCCCGCAGGAAGTGCTCAACGAAATCTACGATCTGTTCATCGATCTTGACGCCAAGGAAGAGCAGATCGATTTCCCCGTGCTCTACACCAATGCGAAGATTGGCACCGCAACCACCGACATCAAGGGCGGTGGAGAGAATCTGCGCCCGCTATTCGATGCGATCCTGAAGACGATCCCTCCACCGAAGGGTGATTCCACCGGCCCGCTGCAGATTCTGGTGGCAAACCTTGACTACAGCGACTATCTGGGCCGGCTGGCAATTGCCCGCGTGTTCAACGGAAAAATGTACACCGGCGAGGAAGTGGCGATCGCGAAGCTGGATGGCACGCTGCACAAGACCAAAATCACCAAACTTTTCTCCTTCTCGGGACTCAAGCGGACTGACATCTCCGAAACGGAGTTGGGAGACATTGTGGCGGTGGCGGGCGTAGAAGGAATCACCATCGGCGAGACCATCACGGAAGCGGAGAATCCCGCCCCGCTTCCGCACATCGCCATTGATGAGCCGACCATCGCCATGCTGTTCACCGTCAACACCTCGCCGTTCGCGGGAAAAGATGGCACCTACGTCACATCGCGCAATTTGCGGGAGCGGCTGGAGAAGGAACTTCTCACCAACGTTTCTTTGCGGGTTGAAGATACGGGCAGCACCGATTCCTTCAAAGTGCTGGGGCGCGGCGAATTGCAGCTCTCCATTCTAATCGAGATGATGCGCCGCGAGGGGTACGAGCTCATGGTCGGCAAACCCGAGATCGTGACCAAGCGCATCGAGGGCAAGCTGATGGAACCGGTCGAACATCTCACGATCGACGTGCCCGAGGAATTTGTCGGGGTGGTGATGGAGCAACTGGGATCGCGCAAGGGCGAAACCACCAACATGCACAACCACGGCTACGGCCGCGTGCGCATCGAGTTCCGGGTGCCCAGCCGGGGATTGATCGGCTTGCGCAGCCAGTTGCTCACCGACACGCGCGGTACCATCGTCATGAACTCACTTTTCGACGGGTATACGGAATGGCAGGGCGAGATCCCGCACCGGCTCACGGGCGCGCTCATCGCCGATCGCGCGGGGGTGTCAACGGCGTATGCCTTGTGGGGCCTGCAGGAGAGGGGCGAACTCTTCGTTGGACCCGGGGTTGAGCTCTACGAGGGCATGATCATTGGCGAAAACGCAAAGGATACCGATCTCGACGTGAACGCGGTTCGCGAAAAGAAGCTGACCAATATGCGCGCCTCGACCGCCGACGAAGCCATTCGACTGGTGCCCTTCAAGCCGCTCAATCTGGAGCAAGCCATCGAATTCATTGCCGACGATGAGTTTGTGGAAGTCACGCCCACGTCGCTGCGCCTGCGCAAAAAAGTTCTGCAGGCAAACAAACGCAAGAAAAGTTCAATGGCCGCCGTAGAACAATCGTGAAGCAAACGCACAGGCCCGAGAAAAAGGAGCTTAGGAAAAATGCGCCCTTGCGCATGTTTCTCGTGCCTTGTAGTTGCGGAACTACTTTTGCGGTAGCCGAAAACTACGATCATCGGGGATCTGCCTGGAGCCGTTATCTGGTGTGTCCGGGATGCGGGAAGCGCCATGATCCCAAGAACCGCCTCCTGCAAATGGGCTTTCAGCACGAGGGATACTGGAAAGTGGACGACTGCTGACCTGGAACTCTGTTACGGAGTTGTCGCCGCGGATCTGATTTGACAAGCCCTTTAAAGAAAACCTGCTATACTGCTCGCCGCATTCGACTGTTGCCAGCTCCGGTCTCGATTTTCAGGAACGGCCTTCCCCGACCTGCCAAGTCCGCCGAATTGAGCTTGCACTCCCGACAGCTCAATGCAGAGGCAGACGCGTGAAGAATATTTTCGTGGGGAATCTCAGCTTCAATACCAACGAGGACGAACTGCGGCAGTTGTTCGAGTCGTACGGGCAGGTGGACCGCGTCAGCATCATGACGGACCGCGACACCGGGCGCTCACGCGGCTTCGGGTTCGTGGAGATGGCCAGCAACGAAGACGGCGAGAAGGCGATCGCAGGTTTGAATGGCTCGCAAGTAGGCGGGCGCACGATCAATGTCAACGAGGCTCGCCCCAAGGCGGAGCGGGCAGGAGGCGGTGGTGGCGGTGGCGGCCGAGACCGCGGAGATCGCGGCGGTGGCGGTGGCCGGCGCGACCGCTGGTAGCCGGGTTCCCTTTCTGCATCGCAACGATCGCCTCTCAGCTTAGCCGCCGAGATGGTCGGTCCCAGCACCTATTCGACGTTGATACCCTTTTCTGTGCCCTGTAGACTGTAAATACGCGTGTGCGCCCGTAGCTCAGCTGGATAGAGCGGTTGCCTCCGGAGCAACAGGTCGGGAGTTCGAATCTCTCCGGGCGCACCAGACCTCCCCGCAGCGGCACAAGAATAGTTCATGCGGTCGATTGCGTCGAGTGGCCGCAGCTCGCGGATATTTCGCTGGACTGGCCGTTATCCTTGAATACGGTGGCCGTTACGGCGTTGAATACCGCCGGAGCGACAAAGTAGGCAAGCGCAGCCCCTCTTACTATTTCGAATGAATTACGATGCCATCCTGGTAGTTTCTTTCGGAGGTCCGGAATCGCGAGCGGACGTAATCCCTTTCCTCGAAAATGTGCTGCGCGGGAGAAACGTTCCGCGGGAGCGCTTGCTGGCCGTTGCCGAACACTACTATCACTTCGAAGGCAAGAGCCCGATCAACCAGCAAACGCGCGACCTGATCGCGGCGCTTGAGGCCCACTTATCGCAGCACGGTCCGAACTTGCCTGTGTACTGGGGAAATCGCAATTGGCATCCCATGCTGCCAGACACGGTTCGAAGAATGAAACAGGATGGGATTCGGCGCGCCCTCGCATTTGTGACGGCGGCCTATAGTTCTTATTCGGGCTGCCGCCAGTATCGCGAGGATATTGCTCGCGCGCAGGCCGAGACGGGTTCGGGAGCGCCCGAGATCGACAAATTACGGCCGTTTTTTAATCATCCTGGTTTCATTACAGCGACGGAAGATCGGCTGCATGATGCCATGGGCGAGATTGCAGACGCAGCCCGGCAAAACATTCAACTCGTTTACGTCGCGCACAGCATTCCGCTGGCAATGGCGAATACGAGCGATTACGTGACGCAATTAGAAGAAGTGCGCAAGCTGGTTTCGTCCCGACTCGGGATTACGAACGATGCTCTGGTTTATCAGAGCCGCAGCGGAGCACCGGGGCAGCCCTGGCTGGAACCTGACATAGTCGACTACTTGCGCGAGGTGAAATCAAGAAACCTGGCCAGTGCGGTCGTGGTGGCGCCCATCAGTTTCATCTCCGATCACATGGAAGTGCGGTATGACCTCGACATCGAGGCGCGGCAACTTTGCCATTCGATTCAATTGCCGATGGCGCGCGCGAAGACAGTCGGCGTGCATCCTGGCTTTATCGGCATGATTCGCGAATTGATTCTGGAACGAACTGAGGGCGCGGAACGGCGCGCCTTGGGGTCACTGGGGCCGCGGCAGGATGCCTGCGCGGAGGATTGTTGTCCGGCGCCACAGTTCCCGCCAAGACCAGCGCCGGGAAGAGCCGGCTAGTTATCCGCGCACAGGTTGCGCGGGTTTCTCGAAATCGGTAGCCTTCGGGCTGCCCTGGACGAGGCTCATGGTATCCAGAATCGTCTTCACGACAGGCTGGTTGCCGACCGCGGTATTGATCATCATGTGGTAGAGCGACCGGGTAGGCCAGTCAGCGTTGAAATAGTGCTTCACGTAGGCAATACGCTCCCGGTCGACGGAGTCGACCATATCTTCGGCTTCCTGTTCGGAATGTCCTTCGGCGACCACGCGCCGGATTTTCTCCGACCGCGGCGCATAGAGAAAAACATGAAAAGCGGCGGGATTCTCCCGCAGAAAAAAGGGTGCGCCGCGGCCTACGATCACCGCATTTCCTTCCCGCCCCAGCTTGTCCATGATCTCCTGCATCATGGCCATCATGCGGTCGGTATCAAATATCTGGCTGCCTAGCGGAGAACCGCGTTCGTAGCTGCCGCGCCAGAAAGCCTTGGAAAGGCGGTGCAGGCGGCTGTCCATGCGCTCATCACAGCGCAACACGGCGGAGGGATCGACATGGGCGAGGCGGGCGATTTCTTCCGTTAACAGATGGTCCCAAAGCTTCCATCCCAATCGCTTGGCCAGTTCGGCGGCAATGGCGGCGGCCCCGCTACCGTATTCGCGCTCGATGGTGATCACGCGGAACATGGCGTGTTCTAGTGTACTGCGATTCCTCCGCCGGGCCTGGTTTTTTTGATGAGAAAGACTGCCGGGATCATAAGCATAATGGCCACCCCCAGGAACCAGAAGCAGTCGATATAGGACAGCATGGTGGCTTGCCGTAGAACCGTAAACTGGAGAAGAGCATAGGCCTGCCGGTTGGCGCTTGCGGCGCTGGCGCCGTGGGCCTGCATGGCTCTGGCAGCGCCGGCTAACATGCGCTGCAGCGCGGGATTGGAGGCAGTCAGGTTATGCGACATATCGGTCAAATGAATCTGGGTCCGGCGGTCGAGCATTGTGGTCACGACCGAGATGCCAACGCTGCCGCCGATATTTCGCGCCAGATTCATCAATCCAGAGGCTGCGTTATTTTTGTCCCGCGGCAGAAACGCGTAGGCCGCGGTATTGATGGGAACGAACAGGAAAGCCATGCCCATAGCCTGCAGGACGCGCGCTTCCGCCACCGTCCGAAAATCGATGTTGAGATCGAAGTGGGTCATGTGGAACAGCGAGTACGACAAGACGCTCAGACCAAATAAAAGCAGCCAGCGCGGGCTGTAGCGTGAGAGCAAAAAGCCCACCAACGGCAACAAAATGATGATCGCAAACCCACCCGGCATCAATGCCAGGCCCGCATCCTCGGCGGTATATCCGAGCAGGGTTTGCGAAAACAGGGGCAGTAACAGCGTGCTGCCGAGCAGGGCGAATCCCAGCATAAACATCAGCAGGTTCGAGACGCCGAAGGTGCGATCACGAAATAAATGCAAATCGATAATCGGATCTTTGTTTTTCCATTCCCAAATGATGACGAAGATCAGAGATGCTGCACTGATGAGCGACAGGATCAGGATGAAATGCGACTCGAACCAATCGTCGCGCTGTCCTTTGTCGAGAACCACCTGCAGAGTCCCCAATCCCAGCGCGACAAAGCCCAGGCCAATGTAATCGATGTGGGTTTCACTCAGCTTGCGGCGCTTGAAATAGGGCGGGTCTTCGATCAGGCGCGAGGTGAGCAGGATGGACAAGATTCCGACTGGAATGTTGATGAAAAAAATCCAGCGCCAGGTGAAGTTGTCGGTGATCCATCCGCCTAGAGTTGGACCGATCGCCGGGGCCGTAACCACGGCCATTCCGTAGACGGCGAAAGCCATGCCCCGTTTCGCAGGCGGGAAGGTGTCGGCGAGAATAGCTTGCTCGCTGGGCTGTAATCCGCCGCCGCCGGCTCCCTGCAGAACGCGGCAAATGATCAAGGTCGTAAGATTCGGCGCCAGTCCGCAGAGGAATGAACTGATCGTAAACAGCGCGACGCAGCCCATGTAAAAATTTTTGCGGCCGATAATGGATGACAGCCAGCCGCTCAGCGGAAGCACGATTGCATTCGAGACCAGATAGGAGGTAAGAACCCACGTGCTCTCATCCTGCCCGGCGGAGAGGCCTCCGGCGATGTGAGGCAGGGCTACATTGGCAATGGAGGTGTCAAGCACCTCCATGAACGTCGCCAGGGTCACCGCCAGCGCAATAATCCAGGGATTGATCGCGGGACGCCAGACATCGGCGTGGTCCATGGTAGTGCTGGCAGCGCTCATTTCTTAATCCAGACTTTGGGCGTAACCGACTCTCCGGGACGCAACTCGTGGTGTTTGTTCTCGCCTGGATCCAGGTCGATCTTTACCGGGACGCGCTGCACCACTTTCACGTAATTTCCCGTAGCGTTCTCTGGAGGCAGCAAACTAAAGCGCGCGCCGCTGGCGCCGGCGATGCTGTCCAGTTTGCCGTTGTACTTTCGGCCATTGGCATCCACTTCGATCGTGACCGGCTGTCCCGGCCTCATATTTCGGAGCTGAGTTTCCTTGAAGTTCGCGGTGATCCAGACGTCATCCAGATTAATGATTTTCATCAGTTCCTGGCCGGGAGCCACATTTTGGCCAACCTCGACCGTGCGGTCGCTGACTTCTCCATTCACGGGAGCCACAATCCTGGTGTATTGCAGGTTCAGTTCGGCCTGATCGAGATCGGCCTTCTTGCGCTGTACTTCCGCCAGGGCTTCTGCCGCCCGGGCCCGCGATACCCGCATCTGCCTGGGGGCGGTGCTGGCATTGGCCCAGTTGGCTTGCGCCTGCACCAGCTTGCCCTGGGCCTGGGTCACCTGCTGCTGGGCCGCGTCGGCACTGGCCCGTGCTGCTGCCACCGCTGCGGCGCTGGCCTGCGCTGCGGCGGTGGCCTGATCAAACTGCTGTTCCGAGATTTCCTGCTTCTGCACCAGTTGCTTGTAACGCACGAGGTCGTTCTGTGCCTTTACGTTGTTGGCCTCGGCCTCTTGCAGTTGCGCCTTGGCAGCCGCTAATTGCTGCTGCGCGACTTGGATACCCGCTCGCGCACTGTTTACGTCAGCTTCCGTCGCGGAAACCTGGCTGCTGGTATTCACCGAGGTGATCGGAACCGTTACTCCTGCCGCAATCGCGGCCGCCTGGGCATCCTCGTAGTCGGCTTTGGCGCGCTCGTAAGCCACCTGGTAATCCGCTGGATCGATCTCAACCAGCACGGTTCCTGCCTGGACGTATTGGTTGTCTCGAACGTTCAGCTTGATGACATGACCGGAAATGCGGGCGCTCACCGAGTTGATGTGGCCGTCGACCTGGGCGTCGTCAGTGGATTCATAGCTGGTGAGATACCGGTACACGAAGATGCCCGCGATCACCAGAACGATAACGCCAATCACCAGCGCGATGCGGAAGCCGCGGCTCTTGGTGCGTGACGGGCGGGTATGGAAGTCGCGTTCGGTAGACGGCAGCGGCCGCGTGGTGGATGTATGGTTCTCGGCGGCAGGTTGTTCGCCTGCGTCAGAGGCAGGAGTCCGTGTCGTGGTTTGCTCCATACGTTATTGATTGCCTTTCAGGTATTGCCTGACGCCCTGCTCGGCATCGCCGATGGCGTAGGCCAGTTCTACTTTCGCGAGATTATGAGCATAAAGGCTTTCGATGTAATTCTCGTGAGCGGCGGCCACCGCCTCCTGGGCCTGGACGACTTCAAGATTATCCGCGACTCCAGCGGTGAAACGGTCCCGCGATTGCGCCAGCGTTTGCTCGGCCAGATCGACCGAACTGCGCGCTACTTCCACCTGCTGGGCGGCGGCATTCAGATCGAGCAGAGCCGTCCGGACTTCGTAATCGATTCGGCCACGCAGATCGCTGAGTCGAGAACGCGCCTGCTTTAATTGGGCATCCGCTTCGAGGACATCCGAATGTACGCGGTTGCCGGCGAAGATGGGGATGTTGATTCCGCCCAGAACTTGCCAGGTGTCATTGGAGTGCGCTGGAGTTATGCCAATATCCCCATAGTTCGCCGCGAGGTCGAGCGTCGGATAGCGACCGGCTGCAGCTCCCTTCCTGGACAACTCCGCGCTTTGGAGCTGTGCCACAGCGGCCTGGTAATCGGATCGCCCGGCGTAGGCACGGAGCAAATAGGCTTCCAGCGGCAGCGGCGTCAACGCTTGATAGGGAGCCTTTTCGGTAAGCACAAAGGGCTGGCCGGGAGGCAGGCCGATAATCCGCGCCAGACTCAAATTTAATTTGGCGAGGTCGTTGCGAGCCACGATAAGCTGTTGCTGGCGGGTCTGCAATTCCACTTGCGAGCGCAACGCATCGATCGCCGGAGTCAGCCCGGCGCGCAGCTGGTCGGCGGCTTTATCGTAGAGAGCTTGCGCGGCCTCGACCTGGGCCTGGGCTGTTTCAACCCTGGCCGCGGCGGCAATGGATTGCAGGTAAGCGTTGCCCACGGCAAGCACCACCATTTCGCGAGCATCTTTGAAACTGAGTTCGGCTGCCTTGACGCTCTCCGATGCAGCCCGCTCACGCTCGAGATTTTTGAAGTTAAACAGGGACTGGCTGAGCGAGGCGCGCGCATCGAAGTAGTTGAATGCCGGCACCACCCGAGGGAACGTGCTCGGGTTTGTCCCCGGAGGGCTAAGGATGGGAAACAGCTTCTCGAAACCCAGCGCCGCCAGACTCTGGGTCTGAACATTCTCTATGATCCGGGCGTTCACATTGGGCAGCAGTTCGGCCAGTTCTTTCCATTTTTCCCCATTGGCAGTCTGCGCCCGATCACCTGCCAGCAATAGCCCCAGGTTGTTGCGCAACCCGCGATCGATAGCCTCTTTGAAATCGATCTGCAGAACTTCGGAAGTAGCCTTCCCTTCCGCCGCGCTCCCCAAAAACGGATTCTGCGCAGCGCCCGGAAGAGTGACGCTGGGAACCCCGGAAGATCCCGAAGACTGGGCGAGTAGGGGTGAAGCAGCGGCCGATGCCAGAAGACTGAAAATTAAAGCGAGCCTGATTTTCAATGAGCATTCCATTCTTCGTTCTGGGAGCGCCCGGCATTCCTGAGGAAAGCGAGCTTCCTTTCCGTTTCAGAGCATAACTCCCAACGTTCGATTCACTTACAGGACTTTGCGATGCAAAGATTTAGGCTTCGAAACGAACTTTGTTCCGAGGAATTCGGGTTTGCACGGGGTGCTACAAGGAATGGTCCGCCAAAGGCACGGAATTACACCCAAAGGGCAATGCCTTCCGTGCGTTGCTTGAGGCATGGCCGGCCAGTACCCTGAAGACGTTAAGGGGAACTGGTTCATGTGCAAGGGTGTCCTATGTTTCGCGGCGGTACTCGCTGCGCTAACGCTAAGCTCGGTCACCGCCCAGACCGTTCCACAACCTGCGCACGCGGAACGAAAGGTGGCCTCGCGCGTAGCTCCCGTCTATCCGGAACTTGCCAAAAAGATGCACATCCGGGGAACCGTCAAAATCGAAGCTGTCGTCCGGTCCAATGGCCAAGTCAAGTCTACGCGCGTATTAGGTGGAAACCCGGTGCTGGTGGATGCCGCTGCAGATGCCGTGGGAAAGTGGAAATTCGAAGCTGCGCCCAGCGAAACGACCGAAATTGTCCAGCTTACCTTTGACGGCCAGTAACTCCGGTGTCATGTCACCAAAGTTCCCGGCCTGCACGCGTTGAAGCACTCACGCACGGCCCGAGCGTGACTTAGGTCATCTTGAATCGGGGTACTCTGCAGTTCAAACTGACGTGGCAGCTAACTTTTTCGAACAGGAAAGACGTGCATTGCATGAGTGCGGCAACCGGAACTGACTGGACCCGAATACTGTCCGACCCCGATTTGGTCCGGCAGGTGGGAAAGCTGCTGCAAGCTTATCGCGAAGCTCCGGCGGCCAAGCGCGAGGAAGCCCTGCTTGCAGCCATGCGCGAGATTAAAGCCGGAGGTGTCCTTTCTAAAAACGCGGCTGCCCCTGTCGAGGAAGAACCCGTGCTGCATCCCGTCCCTACGGCGCCATCGGCGACTCCTCCTTTTGAGCCGGATCTATTCAGCACGAACTGGGGGACGGATCGCCGGCGGCATCCGCGGATCAAGTGCTTTGTGGCGGTAGAGCTACGGGTCGATGAGAGCGCGACTCCGATTTGGGGCAACCTCTCCAATACCAGCGCGGGCGGATGCCTGGTGGAAGCGGCCAACCCGGTCAAGCCCGGCGCCAAAGTCGAAATTGGACTTTGGGTGCCGAACGGAAAAATCTGGGTCAAGGGTTTTGCCCTGAGCGGCGTGGTCACGCGCAGCGCACCCGCCAGCGGGGTTCGCGTCCGCTTTGACAACATGGCCCCTCCTGAACGAGAAAACTTGCGCCAGTTCCTCAAATTCGTGCACGACACGACACGGGCATCGGGCAGCGAGAACGGCTACATTCAAATGCTGAAGTAAGCATTTTTCTTCACCCTATCTGTTTTTCACCGCATCTCAATCCATGCGTCGGCGGAAATTGATACACTTTCTGCGTATTGAACCCTTTCTGCAACCGGGAACTCTAATCGAGGAAAGCCCGATCAAGTGCCCGGCAAGACGAGCCGGCGGGAGGAGCAGATCGCATGGTAGCCAGTGAACAAGTTTTGGCCACAGCGCAGCAATTGGATACGCTCTGTATCAACACCATTCGAACCTTAGCCATTGATGCGGTGCAAAAGGCGAATTCCGGACATCCGGGAGCACCTATGGGACTGGCCCCCGTCGCCTATTGCCTGTGGCAGGATTTTCTGCGCTACGATCCCGCCGATCCTACCTGGCTGAACCGCGACCGCTTTGTGCTCTCCAACGGGCACGCCTCGATGTTGCTTTATGCGATGCTGCACCTGGCTGAAGTTCGGCGGGTGGACGAGCATGGACGTATCACGAACGAACCCGCCGTTTCGATGGACGATATCAAGCATTTCCGGCAGCTGGGAAGCCGGACGCCCGGGCATCCAGAATCGCATATCACCACAGGGGTGGAAACCACAACCGGACCGCTGGGGCAAGGAGTTGGCAACAGCCTGGGCATGGCGATTGCGGACAAGTGGCAGGCCGCGACCTTCAACCGCCCCGGCCTCGAGATCTTCGACTTCAACGTGTACGCGATGTGCTCGGATGGCGACCTGATGGAAGGCGTAGGGGGCGAGGCGGCCTCGCTCGCAGGGCATTTGAAGCTGGACAATCTGTGCTGGATTTACGACCACAATTCCATCACGCTCGACGGTCCCGCCGATTGGTCTTTCAGCGAGGATGTAGCCACGCGGTTTGTGGGATATGGATGGAACGTCACCCGCGTGGCCGATGCCAACGATCTTGAAATGCTGGCGCGGGCTTTCAACGTTTTCCGCAAGACGAAAGACCGGCCCACGCTGATCATCGTGGACAGCCACATCGGTTACGGATCTCCGCACAAGCAGGACACCAATGCCGCTCACGGAGAACCGCTCGGCGAGGATGAGGTTCGTCTGGTCAAGAAATTCTACGGGTGGCCGGAAGATGCGCACTTCCTGGTGCCGGACGGCGTACGCGACCACTTCCGCGACGGGATTGGAAAGCGGGGACGCGAGGCGCACGCGCAGTGGTCCAAGTTATTTTCCGATTATTCGCAGAAGTACCCTGAGTTGGCGGAACGCCTGAGCCAGATGCAGCATCATGAACTGCCGGCGAGTTGGGATAAGAACCTTCCCACCTTCCCTGCGGACGCCAAGGGATTGGCAACGCGCGACAGTTCCGGCAAGGTGCTCAACGCGCTGGCGCAGAACATCCCCTGGCTGATTGGCGGGTCGGCTGATCTGGCAACCTCGAACAAGACGACTCTGAAGTTTGAAGGAGCCGGAGACTTTCAGGCCGACAGCTACGCCGGGCGCAATCTGCACTTCGGCGTCCGCGAGCATGTAATGGGCGCAAGCGTCAACGGGTTGACAGTCTCGGGAATTCGCGCGTTCGGCGCAACGTTTTTCAACTTCAGCGACTATATGCGCCCCAGCATCCGGCTGGCGGCGCTGATGCAGATCGCTTCCATCTTCATCTACACACACGATTCCATCGGGCTGGGCGAAGACGGTCCCACGCATCAGCCGATTGAGCAACTGGCTTCGTTACGCGCTATGCCGAACCTGATCGTGCTGCGCCCCGGCGATGCCAATGAAGTCACCGAAGCCTGGAAGATCATCGCCAAGCTGCAGCATTCTCCGGTGGCATTGGTTCTGACCCGGCAAGCCATTCCGACATTGGATCGCTCGAAATATGCACACGCATCGGGGCTGGCGAAAGGCGCTTATGTCCTGGCCGATGCGCCCGGGGGGAAGCCGGATGTGATCCTTATGGCAACCGGCAGCGAACTCTCTCTGTGCGTGGACGCTTACGAGAAGCTGAAGAGCGAAGGCATCAAGGCGCGCGTGGTGAGCATGCCTTCGTGGGAAATTTTCGAGCAGCAGGATGCCGCCTACAAAGAAAGCGTTCTGCCCTCCGATGTGACCGCCCGCGTTTCAGTGGAAATGGCAG
>DASYYT010000100.1:0-62322 GCA_035949755.1 Candidatus Sulfotelmatobacter sp.
TTCCAGGGTGCGCGGAGGACGATGCGGGCGGCCTCAGGATCGAACCACCAGTTGAATTCGCGGCGGGCATCGATGGCGCCCCTGTCGATAGCTCCCTTGTCGGCGTAAAGGCCGCCACCCATCATGACGAATTCCTTGGCTAAAGTTGCGACGGAAGGATCGAGTTTTAGCGCCAGAGCATAGTTGGTGAGCGGACCCCCGGCCCACAGCACGACTTCGCCGGGATACCTATGCACCATCTGAATGATGAATTCGGCGGCGCTGCCGGGATGCGCTTCTAAGTGGGGCTCGCCTTCGGGCATCGGAGGGACGACGTTGGGAGCATGATAGGGCTGTTCGTAGACGGTTGAGCGGTTCGCCGCGAACTTATCGGTCCAGCATCCCTTGTACTCAAACTTGCCGTAGAGCGCTTCCCAGCGTTCGGATTCTTCCTTGGAGTTGATGAGGGGGAATTCGGCGCCCTGATAGACGGGCACATCGGTGCGGCCGGCAATCTCCAACAACCGGAGTACGTGTTGAGTCTCCTCCTTGACCCACTGGTCTCCACTGACGGTGGTGATGCCGAGAACGTCGAACTTCTCCGATTGCAGAAAGACGAGGATGGCCTGCTGGTCGCTGGTACCGGGGCCGCGCGCATCCTGATCGACGATGATCTTGATCTTCTGGGCTGTCGCGGAGGCAGAAAGCGAGATCGCCAGAAATACTGCGAACTTCAATCGCATGGGAGGCATTGATTTCTCCTGACTCTGTTCGCCAAAAGTAAAGGGCAGACCGGCTCGCCCGTCTGCCCAAAAGCAACTAAAGGTTCAGCGCACTAGAAAGTCAGCCTCAAAGCAAACTGCACCAGGCGCGGATTGTTCACCGTATTGTTCACTATCCCGAAACTGGATGGCGAATTAATGTCCTGCTCTCCAGTGCCTGCGAATCCCTGCAAATAGAACTGTGCGTGATTGAGCAGGTTGAAGAACTCCGCCCGAAACTGAAGATTCGCGCCTTCTCGGAATGAGAACGGGAAATTCTTGATGATCGAAAAATCCGTGTTCACGAAACGTGGTCCATACACTGGGGCGCGTGCCGCGGTTCCGAGTTGGCCCGCTGGCGCCTTCGCGAAGGCGCATGGATTGAACCAGTTCTGGAGCGTGTGAATCTTGGTGGGACAGCCCGTCTGCCCTCCCTCGTCTCCTGCCTTGTTCGGATCGCCTACCTGATTGGGCCGCTGCAACGTATTGCCGTTATAGGAAAAGAAGACGCCAGACTCATCCGCACTATCGACCACAAAGAGCGGGAATCCAGATGTCGCCTTCTCGATCAGGTCCAAGTGCCAGTTCCCCAGAACGGCATTGGTCACGCCGCCCCAGTTGCTTCCGTAAGCTCTCCCTTTCCCGAACGGCAGATCGTAAAGGATGCTGGCAGTGAAGTTGTGATTCAGATTGAGCTGTGACAGGCCCCAGTCCAGCTTTTTGTATCCCGGCAGGGGATAGTACATCGCACCGGGGTTAGTGCCCAAGCCGTCCGTCAGGCCGGAGTCGAAGTTGCGCGAATAGGTATAGCCAAGCAAGGCGTACAACCCGTGACGCGTGCTCTTGGTCTCGGCTTTTACCTGAAGGGAATCGTAGCGGGTCGCCCCGATGCTATTGTTTGTATCAACGGACTGGAAAGGAGCGGCGTAAGGAAATGAGGGGAAGCCGCAGCCCACGGTGTAACCCGGGGTTCCGCACGCGGCAGGAGATGACAGGTTCTCGTTCAACTGGCCCACCAGGATGTGCGCGCCGCGCGAGCCGGCGTATCCCGCGGTCAAGACAACGTTCCCCGGCAACTGGCGCTCCACATTCAGATTGAACTGCTGCACTATGCCCTGCCTGAAGTTACGATTCATCGACTGGATCGTGCCGGTATAAGTTTGCGGGTTCACCGGCGAGGTGTAGATGGCGCATGGCGTTGTGGATGGAGGCGTGCAGCCCGGCAGCACCGCCGTTGTTGAGCCAACTCCGGGGGGAAGAAGGAATCCACCCGACAAGTGGCCAACGGTACTGCCCAAGGGACAGGCGCCAGGGGCGAACATGCAGAACGAACTGGTATCCGCTTCGGCGTAGTACGGCGGATTCTGCCACAGTCCTTGCCCACCCTGGTTCCAGGCGGAATCATGGAAAATGGCATACCCGCCGCGCACGGCGGTCTTGTCACTGCCCATCGGCTTCCAGGCGAAGCCAATCCGCGGCTCGAGCGCTTTCTTGTCGAACTGAATGCCGGCGCGTCCATCGGTCGTGACGCAATTCGAGCATCCCGCAATCCCAGGGCTGCCTTTCGGAACATACCACTGCAGCGTCTGTACGTCGAAGTTCGCCTGCCGGTTCTGCACCTCAGTCGTCGGGGTGGCCAGGGCCCACGCGAATCCAAGGTTTAACGTTAGGTTCGGCATGACTCGCCAATCGTCCTGAATAAACGGACGGTAGAGTTTCCAGCGGCGTCCGGTAGTGGCTCCGAGGAAGGTTTGGTCGTGAGCGGCGAAAACCCCCATCATGCCGAGGAGCATGTCAGATATATCGCTTCCGCTGAAGGCACCGGTCTCCACAACAAAACCGTCCTGGAAAGCATTGTTTCTGATATTCATCTGGTTCGCGCGGAATACACCGCCAATATGAATCTCATGCTTTCCACGAATGAGATCCAGAGAATCGGAGACAGAGTAGACATTCGTTCCGCCCTGGTAAGGAGCGTATCCCCGATCGCCGAGCGCAAAATAGGAAGACATCAGAAACGAGGTCATTCCGCAACTCTCGCATTCCTGCGGAGACTGGTTCAGACTAGGTGGATAGCCGGTGATGCTGTCGCACTTGCTTGCGAGATCGGCTCCTGGAATTCCGAGAGCGGCTGCCTCGCACGTGCCCGTGCCAAACGACAGGATGTGGTTGAAAATTCGGCTATATCCGACACTTGCCTGATTGATGGTATTCGCAGAAAACACGTGCGTTTCCGAGATGGCCAGATTCCGCCCGTGGTTCTCGATGTGCTGATTGCTGCCGAAGGCGTTTTGCTCCGACCAGGTTGGGGATCCGCCGGGAACAAAGTTCGTCGCCTGGTCATAGCTGAAGCGGGCGAAGGCAGAATCCTTGTTTGAAAAATTGCGATCCAGCCGGATGTCGAACGTGCCCTCGTTCAGTTTTCGATTGGGTTCGTTTTCGTAGTTGAATGACGGGTTATTCAAGACGTTCGGTGCGGGATAGAGCTGAATAACCTTCGCAGCGACCGGATCAACCACTCCCCCAGGAATCACGTTGCATGGATTGCCGCCGGTTTGGCTACCGTCGGGATTCACAGGTTCCGGGGTGTTGGTGCCCGGCTGGCATCGGAAATTGTCGAACGAATAAGGATTGGTAAGAAGGAATCCCGGCGCAAAGGTAGGAGCGTTGCTGTAATCGTAATTGCCGCTCGCATCTGGAGTCGTCATCGAGGTGGTTGGAACAAATCCCGTAAAAGGCACGCCCTGACGCTGCATCTTCGCTTGATAGTCCATGAAGAAGAACGTTTTGTCTTTCTGTATGGGCCCGCCTATAGAGCCACCGAACTGATTCAAGTTGAATTTCTGGGGAGAACTGAAGAAGTAGCGTGTCGCGTTCAGTTTCGTATTGCGGAAATATTCGAACAACGAACCGTGCCACTGGTTGGATCCGGATTTGGTGGTGACCAGCACTGTCGGCCCCGCCCGCTCGCCATATTCCGCCGAGTAGTTGTAAGTCAAAACTTTGAATTCCTGGATGTCGTCAATCGAAGAGAAGATTGCGATCCCGCCCTCATCCAGTTGGTTGTTATCATTGCCGTCCAGCAGCCAGTCTGTTTCCTGCTCACGGGAACCGCCCGAGGAAAGAGAAAATGCTCCTCGCGTGGCAGCCTCGCTGCTTGCCGCCTGGGTAAAGAAACTGTTCGGATTCGTAGATTGCGTTGTGCCCGGGGTCAGAGTCGCCAACTGGACAAAGTTGCGTCCGTTGAGGGGAAGTTCGGCGACTTCTTCGGCGGTGATGACCTGACCGAGGCTGGGATTGGAGGTTTCGACGGCAACTTCGGTGGCGCTGACTTCGACACTGGTGCTGACGGAGGCGGGCTGGAGGCTGAAATCGAGTTCGCGGTGCTCGTCCAACTGGAGACGAACGTCTTTCTGTTCGGCCGGACCGAAGCCTGAGGCTTCCACACGAATGGTGTAGATCGCGACGGGAAGGAGCGGAATCAGGTAGTGTCCGGAGTCATCGGCCTTGGCTTCGCGGGTAAGCCCGGTGGATTGCGAAGTGATTCGCACGCTGGCGCCGGAAATGACGGCACCGGCCTTATCGGAAACGGTTCCGAAGAAGCTTCCGGTCGCTTGTGCGAAGGCCTGTGAACTGCAGAGCCCCAGGAACAAACAGACAAATACCGCAGAAAGCGTATGCTTCCTCGACATGCCTTGAACCCCTTTCGGCGGCCCCACCGCCCCAAAGAAACACACCCTCCCCTTCCTAGATGGAAGTTAGGAGGCGCCCCGACTGCAGACAGGGCTTATAAATTGCCTGTTACTGGTTAGTCAAGAATTTTCGTAGTGGAAAAGTGTAATCAAAGTGTGTTGTTGCGGAGTTTGTCACGAAATCTGTTCACGAACTGCGGAGGGTGATCGAGACGCTAGGAGCGGGCGGACCATTCGGCGTCGAAGCGTGCCCGGTCATAGAAGGATTTTTGGGTGCCTACTCCGGTGGTGGAAAGAGCGGCGTAGAGATTGGCGCGACGAACGGCTTCCTTCTCGGGCACTCCCTCGGCGAGAAAAACGGCGAAGCTGCCAATAAACGCGTCGCCGGCACCGGTGCTGTCGACGCTGTTAACGGCGAAGGGCAGAACGTGTTCGGTGCCTTCGCGAGTGGCGAGCAGGGATCCATTAGCGCCCAGGGTGATGATGACCCGGCGGATTCCGGCGGAAAGCAGATTGGCGGCGCATTGTTTTGCTTCTTCCACGGTCTTTACGCCGGTTCGCATGATGGTCTCGGCTTCGCTTTCGTTGGGGACGAAGTAGTCGAGATCCTTCAGCGCGGCCGTGTCCACAGGTTGTGCGGGGGCGGGATTGAGGATGCAGCGAATGCCGTGTTTTCGCGCAAAAGTGATGGTGTAGTAGACGGTTTCGATGGGAATCTCGAACTGCAGCACGATACAGTCGGAGGACTTCAGGACCTCAGCGGCAGCGTCGACGTCGGCGGGCTTCAGCGCGTCGTTGGCTCCCTTCACGACGAAGATGCGATTTTGCCCGTTGGGCTCGACAAAGATCGGGGCCACGCCGCTGGAGAGCCCGTCAACCTGCTTCACATGAGTGGGATCGATTCCCTGCTTGCGAAAATTTTCGATAGTGGCCGGGCCGAAAAGATCGCTGCCCACGCGCGCCACCATAAAGACTTCCGCTCCACACAAACGCGCGGCCACGGCCTGGTTTGCCCCCTTGCCGCCGAAGCCCAGGTCGAACTTCTGACCGAAGATGGTTTCGCCGGGCTTGGGAAAACGGTCGGTGAACGTCGTCAGGTCGATGTTGGCGCTGCCTACTACCGCAATCCGAGGACGCTTGGCCATAATTGTCTTGAAAGGCTGAGGAAGGCCGAGTGTATGCAGCGCGGCGGGAGCGTGTCAATGGCGCCAGGGCGCGACTGCACACGGCTCGGGAGGGAAGTTAGGCCACGCCGTTTCTGCTATAGTTTTCATCCTCGAAAGTTGAGGTTTGGAGGAGCCATGCCCCGCATTGTCCGCTGCGCCCTGATTCAAGCCAGCAACGCGCTCAGCACCGAGAAGCCACTGGCGCAGATCCGGAAGGCGATGATTGACAAGCACATGAAGTTGATCGAGCAGGCGGCGCGCAAGAAAGCGAAAGTGCTATGCCTGCAGGAACTTTTCTATGGACCGTATTTTTGCGCGGAGCAAAATGCGCGCTGGTATGAATTGACCGAGCGCGTGCCCGATGGGCCGACGACCCGGCTCATGCAGAAAGTTGCGGCCAAGCACAACATGGTCATTGTGGTTCCGGTGTACGAGGAGCACATGCCGGGCGTGTATTTCAATACGGCGGCGGTGATCGACGCTGACGGGCGGTATCTGGGCAAATATCGCAAGCACCACATTCCGCACTGCCATCCTGGATTTTGGGAGAAGTTTTATTTCACGCCGGGAGACCTGGGCTATCCAGTGTTTGAGACGAAGTACGCTCGGGTCGGCGTCTACATTTGCTACGACCGGCATTTTCCCGAGGGGGCGCGCATCCTCGGCCTGAGCGGGGCGGAGATTGTGTTCAATCCATCGGCGACCGTGGCCGGGCTTTCGGAATACCTGTGGGAACTCGAACAGCCCGCACATGCCGTTGCCAACGGATATTTCGTGGGGGCGATTAACCGGGTGGGAACCGAAAAGCCGTGGAGCATTGGCGAGTTTTATGGCAAGAGCTATTTCTGCAACCCACGGGGAAAGATCATCGCGCAGGCCGGCCGGAACAAAGATGAAGTGGTCGTGGCCGATCTTGATCTCGATATGATTGCCGAGGTACGGAAGGTGTGGCAGTTCTTCCGTGACCGCAGGCCGGAGACCTACGGAGCACTGACCACGCAAAGCGCGGCATCAGCGGCCGCGGATTGAAAGCGAAGTCACTGCCGCTTACCACGGCCGGCGGGCGTGGGCACTCCCGGACCGGCTCGGAGAGGGCGGCGTTACTGAAACCTGATGACAACACCCGACCCTCAGTCTCGAATCGAAGCCAGCCCTCTTTATAACCACGACCTCGCACCGGCGACTCCTGCGCAACGGCGTTGGGGCACGTATAACTTTGCCGCGCTGTGGATTTCGATGTCGGTGAACATTCTCACCTACATGCTGGCCGCGAGCCTGATTCAAGGTGGAATGAACTGGCGGCAGGCGATCGCAACGATCTTTATCGGCAACGTGATCGTGCTGGTTCCGATGCTGCTGAACTCGCATCCCGGCGCGAAATATGGAATCCCGTTTCCGGTTTTAGCTCGCGCGTCGTTCGGAGTGCTGGGCGCAAATGTCGCGGCGGTTCTGCGCGCACTGGTGGCGTGCGGATGGTTCGGCATTCAAGCCTGGATAGGCGGGGAAGCGATCAGTACCTTGCTGGCGACTCTCGTTCCAGCGTGGAAAGAGTTTCCCCATGGCGCGGCCATCTGTTTTCTCATTTTCTGGTGCATCAATCTCGCGGTGGTATTAAAGGGAATCGAATACATCCGGATGCTACAGGGCATCAGCGCTCCCGTGCTGCTGGGGGTGGGGCTGCTTTTGCTGGGATGGGCATATCACGCCGCCGGGGGCTTTGGGCCCATGTTATCCGTGCCCTCGCGGTTCAGCAGTTTCCCCGAATTCCTGAAGTTCCTGGTTCCAGCGCTCAACGGGACGGTCGGATTCTGGGCCACGGTATCGCTGAACATTCCTGACTTCACGCGCTTCGCACGAAATCAGCGCGAGCAGGTGATTGGGCAGGCGCTCGCGCTGCCGACAACGATGACGCTCTATGCATTTGTGGGAATCGTCGTGACGTCGGCGACGGTAGTCATCTACGGCACAGCGATTTGGGATCCGGTGCAACTGCTGAGCCGCTTTCATTCTCCCGTTGCGGTGGTGATTTCGCTGGTGGCAATTCTGCTGGCCACGCTGAATGTGAACATTGGAGCCAATGTGGTTTCGCCAGCAAACGATTTTTCCAACCTGTGGCCGCGCCGAATCGACTTCCGGACCGGCGGCGTGATCACGTGCTTTATGGGCATCGCGCTGATGCCATGGAAACTGCTCTCCAATTACCGAACATTCATCCTGGGATGGTTGGGCGGTTACGCGGCATTTCTGGGGCCAGTGGCCGGCATCATGATCTGCGACTATTTCCTGATCCGGCATCGCGCGCTGCAACTGGACGATTTATATCTTCGCGGAGGGATTTACGAATACGCGCGCGGATTCAACTGGCGCGCGATTGTTGCGCTGGCGCTGGGAGCGGGCACTGCTCTAGCGGGACTGGCTGTGCCATCAGTCCGCGCGCTCTACGATTATTCATGGTTTGTGGGATTCGCAGTTTCGTTTGTGGCCTATTACGCAATGATGAAACTGCAGGGGCAAGCCGCCTTCGCTCCACAAGGCGCGGGGTAGCTCAGGATTTCTCGGGACGCAGAAACTCCGGCAAGACGTCTCTTTCATACACGTCCAGCGTCTGCTCTTCATCTCCACACATTAAGTAAATATTGAACTGGGTCACGCCCACGGCGGCGAGGTCGCGCAATTTCTTGTGGTGCGCTTCGACCGGCCCGATCAACGTAAAACGGTCCACCACTTCATCGGAGACGAAATCAGCATTGTCGCTCTCTACTTCGCAGTGGTGCTGGTAATCGTAATGGCCGCGCTCCTGCACGTAGGAGGTCAGGGCGGGCGGAAGGTCTTCAGGCTTGTACTGCCGGATCAGATCCATCACATGGTTCGACACCAAGGCGGGAAACCAGCGCACGCGTTCGCGGGCCACATTCAGATCTTTTGAGACCCATACTGGGGCCGCGGACATTACTTCGATGCTTCTCGGATCGCGTCCTACGGCCCGCGCCCCCTCTCGGACGAAGCCCAGACACCAGTCAATCAGCGCGGGATCGGCGAACTGCAGAATAATTCCATCTGCCACACGCCCGGCCATGTGCAAAACCTTGGGACCGTATCCTGCGATCCACACTCGGGGAGGTTCTTTTGCCCAGGACAGACGCGTGGGTTGCCCGTCGTGCAAGACTTCGCGGCCCGAGGTCAGATCGCGGAATTCTTTCACCGCAGCTTCCAGTTGCGTCCAACTCACAGGCTTTTTTCCCAGGACTCGGCGCGAACTGTCGCCGCGGCCGATGCCAAGTTCCATTCTTCCGCCAGAAATCAGGTTTAGAGTGGCGAACAGGCTGGCGGTCACGGTGAGATCACGAGTGGCGGGATTGGTAACGCACGTTCCCAGGTGCATGCGCTGCGTGTTGGTTGCCATCAGCGTAAGCAAGGGATAGGGTTCTTTCCACAGAACGTGGGAATCGAAAATCCAGCCGTATTCGAACCCGGCTCTCTCCGCTTGCCGAGTCAGGCCTACGATGCGTTCCACTGAAAGGTCGGGCTTGATGGTGATACCGAATTGCATGACTGGTCCCTTTCACCCAGGCCGATACGGATCGTGAACAGCCGAAGGGCGGCAGTGTAGCATAATTTCTTTGTGATTCCCGAGGAGGTCGCTGATGAGCTTCGATACCATCATTCGGAACGGGTCGGTAGTGACTGCCACCGACACTTACGTGGCCGATTTGGCCATTGCGGGTGGCAAAGTCGCTGCCATCGGAGCGAACCTCCCCACGGAAAATGCCGGCCAAATATTGGATGCGTTGAACAAGCTTGTGATGCCGGGCGGCATTGACGTGCACACGCATCTCGACATGCCTTTCGGGGGCACGACCAGCGCGGACGACTTTGAGACCGGCACGCGGGCTGCCGCTTTCGGGGGCACGACCACGCTGATCGATTTCGCGATTCAATACAAGGGCCAGCGCTTGCGACAAGCGTTTGACACGTGGATGGGCAAGGCTTCCGGCAAGGCGGTTTGCGACTACGCCTTTCACTGCATCGTGACCGACGTTTCGGGCGGACAACTTTCTGAGATGAACGACCTGGTGCGCGAAGGCGTGACCAGTTTCAAGCTGTTCATGGCGTATCCGGGAGTGTTCATGCTGGACGATGGCAGCATCTTCAAAGCCCTGCAGACCACCGCAAAGAATGGCGGACTGGTTTGCATGCACGCCGAGAACGGAAGCGCGATCGACGTGATCGTGCAACAAGCGCTGGCGGAAGGAAAGAAAGCGCCAAAGTACCACGCGCTGACGCGGCCCACAACTGCCGAAGCAGAGGCCACGGGGCGCGCAATCGCACTGGCGGAGATGGCCGGGAGTCCGATTTATATTGTTCACATGAGTTGCAATGACGCGCTGGAAAAAGTGCGCGAGGCGCGCGATCGGGGACTTCCGGTTTACGCCGAGACGTGCCCGCAATACCTGTATCTTTCCATTGAAAATTTCGATGCGCCCGGATTTGAGGGTGCGAAGTATGTTTTCACTCCGCCGCTGCGGGAGAAATGGCATCAGGAGAAGCTCTGGAATGGACTGAAGCAGGATCATCTGCAAGTGGTTTCGACCGATCACTGCCCGTTCTGTTTCAAAGAGCAAAAGGAACTGGGGCGCGATGACTTCACAAAGATTCCCAACGGAGGCCCCGGGGTGGAGCATCGCATGAGCTTGATCTACTCAGGAGGAGTGGCCGGCGGACGTTTCAGCGCCAATCGCTTCGTCGAGTTAGTCTCGACCACGCCGGCGAAGTTGTTTGGACTGTATCCGCGAAAAGGCACCATCGCGGTGGGGAGCGATGCCGATCTGGTCATCTTCGATCCGAAGCGAAGACATACCATCAGCGCGAAGACGCATCACATGCGGGTTGATTATTCGATGTTTGAAGGCATTCAAGTGACGGGAATGCCGGACGTGGTCCTGTCGCGCGGCAGAGTTGTAGTGCAAGGCGACAAGTTTCTGGGCCGTGCCGGTCGAGGGGAATTTCTGCGGCGCTCGACCTATGCGCAGGTTAATGGATAGCGGTCAACGCAAGGCGCGATACAGCGCTTCTTTCCACCTTCGGTTGTCGATCTGCCAACAGACTCTGGCTTTGTATCCTCCGCTGAGGGCGGCATGCCAGACCGCTCGATTGCGCTCATCGTGCGCGACATTCAGGCGGTCGACGACCGTCATCCCGCGCGTCAACTCGCTTTGCGTTTCCACTTCCACGTAGTGATCGCTCCACGCGGTGCCGACTGCCGGATCCAAGGCGAGACACATTGCAACCGGATCGGGCAGGCAGATCCCATCTTCGCCGGTTTGAATCTTGTAAGCCGCGCGAGCATGACTGTTGCACTCGATGGCGAAGCGAGCCAGGCTGGTATTGAATTTCTGAACTTGCTCGATCTCGGCGGCAGTCAAGACCGCCTCCCCGCGGCACAAGTGCCAGCCGACCAGTTCAATGGGCAGACCACTGCGCATGACGATGCGCGCCGCTTCGGGATCGACCCAAATGTTGTATTCCGCAGCGGGACTAACGTTGCCCTCACAACAGGGCGCGCCGCCCATGACGACGCACCGGCTGACCTGGGCAACGATGGAAGGCTTCCTGGAAATGGCTAACGCAATATTCGTCAACGGACCGAGCGTAACCAGCACTAAACCCGGATTCGCTTCGATGGTCGCGATGATGGCATCCACCGCGTGATTCGCCTGGGCTATGTCCTTCGGCGGCGGATAGCCGTGATCTCCAAGTCCGTCTCGTCCGTGGAACCACGTGGCGTTCTGATAGAGGCGCAGCAGAGGCTTGCCAGCGCCGGAGTAGACGGGAACATTCGAACCGCAAAGTTCTGCGGTGTACAAAGCATTGCGCGTCGCCTGCTTCACGTCGACATTGCCGGCGACGACTGTGATGGCCGCGACCCGAACGTCTGGCGCTCGCAATGCCATGATGAGCGCAACGGCGTCGTCGGAAGCGGTATCGGTATCGATGAGGAAGGTACGCGACACGCGCGTAAGCATAGCAGACGCGGGCAGCGCATAAGTCTTGTGGGCCTCGACAAAGAAGAGTACAGTTACACACTTTCCAAGGGGAGAACGCATGTACACGCCGCAGAGTGTGACGATCGCGCTGTTGATGATGATTACCAGCGCGATCTGCTGGGGTTCGTGGGCCAATACATACAAAGGCGCCAAGAATTACCGGTTCGAGCTTTTTTACTGGGACTACGCCATCGGTATTTTTCTCATCTCTCTGATTCTCGCGTTCACGATGGGGAGCACGGGGAACGACGCGTCCAGTTTCGTTAACAACGTTCATTCCGCGTCCACCGCAAACATTGTTTCTACCCTGGTGGGCGGTGCAATTTTCAATCTGGCGAATCTCCTCCTGGTGGCGGGGATCGATATGGCAGGCTTGGCCGTCGCCTTTCCGATCTCAATTGGAATTGCCCTGGTCGTGGGCGTGGTGTTGAGTTATGCGCTCGAACCTAAAGGCAACGGGTTATTCCTCGGGATCGGCGTAGCCTGCGCGCTGGTTGCCGTCATTCTTGATGGAAAGGCCTACGGAAGCCTGGCGAGCGCGGGGCGAAAGGTGTCGCGAAAAAGCCTTATCACTTGCGTGGTGTCGGGCATACTGATGAGCCTGTGGAATCCCCTGGTGGCATATTCGGCAACCCGGGGCACGCCGCTCACTCCATACAGTTCGGTTGTTTTTCTCACGTTGGGCGCGCTGCTCTCGTGTTTTATCTGGAACATTTATTTTATGAGAAAGCCTCTGGTCGGCGAACCCGTGAGTTTCACAGGATTTTTCAGCGGACCACCCTCGGGGCATTTGCTTGGATTATTAGGTGGCGTGATCTGGGGGGTGGGCACCGTGTTCAATGTGGTCGCTGGAAAAGTAACAGGATTCGCCATCGCCTATGCGGTTGGCCAATCTGCTCCCATGGTGGCCGCACTGTGGGGAGTGCTGGCATGGAAAGAATTCGCGGGCTCAGGTTCGCGCGCGAAAGTGTATCTCGCGCTCATGTTCCTTTTTTATGTAGTCGCAATTCTGCTGGTGGCGCATGCAAATGGTTGAGAATGAGCTTCGCTACTTGCCCTTGATGCGACTGGTAAACAAGCGCAAGAACCGCTCGGCATCGGAGGCCAGGCACACGCGAGCATTGGGCTGCAACGGGGTCAGCCCTTCAATCTCGTAATGATCGCCATGTAGCACGTTCTTTTCATCGAACCCCATGCGATTGGCCACCGTCTCGCCGCGCGTAAACTCGCCTCTGGTTTCCACATCGACATGCATTTCTTTCAGTGTGACCAGCGTCAGATCGATGACGGCTGCGACCGCGAGCGGATCATACATGGCTGCTCCCTGGTATCCGCTTTTCTCCGAACGCGTGATATAGAAGTCGGCGAGCTTGGCAATAAAATCGCTCTCGGGCCCGTGCAGCGCCTGTAAATCGGCGAGATGCTTGCGGGTAATGATAGTGCGCTCGCCCACGTCTGAGCCAATCATCGTGACCATCCATCCGGCATTGAACACGATGGAGGCGGCCTCGGGATCATTGTAAATATTGGCCTCGGCAGCGCCGTTCACATTTCCGCCAGTGATGGACCCACCCATGATCACGATGTTTTTCACCAAGGGCACGATGGATGGATCTTTCGAAACGGCGAGGGCGATATTGGTCAGCGGGCCAACAGGAATCAGAGTGATTTCGTGAGGATGCTGATGTACGAGTTCAATGATGAGATCGGGCCCGAAGCGCGAGTCTGCGTGGCACTTGCTGGCCGGCAGTTCGACATCGGCAAGGCCATTCTTTCCATGCCAGAACTGGGCCGTGATCAACTTCTGATTCAACGGATGCTGCGCACCGCCGGCGACGGTCAGATCGCAACGGCCGGCCAGCGAAACCAACTTGAGGGCATTCTCCAGTCCCTGGGGAGCCTCGACATTTCCGGGAACAACCGTGATGGCCTCGATCTTCAACTCGGGAGAATTCAGCGCCAACAGGATCGCCATCGCATCATCTACACCCGGATCGGTATCGATGATGACGCGCTGCTGTGCGAGAGCACTCGCGAAGAATCCGAGCGCGACCAGAACAGACAATATTACGCATCGCTTCACAGGAAGCCCCCTCCGCATTGAATCGAAAACTTTAGAGCAGCATGCCGGCAATGGAAGCCGACATCAAATTTGCCATGGTGCCAGCCAGCATTGCGCGCAGTCCGAGTCGGGCGAGGTCGCCTCGGCGGTTCGGAGCTAGCGCGCTGATCCCGCCGATCTGGATTCCAATAGAACTGAGATTCGCAAACCCGCAGAGAGCGAACGTGGCAATGGTAAATGAGCGCGGATCGAGCACCGCCTTTTGTGGCCCCAGCATCGAGAACGCTACCAGTTCGTTTAACACCATGCGCGTGCCAAGAAGGTTTCCGATGGCAGTGCAATCGCGCCAGGGAATACCGATAATCCAGGCAATAGGAGCAAACAAAACACCAAAAATGCCCTCAAGACTGGAGGGAAACCACAGAAAGCCCCAATGGGCCAGGCCGTTGTGAATTCCATGCAGGAGGCCGTCGAGTAAGGCGATCAGGGCCAGAAACGCAATCAGCATCGCGCCAATGTTGAGAGCCATGTGCAGGCCATCGGTGGTGCCGCGAGCGATCGCGCCCAGCAGATTTTCCTTTTTCTCAGCGTCCTGTTCCTCTTCGCTCATCACCACGCGGCCGGCAGTTTTGGGCGTTTCGGTTTCCGGTACGAGCATTTTCGAAACCAGAATTGTCCCGGGCGCAGTCATGATGACGGCGCTGAGCACATGTCGCGGCTCAACCCCAAAGGCGAAATAGGCCGCCATGATGGATCCGGAGACATGCGCCATGCCGCTGGTCATTACAGTCATTAACTCGGAGCGCGTCAGGTCCGGCAAGAACGGGCGGATGGTTACCGGAGCTTCCGTCTGTCCCATGAAAATACTGGCTGCCACGTTGAGGGACTCGGCGCCGCTCACCCCCATGATTCGGGTCATGGCCCAGGCGGCGATGCGGATGATGAATTGCATGATCCCGTAGTGGTAGAGGATCGCAAACAAGGCGGTGATGAAAATGACGACCGGCAGCACTTGAAAGGCAAAGATGAAACCGACATGCGACGTCTGCTTGCCTAGATCGCCGAATAAAAACTCAGAGCCAACATACGCGTAGCTGAGGACGCGATTGGCAGCGTCGCCGGCGACCTGAAACATGCGGCGCCCGACATCGATTCGGAGCACAAAAATGGCGAATACGATCTGCAGGCCCAGACCCCAGGCGACGGTCTTGACGCGGATGGCCCGCCGGTTGGTAGAAAACACGTAGCCGAGCCCGAGCATGGTCAAGAGGCCGAGAATTCCTGTGAATCGTCCCATCAGAGTTTTTCTCCGGATTTTGCGATTATTCTATGGACCAGTGGTCTGCTGGACGTGGGGGCGGCGTCTGAAATCTGGCAACTCTCCATGATCAATTGTTTCGCTCGCCCGGCGCGCGCCTCGAGATTGTAGTGAATCGTGGCGATGGGCTCACCGGCGGCGACCGGATCCCCGACTTTTTTGTGCAGGACAATGCCAACCGCAGGATCGACGGAATCTTCCTTGCGCTCGCGCCCGCCACCCAGAATTACGCAGGCAGTTCCGATCTGCTCGCACTGCATGGAGGCAACAAATCCGGCCTTCGAGGCTGCAACCGGCATGGTCTGGCGCGTGTGGGGAAGCTTTTTTGTATCGTCAAGGCTGCTCGGATCGCCGCCTTGGAGTTCCACCATTTGCCGAAATTTTTCCAGTGCCTTGCCCGACGAGATCAGTTGTGCGCTCAGTTGCCGGCCTGCCGCGATTGTGCTCGAAGCGCCTCCCAGATGGAGCATCCATCCTGCCAGTTCGAGACAAAGATCCCGCAAATCAGCCGGGCCTTCTCCACGCAGCATCTCGAGCGCTTCAATCACTTCCAAAGCGTTGCCGATCATGTTGCCAAGCGGTTGATCCATGTCGGTGATGAGGGCGACGACTTGCTTGCCCATCCGTTCGCCGGTCTCGACCATCAATTCGGCAAGAAACGCGGCATCGCTTTCGTTCTTCATGAAGGCGCCGGAGCCAGTCTTAACGTCAAGCACGAGCGCGTCGATGCCTTCCGCCAATTTCTTACTCATGATCGAGGCGCAAATCAGGTATGGACTCTCCACCGTACCGGTCACATCGCGCAATGCGTAGAGCTTCCGATCGGCGGGAGCAATCTCCGCGGTCTGGCCGATCATGGCGCAGCCGCAAATTTCAAGGACGCGGCGGAAGCCGGCGACCGGCAGGTTCACGTTGAACCCTGGAATGGCCTCAAGTTTGTCGAGGGTTCCACCCGTGTGTCCCAACCCGCGGCCGCTGATCATCGGAACGGCAACGCCTGCGGCCGCTGCCAAGGGGGCGAGCACGAGCGAAGTCTTATCGCCGACGCCGCCCGTCGAATGCTTATCGACTTTGCGAGCGGACAGCGAAGAGAGATCGAGAACCTCGCCGGAATGCAACATCGCGTCGGTCAAAGCCGCAGTTTCGGCGCGCGTCATGCCACGCAGCACGACCGCCATCAGCCACGCCGAAACCTGATAATCGGGGATGTCGCCGTTCGTGTATGCGCCGATTAAGCCTTCGATTTCGGCTCGAGACAGTTCACCGCCATCTCGTTTCTTGCGAATGAGGTCGATTGCGCGAAAACTTTGCGCTGCAGACTCTAGCGGGGTCACTGGAGGCGGAATCCTTCCGGAAGGAGTTCGGTGATGTGGGCCTGCTTCGGACCGCTGGCACTCTGAAAAAAAATGGTGGCATTGGGGCCGAATTCGTAAATCACCTGCCGGCAAGCGCCGCAAGGCGAGCAAGGAACGCCGCGGTCGTTGGTGACGGCTACAGCCTGAATTTCAATCTTCGGGCCTAATTCTGCGACGGCGGTGAAAATAGCTGTCCGCTCTGCACAATTGGTCATGCCATAAGAGGCGTTCTCGACGTTGCATCCGCAAAATATTTTGCCGTTGGTCAACAGGATGGCAGCCCCCACATGAAAGTTCGAGTAGGGAGCGTGAGCGTTTTTCATGACCCTGGCTGCGGCATCTTGCAGGTTTTTCCGCACCTCGACGGATAGAGACGCCTTCTTCATAGAAAAATTGATCAGGCTCGCTGGGACGAATCGTGCGCCATTGTAAACCCTTGCGGCCGATTATGACGCCTTTGTTGCTAGCCCGCCGGCTGGAGAGCCGGGAACTTCCTGTTGCAGACGGGCTGCCGTACAATGCAACTCGAGGCCAGAGGCGAGAGCACCTATGTCAGGCGAGCGCGATCATCCGGTCAGGCGGCAGGCAGAAACGCGGCTCGCAACCCAGGATCCGCATTCGGCGGAGTGTATTGCATCCCTCAATGGCCGGTCTCTGCTTGCCAACCGCGGGATTCCTCTCGATTTAAATTGGGTGCAGGAAGTTCGCGTGAATACCAGCGCGGTCGAGCGCAGGGCTCAATCGCAGGTAGCGCGCCGAACCGTGAAGAAGGAATGGCAGGCTGCATGGTTGTTGCGCGCGATTTCGTGCATGGACCTGACGACGCTGTCGGGAGACGACACGGACGAGCGCGTGCGCCGGTTGTGCGCCAAAGGACGACATCCCCTTCAGCAGGAACTCATCGAAAAACTCGGCATCGAAGACTTGGGGGTGAAAGTCGCTGCCATTTGCGTCTATCACATGTTCGTGGAGACCGCGCTGAACGCCCTGGAAGGAAGCGGGATTCGGGTTGCGGCGGTTTCTACAGGATTTCCGGCCGGCCTCTCGCCGCTGGCTGAGCGAGTCGGGGAAATTCGCCGCTCGGTGGAAGCAGGAGCGCACGAGATCGATGTAGTCATCACCCGGGCACACGTTTTCGGCGGCCGATGGCAGGCGTTGTACGACGAGATCGCGGCATTCAAACAAGCATGCGGCGCGGCGCACATGAAAGTCATACTTGGCGCCGGCGACCTGTTGACGTTGCGCAACGTGGCACGAGCGAGTCTGGTGGCGATGATGGCGGGCGCCGATTTCATCAAGACTTCGACGGGCAAAGAGCCGACCAACGCTACTCTGCCCGTGAGTTTAGTCATGGTGCGCGCGATCCGCGATTACGCGCAGCAGACGGGAATGGCCGTAGGATTCAAGCCGGCCGGCGGGATCCGCACGGCGAAGCAATCGCTGGACTGGCTGGCCATGATGAAAGAAGAATTAGGGGACTCGTGGTTGCGCAGCGAGATGTTCCGTTTTGGCGCCAGCGGCCTCCTGGGGGACATCGAGCGGCAACTGGAGCATTACGCGACTGGGCGGTACTCTGCGGAGTACCGTCACCCGCTTGCGTAGCGGGATGGTTTTCGATTTGAGAAAACGAAGCGAGGGCGAATGAGCATCGCCGAAAAATTCGCGAGCATGGAGTACGGTCCCGCTCCGGAGGATCCCAAAGAAGCGGCGGCATGGCTGGATCGTCACTCCTGCCACTCTGGATTGTTCATTGATGGCGGATGGCGGGAGCCGGCAGCCGGAGAATATTTCGACACGTTCGATCCATCGAACGGCGAAAAGTTAGCCAGCGTGGCCCAGGGAACTGTCGCTGACATTGACGCTGCCGTCAAGGCAGCGCGCGCAGCCGCGCCGAAGTGGCGCGCGTTGACTCCACATGCACGCGCGCGTTATCTGTACGCTCTGGCGCGGCTGATCCAAAAACATTCGCGGCTGCTTGCGGTTCTTGAAACCGTGAACAACGGCAAGCCCATCCGCGAGAGCCGTGACATCGATATCCCGCTGGTGGCGCGACACTTCTACTATCACGCGGGCTGGGCGCAACTGCTCGAGCAGGAATTCCCAGAGTACGAAGCGTGCGGCGTTGTCGGCCAGATCATACCGTGGAATTTTCCGCTGCTCATGCTGGCTTGGAAGATCGCGCCTGCATTGGCAACCGGCAATACAGTAGTGTTGAAGCCTGCCGAATTCACGCCGCTCACTGCGCTCGCTTTTGCCGAACTATGCCAGGAAGCCGGCTTGCCCGCCGGAGTGGTCAACATCGTGACCGGAGATGGCACAACTGGCGAGGCTTTGGTCAAACATCCCGACCTTGACAAGATTGCATTCACGGGCTCAACCGAAGTAGGACGGGCGATTCGCGGTGCCACGGCGGCGAGCCACCAACGCTTGTCGCTCGAACTCGGAGGCAAGAGCCCATTCATCATTTTCGAGGACGCCGACCTGGACGGCGCAGTGGAAGGACTGGTGGACGGAATCTGGTTCAACCAGGGACAGGTCTGTTGTGCGGGCTCACGGCTGCTGATGCAGGAAAGCATTGCCGAGCCGCTGATCGCGAAAATTCGCGATCGCATGAGCAGCTTGCGCATCGGCGCTCCGCTCGACAAGGCAATTGATATTGGTGCGATCGTCGCGCGTGTGCAACTGGATCGCATTCAACGCATGGTGGCGCAAGGGGTGGCGGAGGGCGCAACGTGCTGGCAACCGCAAACGGCGCTGCCGGCGCGGGGGTTTTACTATCCGCCCACGCTTCTGAGCAATGTCCAGCCAACGTCGATCGTGGCGCAGCAGGAAATCTTCGGGCCGGTTCTGGCGGCAATGACGTTCCGCACGCCGCGGGAGGCAGTCGAACTGGCTAACAATACCGCCTACGGTCTCGCGTCCTGCGTGTGGAGCGAAAACATCAACGTCGCTCTTCAAGTCGCGGCGCAATTGAAAGCTGGCGTGGTATGGGTGAATTGTACCAATCTTTTCGATGCGGCTTGCGGATTTGGCGGATATCGCGAAAGCGGATATGGCCGCGAGGGCGGCCGCGAGGGTCTGCTGGAATACATGGAGCCGAAGTGGTTCAAGCACGCCGCGAAGTTGCCTGCGGCGGGTGTACCCGCAGAGCCTCAACGTGACGAAGGATCCGAATCCAGCACTCCAACGATCGATCGCACGGTGAAACTCTATATTGGCGGCAAGCAGGCGCGTCCCGATTCCGGTTACAGCATGGAAGTGCGCTCGCCGGATGGGCATTTGCTCGGCGAAGCACCGCTGGGTAATCGCAAAGACATTCGCAATGCGGTCGAAGCCGCGCGCAAGGCCGAAACGTGGGCCAGGGCGACCGCGCATAACCGGGCGCAGGTGCTCTACTACTGTGCGGAAAACCTTGCGCTGCGCCGCGAGGAGATCATCGGCCGTCTGGCTGTGATGGTCGGCCAGAAGCAGGCCTCCTCTGAAGTCGATCTCGGAATCGAGAGAATTTTCTCGTATGCAGCATGGGCCGACAAGTTTGACGGCGCCGTGCACAATCCGCCGTTCCGCAACATTACGATTGCGATGAACGAACCCATCGGTACGGTGGGAGTCATCTGCCCAGCGGATGCGCCACTACTCGGGTTCCTGTCGCTGGTGATGCCGTTGCTGGCCATGGGAAACACCGTAGTCGCGGTTCCTTCAGAAACATACCCGCTGGTCACCGGCGATCTTTACCAGATCTTCGACACCAGCGACCTGCCCGCAGGAGCGCTCAACATCGTGAGCGGCTACGTCTCGCAACTGCTCAAGACGCTTGCTGAACACGACGACATTGATGCCCTCTGGTGCTATGGAGATGACGCCGTGGTGGCGTCGGCCAAAGCGATGTCCACGGGAAACTTGAAGCAGGTTTGGACCAACGAAGGACGAGCCATCGACTGGTTCGATCCAAAGGTTGGCGAAGGACGCTGGTTTCTCGAGCACGCGACGCAGGTGAAGAACATCTGGGTGCCTTACGGCGAATAGTTCTGTTGATGGGCGTCTATTTGCACCGATTATGTTGCAAGCGGTTTTTTTGATCGGAGCGCGTTGCATTTGATCATGCGCGGAGCTAGGATAGGCGCAATCTTCATTTCGCCCGGCATTATTCTCTAGTCCAAGTTGACCAAGGAGGACCTATGGGCATCGCAGTTTCCCCGCAAATCCATCCGCAAGTTGCGGAGTTCATCGACAAACAACGCAAGATGTTAATCAACGGACAGTGGGTCAACGCCGCGTCGGGCAAGACTTTTCCGACGTACAATCCCGCGACCGGTGAAGTTCTTGCTCAAATTACGGAAGGCGACCGGGCGGACATTGACCTCGCCGTCAGGGCGGCCCGCAAGGCCTTCGACCACGGTCCGTGGCGCCGGATGACTGCTTCCGAGCGTGGACGGCTGCTGTGGAAGCTTTCCGATCTTCTTGAACAACACACCGAGGAGTTCGGCTATATCGAAAGTCTGGACAATGGCAAGCCGCTTAACATTGCCAAAGCCGCGGATGTGCCGCTGGCCGTCGATCTTTTCCGTTACATGGCTGGCTGGGCGACCAAGCTTGAGGGCAACACGATTCCACTATCGGTCCCGTACACTCCGGGCGCGCACTATTTCGCCTACACTTTGCGCGAGCCGGTGGGAGTGGTGGGGCAGATTATTCCGTGGAATTTCCCGCTGCTGATGGCGGCATGGAAGCTTGGTCCGGCGCTCGCTACCGGCTGCACGGTGGTGCTGAAACCGGCTGAGCAAACGCCCTTGTCGGCGTTGCGTCTGGGCGAACTCATCATGGAAGCCGGCTTCCCCGAAGGTGTAGTCAACATCGTTCCGGGATATGGCGAAACAGCGGGAGCTGCACTAGCCGCTCACCCGGACGTGGATAAGATCGCTTTTACGGGTTCAACGGAAGTCGGCAAGCTGATCGTGCACGCGGCTGCTGGCAACCTTAAGAAAGTTTCGCTGGAACTGGGCGGCAAGTCTCCGAACGTCGTTTTCAAAGACGCCGATCTTGACGCCGCGATTCCCGGCTCGGCGAGCGCGATCTTCTTCAACCACGGCCAGTGCTGCTGCGCCGGCTCGCGGCTCTACATCGAAAAATCCATCTACGACCGCGTGGTGGAAGGCGTCGCCGAGCAAGCCCAGAAAATAAAAGTCGGTCCCGGGCTGGAACCCGACACGCAGATGGGTCCGCTGGTGTCCGAAGAGCAACTGAATCGGGTTTGCGGGTATCTCGAGGCGGGATTCTCGGAAGGCGCAAAAGCCGTGGTGGGCGGACACAAGGCTGGAGACCGCGGATACTTTGTCGAACCGACCGTGCTGGTCAATACGCAGGAAGACATGAAGGTGGTGAAGGAAGAAATCTTCGGACCGGTGGTCACGGCGATGCCGTTTACCGATCCAGAGGAAATCGTTCCTCGCGCCAACGACAGCACCTACGGCCTGGCGGCTGCGGTCTGGACGCGCGACATCAGCAAGGCGCACCGCATGGCCGAGCAACTTCGCGCCGGCACGGTCTGGATCAACTGCTACAACATTTTCGATGCGGCGCTGCCGTTCGGAGGTTACAAGCAGTCGGGCTGGGGCCGCGAGATGGGCCACGACGTGCTCAATCTCTACACCCAAACCAAAGCAGTCTGCACCCGACTGGGATAGCAGCTTGCCGGAAAACAAAAGGACGGTGGCGCGCGCCACCGTCCTTTTCGCATTTTGGGGCTTGTTTGAATTTACCGGCTTACTTTTCCATCAGCAATACTTTCTCGGCATCATCGATCTCAGTCAGTTTCACCTCGATCACTTCATTCATCGTGGTCTGCACGTTGCGGCCAACGAATGTAGCCTCGACTGGAATCTCGCGATGCCCGCGGTCAATCAGTACGCACAACTGCACGCGCCGCGGCCTGCCATGAGAGAAGAGGGCGTCCAGCGCCGCACGAGTGGTGCGTCCGGTGAAAAGCACATCGTCGACCAGGACAATGTTCTTGTCCTCGATTTCAAATCCGATCTCTCTTTCCTGGACTACCGGCTTGGGCCCAAGGGTCGAGAGGTCGTCGCGGTAGAAGGTGATATCCAGAGATCCAACGGGAACTTTGGCGCTTTCGATTCGCGTAATGATCTTGCCCAATCGTTCGGCGAGCGGCACTCCGCGGCGGCGAATGCCAACCAGCCCGAGTCCGTCGACGCCCCCATTTTTTTCGACAATTTCGTAAGCCAATCGCACGAGCGTGCGTTCTATTTCCGATGCTGACATCAGTTGAGCTTTTTGACGAAGGCCAGTCTTGCGGGAAGGATTCTTTACGTTCATCAGGAGTTATGCCTCAGGCGCCGTGGGCCGGCTTCTCAATGTAGTCAACGCATTCGCGGAGGTCAAGCCGACAGCTTATTCGAAGGTTGGAGTGAAGTTCGGAAGAGAACTAAATATCTGTTCTCCCGGCCGCCGCTCTGGCGGCAATTTCTTGCGCCAGTTCGCCGGTGGGGCAAGGCGTGCGGACCAGGTGTGCCAGCGGAGAACGGCCGTCGCGCACCGAAGCCAAGGAGACTTCCCCGGACATTTTGCTTGCAGCCTCAGTGGGCAGAATTCCGACGCCCTGATTCCTTCCGAAGGCCTTGGCCCGATACAGGGCCGCGTCGGCCAGAGCAATCGACTCTTCGGCGCAAATCGCCTCATAGGCGCTGCGACACCAGGGATACGAAGCCCATCCCACCGAACAGGTCTTTTTCACGACGACGCCATGGCCAAGATCGAACGGCTCGAAAGAGATGACCTCCAGAACGCGGCTGCAGAATGCCGGCGTTCCCGAAGGATCGGTCGAGCGGCTCATGATCAGAAATTCTTCCCCTCCCCAGCGCACCAGGACATCGGATTTGCGTACGACGGTCGTGAGCCTTTGGGCGACAAGCTGCAGTAATCGATCTCCCGCGGGATGGCCATGCAGGTCGTTGACTTCTTTAAAAAAATCCATATCGACCATGATGAATACGAGATCGCGATGATCCATCTTGCGGATGTCGCCGCCGCGGGCGCGCTGGTAATTGCGCAGCACCTGGCCGGCCTCGGCGGTCAGAATCTCCTCCATGTAGCGGCGGTTCCAAACTCCAGTCAGCACGTCGGTGAAGGAGATTTCCTGCAGTTCCATATTCTTTCGCTGCAGCTCCAAGCTATGCCAACGCAGAGACTGTTCTTTATTCTCCAGCTCATCTTTCAGCCTGCACATTTCATCCAGGTTGTGCCGCGACAAGCGGAGCAGGCTGAGCAGCTCCTGATCCAGCAGATGCTGCTTCACGAACACCAGGCCGCCCATCAGCAGCATAACCGCCACAGTCAACAGCAACCGGTAGGTGCGAATTCTTTGCGGTGCCTCTCCACCGAATTGAGCCCACGCCATCATCAGCGGCGTCAGGAGCACAGCTACCATGGCCAAGCGGGCTTTCCATATTCCAAAACTGCGGTTGAACGATTCGTCCGCAGCAGTCTCCGGTTCAGCCTCGCGCGCCAACAAGCCGATGCGCACGAACCAGGCCATGGACGCGATCAGGGGCACGTCAAAGAGGCTTCCCGTGTAATACAAATGCAAATCAATCGCCTCGCTAGCCATCAGCGAGGCGACACAGTAGAGAAGCGTAGCGGCGAAGAGTTCAAAATAGAGCTGGCGCCAGGTACCGCGGCTCCGGCGCCACACCGCGAATAAGGCGGCGGCAAACACCAATTTTTCGCAAACATAGAGCAGGTCAAAGCTCGTGCCGTAGCGGTCGACGTCGAGGTGCACGTATTGCCAGGGAATCACAACAAACAAAAATAGAAACAGCCACCAAGTCAGAAGCATGGCGAAATCGAGCGTTCCCACTTGGATGGCGCGATTGTCCTGTCGCACGTGGGGCTGCAGGGCTACTGCGGCCATCATCGGAACCACGTGCAGAAACAGGATGACGTCGCCGACAAAAGGATTGGGCGCTTCCTGCCGCAGGAAGACTTCGAAATAGGTCCACATGACCTGCGAGAACAGCCACATCGCCAGTCCCAGGCTCATCAGCACCCAAAAGAGGCGTGATTTTGGGGTAGCCATTCGGAGATTGGCCACGAAGGCCAGGGTCGCAGCCGCCAACACGAGGTTCTGAAGGATGTCGCCAAATGCCATCAGCCCAAAACTGCGCGGGACCATCAGGGAAAGAAAGACGTGGACGCACACCAGTGCGCCGATCCCGATCATCCACCTCCGACCGTCCTGCAGCGCACTTTTCCCCACGTTACGAATTGTATGTTTGAAGCGACCGGCGCTGGCGTTACTGACGTAACTGTGCAGGACCAAAGCATGAACTCGGATGGGGATTACTGCAGGGCCGCTAAAAACTTCTCCGAGAAACGATAAACCTCTAGATATGAGTTATATAGAGGGGCCGGCGCGACCCGAAAAGTGTCCGGCTCGCGCCAGTCGCCGATCACCCCCTGGGCGGCCAGCCGATCGCAAAGTTTGCGACCTTCGCGCGGCAATCGGATCGACAGTTGCGCTCCTCGCCGCTCCGGTTCGCCGGGAGTGATCAGAAAGAACTTCGGAGACCTTCTCTGGTGCAGAAGAAACTCCATGTAGCCGGTTAGCGAGACACTCTTGGCTCGCAAGCGCTCCATCCCGGCTTCAGAAAAAATCTCCATGGACGCGCGTAGAGGCGCCAATGCAAGGATCGGTGGATTGCTTAGCTGCCAGCCTTCGGCACCGCTTGTAGGATGAAACTCCGGGCCCATCTGAAACCGGGTCTTCTCATCGTGGCCCCACCAGCCGGCAAAGCGTGGCAGGTTCGGCGCCGGCGCATGCCGCTCGTGCACAAAGCATCCGGCAACACAGCCGGGTCCGCCATTCAGATATTTATAGCTGCACCATACGGCGAAATCGGGGCCGATATCGTGCAGGCGCAGCGGAATGTTGCCGGCAGCATGGGCGAGATCAAACCCAACCGTACATCCCTTGCGGCGCCCCTCTGCGGTGATCCCGGTCATGTCAAAAACCTGTCCGGTCGCATAATTGACTGCACCGAAGAGGATGAGAGCGAGTGAGTCGCCCTCTCTCTCGATGAACTCCTGAATATCTTCGTCGCGAATGCAAGATTCGCCTTCTCGCGGCGCCAGTTCGATCAATGACGAGGCCGGATCGAAACCGTGAAAACGGATCTGTGACTTTACCGCGTACTGATCGGAAGGAAAGGCTCCGCGCTCGATCACAATTTTGTGCCTCTGATTCGTGGGACGGTAAAACGAGGCCATCATCAGATGGAGATTGACGGTCAGAGAGTTCATCACCACAACTTCATGGGGCAGCGCTCCGACCAGTTCGGCTGTCTGCTGGGTGAGCAGACGGTGATAGGCCATCCAGGGATGGCTCGCGTGAAAGTGAGCCTCGACGCCTAGTTCTGCCCATGCCCGTAATTCCTCCTGGAGGTAAGAAGCGGCAGTCCTGGGCTGCAACCCGAGAGAGTGGCCGCAGAGGTAAAGGCACTGTTCGCCCCCGCTGGTTCGGGGAATCCAGAAGCGATCGCGAAAATGTGCAAGGGAATCGGCAGCATCCATCTTTCGCGCAAAGTCTTCGCCAGATTGAAAGGCTAGGGTCAAGAAAACTCCAGAGGCGTAAGCTCGCTGTGGACCAGCTGGTGCGCCTTGTTCCAATCCACATCTTCAATGCGATCAATGCTCTGGGACAGTTCTTCCAGCATCCGCTCCTGCACACGCCCTCTTTGCAAGGCGGTGGCATAGGGCATGCGGTGGAAAGTCACCATCGCGTATTTAGGCACAAACCACGCGGGATACCTGGTTTCCAGGGCAATCTCGAGTTTCTTGCGAAAGAGAAATCTGGGATCCGCGACTCGATCTCGCATTTCGACAAAGTTCTCGACGGCTAAGTCCGCGATGGCGTCCGTGTTGACTTTGCGCGCCTGCTCGAATTCGGAGAAGATGCTCTTCCAATCCGTGCGCCGCTTATCGATCAACTCGAGCAGGACGCTGCAATCTTCAAAACCGCAGTTAATCCCCTGCCCAAAGAAAGGAACGATTGCGTGAGCCGCATCGCCGAGCAGGAGCACACGATCCTCTTCGTGCCAGGGCGAACACTTGATCGTCACCATCGCACCCGTAGGATTGGCAAAGAAGTTATCGGTGAGATCAGGCATGAGCGGAACCGCATCGGGAAAGCGAGCCTGAAAGAATTCGCGCACCTCTTGCGGCGTGTTTAATTGCGCGAAGCTGTCGCGTCCCTCAAAGGGCAGGAATAGGATGCATGCGAAGGTTCCATCCACGTTGGGCAACGCAATCAGCATGTAGTTTCCGCGCGGCCAGATGTGCAGCGCTTGAGTCTCGATCACGTGATTCCCGCCGGGCCCCGCCGGGATTGTCAACTCCTTATACCCATAATCGAGATACTGCTGGGAGAAATTGAACCGACTTTGCTTGAGCATCGCGTTGCGAATCGCCGAAGCGGAACCATCACAGCCGATCACCGCTTCGGTTTCGACCGTTCGCTCGCTTCTGGTCTGCTCGTCACGAAGCCGCAGCGCTCCGGTGCCCAGATTAATTCCGGTGCAGCGCTGTTGAAAATGAATTTTGACTCCGTGCGCTTCCGCCGCATTCATCAAGGCAATATTCAATTCGGCGCGGGAGATCGAATTGATCACCTCAGATTCATCCTTGCCATAGGGCTGAAACGTCAGCTCCGATTGCGGCGAATGCATCATCCTTCCCTTCATAGGAATGATGAGGTTCTGCATTCCCTCCCACAATCCCACCTGGGCCAAAGCATGTATCCCCCTGGTTGAGAGAGCCAGGTTAATGGAACGCCCGGCGCTCATGCGCACCCGCCGCATATCCGGACGACGTTCAAAGATCTGGACCGTGAACCCGCGTCGGACCAGGCCCAGGGCGAGAAGCGGCCCATTCAGCCCCGCTCCGATCAGCGTGATGGTCTCGGTTGTGCGCGCCATGAGAAAAAGAGTGCTGAGCTCAGAAGGGCCGTGCTTTATTCGGTCAGTAGAGTTCGCGCTTCCCACAATTCGGGAAAAAACTTCTTGTCGAGAGTGAGCTTCAGGTACGAAGCTCCCGCGCTCCCGCCCGTTCCCATGCGGATTCCAATGATGCGCTCGACCAGCTGAATGTGGCGCAGCCTCCAGCTCACGACCAGTTCATCAAACTCAGTAAGCCTTTCGCAGACATCGATCCAATCGCGTTGACTATGCTCGTCCTTGTACAGCGAGAGCACTGCGCGTGCCCGGGCAGAGAATCGATCAGCTGGGGTGGCATTGTCGTCGATGTGCAATATGCCCATGGCGCGCAAGGCCGCAAAGAAAACGTCATGCAAAGATGGCTCGCGCAAACGCCGTTCCAGTTGGGCGTAGGCTTCCGGAGTCGGCCGATGATAGCGAAGCATCTTCTCGTCTTTCAACCCGCAGAGAAACTCGATCTCGCGGAATTGTTCGGATTGAAATCCGCTGGCAGGCTCGAGCTTTCCGCGAAAGGCCAGAAAGTGCGTCGGCAGCATGGTTTCAAGAATCGTGAACTGCTCGATCAGCACTCGCGTGATTTCCGTGCACCGCCGCAGCAGGCGCGCGGCTTCATACACCTCATCGCGCGACTTCGGATTCTTCTGCACCGCCTTTAGATTGGCCACTACGCCATCCAGATCGTGCAGCAACTCTTTGAACCACAGCTCGTAGGTCTGGTGCACGATGATGAAAAGCATTTCATCGTGATGTTGCGGCTTGGACTGCGGATGTTGCAGCGACAACAACTCCGGAACTTTGAGATATGAGCTGTAGGTGAGCTGATCTGCTTGCGGGGGCGTTGGTGGCGGAAGGGGCGAGGCTGCATGCGCGCTCGGAGGTTCTGCCTTCTTAAGCGCCAGAAAGGAGATCGCGTTTCCACCGAGCAACCGCGATTTGGCCTCATCGTTCAGATGGCTGGATCGAATCAAGCTGCCGATGCCATGCTCACCCAGCGGAAAGGGATAATCCGATCCCAGCATCACGCGTTCACTTCCCATGCTAGCGACCAAAAACTCGAGCGCCCGTCGATCGAACACTGCCGAGTCCACAGAAAAACGATCCAGATACCGGCTGGGCGGCAATTCACAGATTCCATGCGCCACGGGGTGATGTTTCCAGGCATTTTCCAAGCGTCCCAGTAAGAATACGAAGCTTCCGCCGCCATGCGCGAAGCAGATGCGGAGCGTCTTTGGCAGCTTGTCAAACGCGCCGCCCAAGATCATGGCAACAATTCCCAGTTGCGTTTCGGCGGGCATACCGACCGTCCACGGCATCATGTATTTCGGCATGCGAGGCTGGCCCAGCATGTCCCATGGGTGTACCAGGACGGCGGCGCCTTCATCGGCGCAGTGATGCAGGAAGGTTACGATTCCGGCGTCGTCGAGATTTTTTTCGCCAACGTGATTTCCAATCTGCACGCCCAAGTGCCCCGCCCGCATGCATCGGCTCAATTCTTTGCAGGAAGCATCGATATCCTGCAGAGGAACCTGACACAGCGACTTCATGCGTCCCTTGCCACGCGAGCACAACTCGAGTGCCGCATCGTTGAACATACGCGCGCAATCCAGAGCCTGTTCCACCGGGCGTTCATAGGCGAACAGCACCGGCGTCGCCGACATTACCTGCATATCAACGCCGTCGCGGTCCATCTCCTGGAGCCGCACTTCGGGATCCCAACACGCAGAATAGATGTGCCGGAAAAAGCGATCGCCCAGCATGATGTCGGCTTTGCCGGGTTCCGTGTGCTTGATCCGTGGCCAGTCTGGCGTGCCATAGCGCGCCGCAAGATCGGGCCAGGTCTCGGGGAAAAAATGATTGTGGATGTCGATGACTGGCATTTCTACTGTTTGCCGGGATGAACGGCGCCGCAGTGCTTGCATTTGCGGAGGCTCTCATTGCTGTAGAAGTTTTCAAATAACGGCGGCAGATCGCGCACGATGCTCTTCAGCTTCACTTCTGCACGATGCAGAAGCTGATGGCAGTTCTGGCAGTACCACTCAAACCCATCCAAAGCGCCTTCCGGACGCGGCATCTCGACGACGACTCCCAGAGTCCCTGCCTGGCGCTGCGGAGAGTGCCGCATATGTTTTGGCAGCAGAAAGATTTCGCCCTCATGGATCGGAACTTCCAGCGGCGGATTGCCGGGAGTTTCCATCAAACGCAAAACTATATTTCCCTTCAACTGGTAAAAGAATTCTTCGGTCGGGTCGTCATGATAATCGCGGCGCTGGTTGGGGCCTCCCACCACCGTCACCATCATTTCGCCGTCTTCCCAGACCTGCGCGTTTCCCACCGGAGGTTTGAACTTTTCCTTGTTGTGATCGATCCACTGCTGAAAATTAAATGCCTTCAATTCCTTGATGGACGGCATGGGACTCTCCTATTTCTCGGGCTTGTACGCAACCGCGCGAATTTCAATCAGCAGGTGCGGGTGCGGCAATTGATGCACCGCAACTGTCGTCCTGGCAGGACCGTCTTGCGTAAAGTATTCGCCGTAGACTTCGTTATATCCCGCGAAGTCGTTCATGCTGACCAGATAGGACGTCACTTCCACCACATCCTCAATATCTGCCTCGACGGTTCTCAGAATCTCGCGCACGTTCTCGATAACGGCTCGGGTCTGCTCGCGAATATCAAGATGTGTAGTGCCAAGTTCGTCGACCTCGGCTCCCGCAATCGTGTTGTCGGAGCGTCGCGCACTCGTTCCCGACACGATGATAAAGTCGCCCGCGCGCTTCACGTGCGGATACTTTCCGCGCGGCTTGGCGCGGCCTGTGATTACCTTGCTTTCGACTTTCCCCATGTGTGCATTTCGTACAGCGTTCAAAGCCTGATACAGATGTTATTCAGCTCAGAATAAAAATCCAGAGAGTGAACCCCGCCCTCGCGGCCGATTCCCGACAGTCCCACGCCACCGAACGGCGTCCGCAGATCACGCAAGAACCAGCAATTCACCCACGTGATGCCCACATTCATCTGTTGTGCCACGCGGTGTCCGCGCTTCAAATTCGTCGTCCAGATTGAGGCCGCCAGCCCGTACTTGGTGTCGTTTGCCAAGGCCACCGCTTCCTCTTCGGAATCGAAAGGAGCCACGTGGCACACGGGTCCAAAAATTTCTTCTTTCACGCAGCACGCCGACTCCCTCAATCCAGTATAGATCGTCGGCTGCACGTAGAACCCATTGTCCAGAGAGTTCCTGAACGAGGGCACGCCTCCTCCCGCCACAACAGTCGCACCTTCTTCACGAGCCAAGCGGTAATAGGAGAGGACTTTTTCGCGATGCCGCGCTGAAATCAAAGGGCCCAACTCAGTTGCCTTCTCAAGCGGAGATCCCAGGCGAAGTCCCTCGGCTTTTCTCTTGAGAGCCGCCACAAACCGGTCAAAGATTGGCCGCTCCACATACACCCGCTCGGCGCAGAGGCAGACCTGACCCGTATTCAGAAAGACTGCCTCGCTGATTCCGTTCACAGCATCTTCAAACTCGCAGTCGGCGAAAATGATGGCTGCATTTTTTCCGCCGAGTTCAAACGAGACCGGCTTCACCGAGGCCGCAACCGTTTTCATGATTGCCGCGCCGGTTTGCGATTCGCCGGTGAAGGTCACCGCGTTCACATCCGGATGCTGGGTGAGAAATTCTCCCGCCGAATTCGGACCGAATCCGTGCACTACGTTGTAAACGCCGGCGGGAATCCCCGCCTGCTGCATGGCCTCGGCCAACAAAGTTGCGGTCGCGGGCGTCTCTTCCGAGGGCTTCGCCACGACAGTGTTACCGCAGGCAAGAGCTGGCGCGACTTTCCATGTGAGTAGCAGAAGGGGAAGATTCCAGGGAGTAATGATGCCGACCACGCCAAGAGGCTTGCGCACAGCGTAATTGAGCGCGCTGTTGCCATCGGCAGTTGCGGTCTGAAAAGATTCGAGGCCCGTGGTCTTGATGAGATCGGCGAAGGCACGGAAGTTCGCCGACGCCCGTGGAACGTCGAGGCGAGAAGCCAGCGCGATGGGCTTGCCCGTGTCGGCCACCTCAGCCGCGACAAAGCAGTCGAATCGCGCCTCGATCGCATCCGCGACTTTGTACAATCGGGCCGCCCGTTGCGGCACGCTTAGACGATCCCACTCGCCTCGCAGCGCCCTGCGCGCTGCCTGCACGGCGGCATCGACAACGTCGCGATCGGCCTCGGTGACCTGCGCGATCACGCTCCCGTCCGCCGGGTTCACGTCGGCGAACTCGCGCTTGCCTGCGACGAACTTGCCATCGACGTAATTCTGGATGACCTTCACTTGGCGTCAACCCCGCCGCATCCTAACAGCCTGCCTCGGGCGAAGCAATTTCCGGTTCAGCCGGACTGGCTCGTTCTTGCAAATATCTGCGCAGCGCATCTTTCCATTCCGGCATTTCGATGGCGTAGGGATGAAGGCTCGTTGCCGAGAGAACCGAATATGCGGGACGCGGTGCGGGACGCGCCATTTGCGCGCTGCTAACCGGCCTCACCTCGACTGCGAGTCCCGCCTCGCCAACGATCTCCCGGGCAAATTCAAACCACGAACAGTGGCCGGAGTTGGTCACATGTAGGATTCCGGATGCTCCGGCGCGGCATAAAGAGATGATGGCTTTGGCCAGATCCCGCGAGTACGTTGGACACCCCCTCTGATCATCGACCACATCGAGAAACGGGCGGTTCGCTGCCAGCGTCAAGATCGTATCCGGGAAACATTTGCCCCCGGCGCCGAAGAGCCAGGATGTGCGCACAATGCAAACCTGAGGCAATGCCTGGAATAAACGGACTTCGGCCTCAGCTTTGGAGCGGCCATAAACGCTCTGGGCATTGCGTTCATCGACGACGTCATAAGGCGAGGTCTTGCTCCCGTCAAACACATAATCCGAACTGAGAAAAATAAGTTTTGCTCCAGCTTCTTCGGCGGCGGCGGCCACATTCACAGCGCCGTCGCGGTTTACCGAAAATGCCAGTTCCGGGTGCGCCTCGCACCCGTCCACGTCGGTGTAAGCGGCTGCCAGGACAATCCAATCCGGCCGGGACTTCTGCGTGATCGCCCGAACTCGGGTTGCATCGCGAATATCCATATCGCGCGAGCCGAGTCCGACGATTTCATCGCCTGTCCACTCGCGCAGCAGCGCCTTACCCAGAAGTCCGGTAGCGCCAATCACCATCACTTTCATGATCTGATTTCCACAACTTAGCCGAAGGTCTCGGCATCGCGAAGCGGGATTCCGCGCTGGTCTTTGGCGGATACGATTGGCTCTGCATCCAATCCCCACTCAATTTTCAAATCTGGATCGTGCCAAGCTACGGTGCGCTCGAATTCCGGGGCGTAATAATCCGTCGTTTTGTACAGCACGTGCGCCGAATCGGAGATGACGCGAAATCCGTGCGCAAATCCCGGCGGAATCCAGAGCATCCGTCGATTCTCGCCGGACAGCCGGACCGCTTCCCATTTCCCGAAAGTCGCTGAATGGCGTCGCAGATCGACGGCGACGTCGAGGATTTCTCCTGCGCCTACGCGTACTAACTTGCCCTGCGGATGTTGAATCTGGTAATGCAGACCACGCAGCACATTCCGCTTGGAAAAAGAATGATTGTCCTGCACGAAGGGGCCGCAAATGCCCAGATGGGCAAAGACTTTTTCGTTATAGCTCTCGAAGAAAAACCCGCGCTCATCGCCAAACACACGCGGCTCTAGCACAAACACATCCGGCAAATCCGTCGGAATTTTCCTGATTGCATCCATCGCAGACTGCGGCGTCGAGGCCGCGTCCTTCAGAATACCGTCTCCCGCAATAGTTGGAGCAAGTATGCCCCGTAGCTGCTGTTGCGCATTGAAGCTCCAATCTTTTCGACCTGCTCGGCCGTGATATAGCCCGACCGGTAAGCGATTTCTTCGGGGCACGCCACCATCAAGCCCTGGCGCTTTTCGATTGCCTGAATATAAAGTGCCGCTTCCATCAGAGACTCATGAGTGCCGGTGTCGAGCCAGGCCATGCCGCGTCCCATAACCACGACTTCCAGTTGCCCCTTTTTCAGATAGGCCTGGTTCACATCGGTGATCTCGAGTTCCCCGCGGGCACTGGGTTTCATGCTCTTCGTGATTTCCACGACTTGGTTGTCGTAAAAATAAAGGCCGGTGACGGCGTATTTGGACTTTGGCTGCTTGGGTTTTTCCGCGATACTCAGGGCGCGCCCGTTGGCATCGAACTCCACCACTCCGTAGCGCTCAGGATCATGCACGGGATAGGCGAATACCCGCGCGCCCTTGGCTTTCGTCGCCGATTCTCGCAAGTCCTTGGCCAGATCATGGCCATAGAAAATATTGTCGCCGAGCACCAGAGCGCATGGCCTGCCCCCGATAAAGTTTTCCCCGAGCAGAAAGGCCTGCGCAATGCCTTCAGGCTTTGCCTGCACTTGATATTCAAGTTGAATCCCGTATTGGCTTCCATCCCGCAGCAGAGTCTGGAATTTGGGCACGTCCTCGGGAGTAGAAATAATCAGCATTTCGCGGATGCCCGCCAGCATCAGCGTGCATAGCGGATAGTAAATCATCGGCTTGTTGTAGACAGGGAGCAGGCTCTTTCCCAGAGCCTGGGTTACCGGGTACAAACGGGTTCCCGATCCTCCCGCCAGAACGATTCCTTTGTAGCGCGTGCTTTCGCTCATGTTTAGGTCATGGTCCCAGGCCCCGGCCACTAGCCCGAATAGTGCGTCGCAATCCACTGGCGGTAAGCCCCGCTAGTCACATCGCGAACCCAAGCCTCGTTTTCAACATACCAGCGCACGGTTTTGCGGAGTCCGGTCGCAAACGTTTCCTTCGGTTTCCATCCCAGTTCCCGCTCAATCTTGCTTGCGTCCATCGCATAGCGCCGATCGTGCCCCGGGCGGTCCTTCACGAATGTGATCAATTCCCGGCGAGAGCTTCCGGCCCGAGGCGACATCTCGTCCAGCACATCGCAAATACTCTGGACGATCTCAAGATTTGGCTTTTCGTTCCAGCCTCCAATGTTGTAGGTCTCTCCTGGCTTTCCACGGCGCAGCACTATCGCGATCGCCTGACAATGATCCTCCACATACAGCCAGTCGCGGACGTTCCTGCCATCACCATAAACTGGCAGCGCTTTGCCTTCGCGAGCGTTCAGAATCATGAGCGGGATCAACTTCTCGGGAAATTGAAACCGGCCATAGTTATTCGAGCAGTTGGTGGTCAGGGTCGGGAGGCCGTAGGTGTGGTGATAGGCGCGCACCAGATGGTCGGAGGCGGCTTTTGACGCCGCATAAGGACTGTTGGGGGCGTAAGGCGTCGTTTCAGAGAACGGCGGATCCTCTGGCCCCAATGAACCGTATACTTCGTCGGTGGACACGTGCAGGAAGCGAAACTGATGGCGCTCGTCCCCGATCAGCTCGGCCCAATGAGCCCGGGCCTCCTCCAGCAGTGCAAAGGTTCCATTGATATTAGTCTGGATGAACTCGCCCGGACCGCGGATCGAGCGATCGACATGGCTCTCGGCCGCAAAGTGCACGATGGCTCGCGGGCGGGACTTGCGCAAGATCCGCCGCACCAACTCGCGGTCGGCGATGTCCCCTTGTACAAACTCATAACGGTCGTCGGCCGCTATACCCTCGAGATTGCGCAGGTTCCCCGCATATGTCAGTTTATCTAAGTTGATGATGGACAGGGACGGATCCTGCATTTGTTGCAGAACGAAATTTGACCCGATAAATCCCGCACCGCCCGTAATAAGAATGCGATCCTGCATGCGAAAGAGAGCCGTGGGTGGGGCGTACCTTAGCCTGTCCCCGGGGGCCGGCCTTCGATTGTAATAAAAAAGGACGGGATTCGCCCGTCCCGATCAAGTTAGCCATCCGAACCCTGCAATATGAAATTCAACCGGTTCGAAGGGTGCTCAACTGGCTTTCAAGAGCTGGTTCAGCGCTCTGACTATCTCTCTTGAGCATGAGAGAAACTGACTTCCACCCCAGCACCCTAAAATAAGCCCTCTCTATATCTTCGGCGATCTTCGACCATTGATAATTTTCTTCGATTCGCTTTTTCGCGAGCTTGCCTGCAGCCTGGCGCACGGCAGAATTCGCAATCAAAAAACGAAGTCGCAGGGCGAGATCTGGCGCGCTTCCCCGCTGAAACGTAAAGCCCACTCCATCCACGACTTCGCGGTTTTCCGGGACATCGCTGGTCAACACGCATAAGCCGGCGCCCATGGCATCCAGCAATGCCAGGGAAAGGCCTTCGATATCCGACGGTAGCACAAAGATCATCGCATTGGTGAGCAGTTCATCTAACGTTTCGCCCGAGACCCAATCGAGCATCCGAATCCGCTGGCTCGCGTGGGTTCGAAGCTCACGACTGTAGTCGTCGCAGTAGCTTCCCGCCCCGGCCATGACCAGCGTGACATTCTCAGTGAGATGCTCGAACGCTTCGACCAACAAATGGCAGCCCTTTTCCGGGGAAAATCTGCCTAAGAACAAAACGTATCTCCCTGGTTCAAGTCCCCACTCCAAGATTTTGTTCGGCTCAGTTCGAGCGCGTAGAACGCCACCGTTGGGCACATAGAATGTTTCAGCGCCATGCGCAGCCCGGTAATGCTGCTGCAGCGTTCTGGAGACTACCATGGTGGCGTCCGGGAGATTCACCGAAGCGCTTTCTCCCCAGCGCAATACTGCCGAAGCAACTCGCCCCCATTTCTTGCGCTGCCAGTCCAGTCCCTGCACGGTCACCGCAGTCCGGGTTCCCAGGAGACGGGGAAACAGAGAAAACAGCGCAGGCCCCAGGGCGTGATAATGCACGATGTCATATTGGCGAGTGAGCGCATGCACCGTGCTCAGCAGAGTGTGAATCAGGGTGTCCAAATGCTTCGAGCGGATCGTGGGCAGCCGCACCAGCCTCATCCCGTTGTGCTCTTGCAGGCTGGGAGTGAAATAGTTGCGGCAGTAGACGGTAACATGGTGGCCGCGAGCGGCCAATCGTTTGCCCACTTCTTCGTAGTAGCTCTCGATGCCGCTGTATTTCGAGATCACTCCTCGTCCGCCGATGAACGCGACTCGCAGCTTTGGGGGTTCGTCCGCGGTGGATCGCAATGCGCCCGGTTCCACCGGTTGCTTTGGCGCCTTCGCCGAAATTGTGACAAGACTCCGGCTGGAAGCTGCCTTTTTCGCGATGAGCATCTGATACAAGGCCATCAGATCGTGGTAATGCGCATCCGGTCTGTGATAAGTGCGAACCCAATCCCACCCGGCCCGCCCAAGACTCTCCGCCAGTTCGGGGTTCGCGGCCAATGTTCGCATGGCGCTGGCGAGCCCATTCACATCTCCGCCGCGATACAAAAGACCTGTTTCACCTTGCCGGATCAACTCGCGCCTGGAGCCAAGATCGCTAGCCACCACGGCGCGCCCTTGCGCATAGGATTCCAGGATTGTCTTGCCCAACGTCTCGTACGCGTGCGAAGGAAACACTGTGAATCGCGACTGCGCGATCAGGAGATCGCGGTCCGCGGGTCGGACCTGGCCTACGAACTCGACGTTACTCAGACGGAGTTCCATCGCCAGCCCCTGCAGTTCACTTTTCTGCGGCCCGTCGCCCGCAATCACCAGGCGCAATTGTGGAAGCTGCTGCATGGCCCGCAACAAATCGTCCAAACCTTTTTCCGCCGATAATCTGCCTACGTACAGGATAGGACCGTCGGGGCATGCGCCTGACTTCCGCAATGGCTGGACTCTCTGAAAGTGCGGCAATACATGGAACCGGCTTCCATCCCAGCCGTGCTCCACAAATTTGTCGCGCACAAATCGGCTCGGCGCCAGAAACAGGTCCACACACTTGCCATAAGTCCCCAGCCAGCGATGAACGCAAGCCTCCGCCATTAGGGTGAGGCGCGCCTTCATTCCTGGATAGCAACTCGACCACAGCATGTTCTGGAAGCCCCCGCCTGCACACGCTTCGCATACTTTCCCGTGCGACAGCAGGTTGTAGTTCGGACAAAGCAGTTTGAAATCATTTACGTGATACAGGACTGGAACGTTCTGTGCTTTGAGTTCCCACAGAATCGACGGCGATAAATGATGGTAGATACTGCGAACGTGTGCCACATCCGGGCGAAAATCCCGGATCATGCCCCGGATCTTCCGCCGCGCCTCCGTCGAATAGATGGCATGCGCGGCCTTCTGGGCCTTTTGCCAGAATCCTGACTTCGCCTTGAAGTCAATGGGGGACACGAAATGCTGATCGTACGGAGTCGTTTCCCCCCGCGCATCGGTCATGGAAAACAAGGCTACTTCCTGGTCCCTGGCCCGCATTAACTCCATCAACTCGAACAGATAAACTTCGGTCCCGCTGAAGGGATAGTTATATTTGTTGCAATACAAGACTCTCATCAGGGGTGCTCTCGGTCTGCGGGGCGATCCGCTGGAGAAATAATTGCGCCAACAGCTGCAGATTCTTGTGGCGATTGAAATTCTGTTTGACGTGCATCCGGGCTTCACGGCGGATCCACTCCAGATGCAAGCCTCTTGCAAGCACGTGGGCATGCAGTTCGTGAGGATCAATGCTGTTCTGCATCTGCGCACGAAGGAAGAGCAGACGGGCGACAAAATCATCGATCGATCCAGGCTCGTACAGGAATCCTGTCTTGCCCGAAATAACCAATTCAGGGATTCCGGTGATGGCTGGTGCCAGGACTATCTTTCCCCGCGCCATGGCTTCCATCAGCACCAGCGGTACGCCCTCGCTGCGGCTGGTCAGAACTACAATGTCGGCTTTGGCGTACAAGGAATTCCGCTGCGCCGGCTGGACGTGTCCCAGCAGAGTGACGCGTCCTTCAAGATCCAATGCACGAATCATGGATTCCAGACGGGAATGCTCCGGTCCCTCGCCGGCAATCAGGCAGCGGAACGCGACGTCCCGGGCGAGAAGGTTGGCACATGCACGTACGAGAAAGGCGTGATCTTTTACCGCATGCAACCGTCCCACGGCGAGCAAAAGTATCGGATCGTCCTTCGCCTTGAGCTCCGCCCGGAAATCCCCGGGCTCGGGTACTTCGACTCCCAGAGGCAACACGAACACCTTCTCAGGTGCAACGCGGGGATAATGCTGCAGAACGTATCGCCGGTTATATTCCGAAATCGTCCGGCAAAAGGCGCAGTGCTCCAGTTTGGTATCGAGGTATGTGGCATGCAGCAGGAGGTCCGAGCCGTGCAGCGTGATGCTGAAGGGTACCCCCAGCAACCGCGCCGCTACCATTCCCACCCAAGATCCGAAATATCCGTGATGGACGTGGATGTGATCCAGGCCTCGCCCCTCTAATTTCTCGGCATAACAGGCGCCCAATAACGTATGCGCAACCGCTTTCAGGCGTTGCCGGAATCCCTCGTTCCCTTGAAACGCAATGCGCCGGAAAAGGGGCGCGATACGCCTCCATCTTCGGATCAACAGCCAAGCGGCACGGCGCAGCGCGCTCGGTTCGAAACACTGCAGCACAACCTCCGGCATGAGGTCCGCATGCTCTTTTGGCCGTCGCACGCTACCAGCGATAACGTGCACGCCCCGCCGCTCGAGTTCTTCAATCTCATCTGACACGTAACGCTCGATCGGAGAGGGAAACTCATTTGCGAGAAATGCAACCGTCAGCACGATGGCACGCTCTCGGCCCGGCGCCGCTGTGCGGCGAGCATTCCCGCCATAGTGAAGAGCAATCCGTTCACAAACTGGTAACTCATCACCACCACGGCGGCATTGACCCAATACCCCGCCAGCAGAATCGGCCACAGGCGATGAAAGTACCGATCAAGAAAACCGTCGTTTTCCGCAGGCGGAATTCCACCTCGACCGAGCCGCCACATCTCCCACATCAGCCATGCGTACAACAGCAGTCCTCCAATGCCGTGCTCAGCGAGCAATTCGAGATAGGTGTTATGCGGATAGAACACTCTTTCTTTGTATCCGCTGACGTAACGGGGTAATTCGGACGGCATTTGATGGAAACCCCAGCCGGTCCATGGACGTTCTAGGAACATCTCCCAACTGGCCGCATAAACCGCCTCACGAAACTCCACGGGCCCACGCTCCTCCAAGCGATCACTTAACGTCCGACTGAGGTTGCTTGAACTCAACACAACACCCAGACCCATTGCCGGCACAATCATCCACGACACGAAGGCACCCCGAACCTTGCGGCTTTCGGACAGAAACGCCAAGGCGACCAGCGTCCCTGTGAAAGAGACCCAGACCGCGCGAGTCATGGTGGCCAGAATCGCAACCGGCACAGAAGCCAGCAGCAGGACCAAAGCCGCGTTTCGTCGTCCTCTTCTGCGAAACGCATGCAGGGCCAGCAAACCCAGCATATTGATCGATACGCCGTTGGCCACAGCCTGCAACAGGGGCCCTCGTGCCCGGTCGGCTTGAATTCCGAGGCTTTCATCCAAAATGAATCGCGGAAAAATCAACCAACGCGCTCCGCACAGGAAGGCAATCGCTGTGAAACTAAGGTAGGCCAAGATAAGCAGAGCGAATGTCTCAAACTGGCGAAAGCGCCTCTCGCTCGTGAACACCAATTGCGCCAGATGGAACATCGTGAACGGCACGACCAACTTCGAAGCCAGCACGCTCCACGCTTCGGGATCGAACGGCTGCCCGGCAATGCCTGTCAAGGCGAGCAATGTCAGTCCCAACATCGGCCAGGTCGCTCGCCCTATCACGAACAGTGGCTGTCTCACTACGACGGCTCGGCTCACCACCGCCAGCACCAGAATTGCGAACGCTACCCGGTCGATCTGATAGAACCGCACATCCGGATGTCGCAGCAACATCGCGGTGAGCGCTGCTAGAAATAAGAAAGATGGATACGCCACCAGGAGTTGCAAGGGACGCAAGACGATGTTAGCTGCGCCGATTGCGACCTGCTCGCCCCACCAAGGCGGCATCGTCGCCTGCACCGAAGATGCCTGCATCACTCCCCGCTGCCTTGCGCTACCGCAAGAAAGGTTTTCATCAGAATGCGCATGTCCAAGCCTAAGCTCCAGGTGCGGATATATTCCCTGTCCAACTCTATGCCGCGCCGAAAGGAGGGATCCCGCCGAGCCGTGACTTGCCACAAACCGGTCATTCCGGGGGTCACATCCAGCCGCGACAAGTGCTCAATCCCGTACCCGGCAACATCGTCGAGCGGATGCGGTCTCGGCCCTACCAGGCTCATCTCCCCTCGCAGGACATTCCAGAGTTGGGGTAACTCGTCGAGGCTGTAGCGTCGTAGATATGCGCCGACCCGTGTGACTCTCGGGTCGCCTGCAATTTTGAAAAATGGCCCGGACCTCTGATTGTTCTGTCGCAAAGGGAGCTTCAACTCGTCTGCGTTCGAGACCATGGTGCGAAATTTGTAGCAGCGAAATGAGGCGCCTTTCCGGCCGGCGCGTTTGGCGCAATAAAGGATCGGCCCCGGAGAATCCAGTTTGATCAGGGCTGCGATGAAAGAGAGAAATGGCGTCAGAGCAAGCAGCGCCACAGTGGAGACGAACAGATCTACCAGCCGCTTAAAAACCAAATGAACGGCGGGCAATCTCTCCGAGTGCAGGCAGATGAGCGGCAGATCGCCCAGGCGTTCCATGTCGCACGCAACGGCCTGGCAGCCAAACAATTGTGGCACCACATCTACATCAAGCCGCAGCCGCCGCGCTTCCCGCACGATCTGCAGACCGAGCGCGCTATTCTCTGGCGCCGCCAGAATCACTTCGTCGACAAATCCCGTACGAGCCAGCCGCGCCAGATCCTCGGATCTGCCAATGACTCCGTTTCCCAACTCGCTCTCGTCGTCGAGAATCCCGTATACGCTTCTTTCGCTCTGGGGATGCTGTTCGATGTAACGCGCAATGCCCCGGCCCACCCTGCCGCCGCCAACCACCAGCACTCTGCGGCGCTGCCGATCCCCGAGCCCTCGCCGGGCCATGCTCCAACGCCACGTTTGAAGTGCAGGGAAATGCAACAAGCCAGCGCAGCAGCACAGACCGGCGGTCGCCCATCGAGCCGTGAGCAGGCCCGCACCCAGCGACACTGCCAGCGTCGCCCATCCCACACACTTCCCCAAGGCTCTGGCCTCCGGCTTTATCTCAATTCCACCGGCATAAATTCCTTCCGAGTGACCCATAAGAGTGATTAAAGCGGCATGCAGAATGGCCACGCCCATCAGGGGAAGAGGAGCCCCGGTGGCGTATTCAAAAAATGTGGGATTAGGAAAAATCTTTCGCAACGGGACCAGCAGCGCTCCCAGCAACAGCCAGTTAAGCATTACTAGAGCCCAGTCCGCAGCCATGGCCTTCAGCCACTTCCACGCTGACCGGCCTTGCAGAGGCGCCGGAACCAGCATGGCCAGAAGATCGCTGGATCGTTCCCCGCTTTCGTCCCTCGGCGTTGCGATGGGGTCAAGCACAGCCTGCAGGCCATGCCGCCTCGCCGGTCGCGGCTGCTTCCTCGCATTCCCGCGGAACGCCGGCGCCTCGCCGGGGATCAAACGTCCCAGTTCGACCTCGTCGAATTCCTGGGACTCGAGATTGACAAGAGCGGAAGGCACTGCGGCACCGTTCAGATTCCCATCCTGCACTCTCTGCTTTGGCGGCGGACTACAGCCGCCGGTAGATCCTTTCTGGAATTGGAAACTCCCGGTCGGTCAACACCGTCCCGAGAATGCGTACTTCAGCTTCTTCCATCATCTGCTTGACCCTGAGGGCACTTGCCCTGCGCGTATGTTGTGCCGAGAGCACTAAAATCAGCCCATCCGCGGCCTTCGCCATTTCCGTTGCCCGGCTCGACTCACCCGCCGGGGGCGCCTGCACGATCGAGTATTCGAATTCACTGCGAAGACCGCCGAAGAAGCCGGCTACCGACACGGAATTGTGGCTTGCGTTTGCGCTCTGATCCGGCAGGAGCCACAAGTTGCTGGCCAATCGCATCGCCATTTTCCGGAGTAGCGTGCTTCCGTCGCTTGAATCATCGCTCGCATCCTCCAGGCAACTCCCCAATGTGTCCGCGTCTTGCGGAATCGACCCGACCACGGCAACACCGGCGGATGTCTCCATTGCGAGGGTCTGGGCAACCCGCAGGCAAATGCTGCCAAGATCGGCTCCGGGTTCGACCGCACTGAACAGAACGTGCCGTTTCGGCTGCGGCGCGCTGGAGAAGAAAACTTGCCGTACCAGCCGTCGAATCTGCTCGCGCGCAAAATTTTCGGGATTCCAACTGGCCACGGATTGCAACCTGACTTTTGCCGGCGTTGCCTGCTCCCGCGTCGCCGTTCGCCTTCGGTCGACAATTTCCAGCAACTCCGCGGCCATAACTCCCGCCCTCATGCCGAGAGCCTCCCTCGCATGCTCCTGGGCAACGATGCCAGCACCGGAGCATTCAAAAACGCCATCACGTCATCCGGATTGCGAAAAGCCGGATCCAGGTAATCCGCGGCAAACGCCGACCCTGTTCCGGCCGCGCCGGCGGCGACGAATCCCACCGCCAGTACCATCCATGCCGACCGCACGGGCAGCGCCGGCGCTATTGGCTGCTCTGCAATTGCGACATTGACGATGCCGCGCTCATCGAGCGCATCATCCATGCGCGCTGCCTCTTGCTTCTTCACGTAAAGAAGGTAATTTTCCTGAGCCGCCTTTTCGCTGCTCAGAAGATCGTCCTGCGTGACCGCATCCGCCCCCAATTTCTGCGCCATTGCCCGGTAAGCGGCGGATTGGACTTCCGCCGCAGTCGCACGAGCTTCGAGCGCCTTGACTTGCACCTCGGCCTGCTGTAATTCCGCTTTTGCCCATTCGTAGTGGGGATCTTTGTCTGTAGTCTCATCGCGCACTGGCGAGAGGTTTTCCGCGACGAGTGCCGCCTCAGCTTGTGCGATCTGCTTGTCCACTTCCTGGACCAACCGATGGTTGGGCTCAAACTTAGTCAGCAACTGCGTCCTCTTCAGCTGAAGGTCCAGCAACGTCCCCTTGAGGGACTTCAGCAACTCCGGATTATCCGCACTCCGGACCTGGGTGGTCGTGCGTTCCGGCAGTCGCGCAAGCAACTGCTCCAATTCCAATACGCGTTGCTGCATCTCGGCCAATTCGACTCGCGCCTGGCGCCCAGTGGCATCCATTTCGCTGAGCTTTTGCAGGGCCAAGTCTCGCTGCTGCCCGGCTGCTACGATCCCGTGCGAAGACGAAAACTGCAGGAGCCTCGTCTTTGACTCCTCCAACTGCTGGCGCGAAGTCATGGTCTGCTGCTCAAAAAAACCAAATTCTCCGTCGGGCCGGTGTACCGTCTTGTGCTTCTCCAGATAATCGACCGCCAGGCACTGTAGGACTTTCGCCGCCACTTGCGGATCATTGGCGGCATAGCTGATTGCGATCAGATTTGTCTTCTTCACGGGCTCGACGGTGATCTGCTTCGCCAGGCGCCGAGCCGCGCGTTCGGTGATTTGCGCCTGCCCTTCGCCGGCGCGCAGGAAATGCAGCCAATCGCGGCTATGTACTCCAGTTTGCTCGACGACTCTCCGCAGCACCTCATCGTCGCGCAGTAGTTCCACCTCCGAATTCAACTCCTCCTCGGTAATTCCCTGCCGTGTCAGATCGAGTGGCGCATTTTCCCCAGCGCTCACTGGGGCATCGGCGCGCCCCCGCCGCACCAGAACCTTCATGTTCGATTGATAACTAGTTCCGGAGACGGCGTACAGAACCGCAATCATCACCACTAGCCCCGAAACGCAAACGACCATCCTTCGCCGGCGAAACAACACCCCTGCCAATTCCCGCAAAGTTGGCAGAGGCGGTTCGCCGCGCCCTCGATCTGAATCTCCTTTTGACATACGACTGTGGAAAGATGCCTTGTCTAAAACTGGGGAGAACTCATGTACATACTGACTGAGGGTTTGGTCAGAAACCGGGCAATCTTGGAAAGCGTGTTTTGTGGAACAAAAACCATGTCTCCCGGTTGCAGATGCGAATCCTCTCTGAACCGGCCCTCCCGCAACATTTTCTTCAGGTTCAGAAGCCGGGCCTCGACCAGGTCATCATGGACACGCCGAAATAGCACCACTTGCGAGTGTTTGGACTGCTGCGTGAATCCGCCAGCGATCTGGACCGCTTCGATTACTGTGGTATCGGCACGCAATTCGTACTTGCCCGGTTTCCCGACCTCGCCTCCGACGATGAAATACGGGCGCTCGAAATCCTTCAGCGCCACGGCAACTTGCGGATCATGCAGATATCCGGTGTAGGCCCTTTGCACAGCCTGACCAAATTGCTGCAGGTTCAGGCCTTCTGCCTCAATCAGCCCTGCATCTTTCAAAGTCACACAGCCGTCGGGCTGCACGGTCAGTATTTGGTTGAACTCCGGCGCGACGGTAAACGTGATCTCGACCACGTCACTGGCTCGCAGCCGGTAGAGCGGACGGCGCTCCCCTCCGAGTAAAGGGTTTCCCAGGCCGTCCGCTGCTACGGGTTTTGCTGCCGTTGTACTTCGATCTCCCGTTCCGGCTCCGGTTAAGCCTGAGCGGGAAACGCTTTGGTCTGCGCGCGGGCCTTTACCCTCATCCTGCGCGAAAGCCATCCAACCGCACTGCCACAGCAACGCAATGACTGTCCATCGAACGAATGTGAAGCAGATTCCCATTACCTCTTGCTCGATCACTAACCCAGAGTGTCACTTACAGTGACGCTCTGTGCCGAACTTAAGGCCTTCTGTTCCCACCGACAAGACATGGGAAGTGCCGTCCACAAAAGTGGAGTGCGTTCCGCATGCGGGAAAATCGTCGCCCAGCCACTACTGAATTAAACTCAAAGAGTTGCGAGATCAATTCCTGAAACGAAACGGGAGGATGCCGCGGGCCGTACCTCTTTCCAGCGTATCTACGAACGTGGACTTGCATGTTCGCAACATCACAGGACCGGAAATCCGCGCTTCATCGCGTCTAACCGAATTTTTCTTCATAATGCGCGAGAACCTGCAATGTTCGTGCGACCCTCGTTGATTGACTACGCCTCGGCGCATCACAACTTCACCTCGAATGAGAAATGGTGACTGAATACTTTCCACACCCGACGCCACTCTCTGTGGAGTCCTTCACAACGCGGCGGCGTTCTATTCCCGTTTTGAAAATGACGTTCAGATTTTCTACGCAAATCCCTTGTTGGGGCACATTCCGCTTACCTACAATCGCATTAACGAACTTTGATGCTTGAGAGATTTGGTTCTATGAGTAGGGTGTCCGCCGACACTTCCGATGCGGTCAGCGTGCTTATCGCCGATTCCAATCGCATGCAATCACAATTGCTCGCCAGCGCGCTACGCCGTCACTCGGAGTTCCGCATCGCGGCATGCCGCATGGATGCCGTCTCTATTTTCCAGTCTGTCCAAGCCAGGACTCCGCGTGTAGTGCTTCTTTCGTTGAACGCGTCGGTGAATGCCTCAGAGGCAGTGATGATCCTGCGCCGGCTTCATCTGGCTTATCCCGAGATCGCGACACTTCTGCTTGTCGAGTCCTGCAACCGCGACCTGGTAGTGAGCGCTTTCCGCTCCGGCGCCCGAGGAATTTTCGCTATCGGCGATGCGAACTTGCGCCTGCTCTGCAAGTGCATCGTCTGCGTAGCTTCCGGGCAGATCTGGGCCAATACCGAGCAACTCAACTACGTGATGGATCTGATTTCCGAGGTCCCTTCCTCGCGAGTAATCAACGCGAACGGCAAAAGCCTTCTAACCCCGCGCGAGGAGCAGGTGGTGGCTCTGGTGGCGGAGGGCTTGAGCAATCGCGAAACAGCCCGCGAGCTGACGCTCAGCGAGCACACCATCAAGAAATATCTTTTTCGCATCTTCGAAAAGCTCGGGGTCTCGACCCGAGTCGAGCTCGTGCTCTATGCCGTCAACAATGGCGATCCCCGCCACGCCGAGTGGCTCGCCGGCAGCAGCCGGATGCTGCCCACGGTCTAAACTGGCAAGTTTAAGCGTTGAATCTTGCTTAATGGTGCTGATTCTTGATTGGTCGGAACCCGAGCCTCCGTCCCTTCGTTCAATCAAAAATCAGCAGTCAACGATTTCTTGACTACTCACTCGGAGTCCGATATATTTATATCCGAGTCATGAAAGAAGATTTCACCGGAGTCCTGCCTTTATCCCCTGCAGCCTTGCACATCCTGTTGTCGCTGGCGGGCGACGACCTCCACGGCTATGCGATTATGCAAGAAGTGACCCGCCAGTCGGAGGGAAAATACAAGTTAGGGCCGGGAACTCTCTACGACAATCTGCAGAAAATGACTCGGCGCAAATGGGTGCAGGAACTCGGCCGCCGCCCCGGGGACGATGATCCCCGACGCCGCTATTACCGGCTGACCGCGCAGGGTCGCAGCGTTCTCGCCGCCGAAATCGCGCGCCTTGCCGACGTGGTACACGAAGCTCGTTTGCGTCTGCAAACCGGCAGACCTCGGAGGGCCTGATGCTCCGCTCTCTTTATCGCTGCGCCCTCCGGCTCCATCCTCGCGCCTTCCGCCAACACTTCGGAGACGAGATGCTTTCGATCTTCGATCTCGTAAACGGAAGGTTAGCTGCTGTGAAGCTGCTTATGGACGCTCTCGTTTCGCTCTCGCGCCAGTGGATGCTGCGTCCGGAATTCTGGCACGAAGCCTCTCCGGCCGTAGCCCCGCTGTCGACTTCCGATGGCGTGCCATCGTTTTATACCATCCGTCCCTTTCGTCCCCGCAGCGCCGCGTTCATCCATGGACTCTTTATATCCTTCGCCGTTTTTTGCGTGACATGCTTCGCCATCCGTTACAGCTGGATTCATGTTCTTCACGTCCACATTCCTGAAGTCCAGTTTGAACGCCCGTCCTGGATTCCTCCAAGCCACACAACCAGTGGCATGAATCCGAGTCTGCCGCTGCCGCCCCTCGCGCCGCCGCCGGACCGCAACCGTGCACAGGCTACAGTTGCGGTAACCACCATTCCCGCAGTCGAGCAAGCTCCACCACCTGCTGCAATCGTCTCGCGGCGCCGTTCCGCCCGAGTCTCCGAGCGCAGCGGCCCGGCCAAGCCTCAAAATAATCCCCAAATGTCCGATCAGGGGTTGAGAGCGCAGGCCGAAATCGAACCGCCTCTACATGTCTACGAAGGCACGTACGCTGTCGAGGCTCCTGTCAGACTCACGATCGTGATTACCGCAAATCCAGAGGATGAAAGTTTGAGGATGAGTCTATCTGGTCAACCCAAGCTGACCCTTGAGCCTCTATCCGAAACCAAGTTCGAGGTGCAAGGAATCGACAATTGCTGGATCGAATTCGCTCCTGGCGACAGCGCTCCCGGCTCCCCGGTGCGCCAACTCGAGTTTCTCTGCAACGGCCAGCACTACTTGGCCTACCGCCGCTAGCGGTTGCACCGGCGAAAGTCTGGCGCTGCCTCTCTGCCGCTGCCTCCTGGCCACGCTTTAAATCCTGATCAGCAGATTGAAACTCCTCGCTCCAACCTGTATAACTTGGGACGGAATTTCCTTGTCCCAGGATCCTTCCAACCCGTCCGCCGAGCCCAAGCCTCGCCGCTGGAGCATCATTGCCGCCGGCCTGCTACTGCTGGCGCTCGCAGTCGTAGTCCTCTACACCACGCGGCCCGCTTTCTTCAGTCCGCTGGCGCTCGTAGTGGTAGCTGCGATCGGGCTGGCCGCGCTCCTGTTGCAACTCCGACTCCGCAAGGATCTGACCGCCACGGTTCGCGCGCCGCTATGGCTCAATGTACTGGGCCTGCTGTTCGCTATCGCCGCTGTCTTCGCTGATCTTCTACGCATGCACGCCAATATCATGCTTATTGCAGCCTTATGCGCCGTGGTGTGCTTTGCGCTCAGCGGCGTCAGAGTCATTCATTCCCTTCGCAAGCGCCAGCCATAGGTAGGCTTTTTCAATCCGGCTGACGTTTCCGATCGCGCGCCTGATCAGGCATGACGTGAAAATCTGCGGGAGGGATGCTTTCAGAAGAAGCACTCAGGAAAGAAAGCTATTTTTTAAATTCCACCGCCAAAGTGGTTTCCACCACTGCCGGCTCGCCATTGACCCGATACGGTTCAAACTTCCACCAACGCAGGGCGTCCATGGCAGCCCGTGCCAGCACCTCCGGTCCATTGACCGCGTGCATGCTCATCACCGATCCGTCTCGGCCCACCACAAGATCGACGGCGATAATGCCCTGCAGGTTCTGCTTGCGCGCTTCCGCCGGATACACCGGTTCCACCCGATGCACGATCAATTTCTGCATTACTTCCGCGGGAACCTGCACGTGCTGCTTCTCAGCAGCAACACTGTCAGCATTCTTCAGACTGGACTCAAGTTCTTCCCAGGTGCGATTCCAGTTCCACCACGCAACTCCTGCTGCGCCGGCAAGCACGAGCAAGGCAATCAGGCCCCACAATCCGCGCCGCCTCTTTGGTAATTTTCGCGGCGGACCGCCGCCTCCCGATATCGTCCGGCCCGCACTGATCCGATCTCCTTCCCTATCGCTCCGATCTGCGGCCGATGAACCCACACTGATCTCCGTCTCTGCCTTCGCTTCCCTGGCCCAATCCCGAATGGAAGACCGCTGTTCGGCAGAAATTGCCACAAACTCCAGGCCATAACGCAACTTCTCCTGATAACGCACTGTCGCCTTGGTTCGCAGCGGCTCCATTGCCGCCGACAACCGCAACTCCACCCCCACCGATTCACCCGCAGTCAACTCTCCCGCCAGGACCGCGGCGATGCCGCGCTCGCAAACATTCACGGCTCGGCCAGGAACCGTGTCGGGAATCCCCGACCGCAGCACCGTCACATCCAGCGGCGCTGCCATTCGAAACCGCGGCACCCGCCTGCGCGACGGCCCACGCCAGCCCTGTATTTGTGCAGTTGAAGCCATTCAACCTTTCATGAACTCGTTGTCCGGCATAGTTCTTGTCATTCCGAGCACAGAGAGGAATTCGATGTGGCTCATGTAGGACAGCCGCCGTAGGCTGTTCGCCGAGCGAAGCTCGGCTGCGCGGCATTCAGCGCCACTACCGTTTCAACTCCACAATCTCCGTCCCCCGCGCAAACAACGCGACACTCGCCAGCCCGATAAACAACCCGTGCTCCACCACGCCGGCCATCTCATTCAATTCGCAGGACAACCGCTCCGCATCCCGAATCTCTCCAAACCGGCAATCCAGAATGTAATTATTCTCGTCGGTGAGATAAGGCTTTCCGTCAGCACCATGTCGCAGCGTCACTTCGGCTCCCATTGCGGCAATCCGCTTCGCTATCAGCGCCTGGGCAAACTTAATCACTTCGACCGGCAAAGGAAACTTCCCCAGCCTCTGCACCTGCTTGCTTGCGTCCGCCACGACAATCATTTGCCTGGTCGCCGACGCCACGATCTTCTCCCGCAGCAGAGCCCCGCCTCCGCCTTTGATCAACCTCAATTGCGGGTCCACCTCGTCGGCTCCATCCACGGTGACCGCTATCTCCTGGCATTCATCCAGACTCGTGAGGGGAATGCCCAGGCTCAGGGCCAACTCCCGCGACCGCACGGAAGTCGGAATCCCTCGAATGCGCAGCCCGTTCTTCACCTGCTCGCCCAGCAACTTGATGAAGTAAGCGGCTGTCGAGCCCGTGCCCAGCCCCACCACCTGTCCATCCTTCACAAATTTCAAGCTGGCCCGCGCCGCCACTTCTTTTTCCAGATCGTTCGCCATAGTCTTTCTGTGGAAGAGCGGCGCTTTAGCGCCGCGTTGAGTCGTCAAAGAATCAGGGCTTTAGCCCCTGTTATCACCCAACGCTCTTCTCGATGTAAATCAAATAGCCCGCCAGCACCAGCCCAAATAGCACCGTTAAAACCGTTACCAGATCCAGCACGAATCCAGCCGGCTCAAAGTTTCCGCGGTCCAGCCGCGCCCGCGTCTGGCGATACCTCAGTAAACCCGCGACCACCAGCGCCACCCCAAGCACAATCGAACACGCGCCCATCCCCACGGACATCCCGCTGCGGTGCACCGGATGCCCTTCGAGCGACGATAACTGCCGCATGGCAATTGAGAATCGCCCGATGGCAAATCCGAACACGACAATCGCCGCACCCGTACGGACCCACGCAAGAAACGTGCGCTCGTTCGCGAGATGATCGCGCGCCCGATTGGGATTGAGGTTGGGATTATCCGCCATAATTGTGGAAGATCGCCGCTGTAGCTCCACGTTGCAAGATTGTGGAAGAGCGGCCCTTTAACCCCGCATTGCAAGACGGAGAGCTTTGGGCTTTAGCCCCGATCTCCGGCCCGCCCAGCATTATTCCACAGCCTTCGCGATCAGCGCTCCCGCTCCCGCCAGATTCTTGATCAAGTCCGCCGGAACTCCATGCCGCTCCTGCAAGTACTCCGGACTGTTGTACAACACCGAAACCCTTCCTCCCGCATCCTCGGCCACCAGAGCCCTCAACGGCAGATCAATCGCCAGGCTCGGAGCCGCTACCATCAGCGGCGTCCCACCCTTGGGACTGCCAAAGATCACAACCTTGGTCGGCCTCATCTTCAGCCCAACTCTCTCTGCCTCGCCACTGTGGTCAATCACAGCAAAGACTTTCATTCCTTTCTCGGCGAAGGCAGCGTTCAATCGTTTTATGGTGTCTTCTACTGAATACGAGCTGACAACCTTGATCAAACCATTTTTCTCCGCCACATCTCGCCTCCGTTGCACATTCCGAACGGCAGTGCCCCCAATTTTCCATCCATTCTAACCGCCTCGCAGCGTAGACTACACGCGGAGAAAAACATGTCCGCAGCTCGAATCATTACAAATTATGCGTTGCGTTTGGGTCTTATCTGCACCTTGCTGGCTGCCATTGCCGCATCGGCCCAATCCGACTACCAGCCTTCTCCGGAGAACCTTCAGGCCCGCCGCGAATTTCAGGACATGAAATTCGGCATGTTCATTCACTGGGGCGTGTACAGCGTGCTCGGCGACGGCGAATGGGTTTTCCACAATCGCAAGCTGACTGTCGACGAGTACAACCGCCTGCCCATGTTTTTCGATCCCGAAAAATTCGACGCGCATACCTGGGTCGCCCTCGCCAAATCCGCCGGCATGAAGTACATCACCATCACCTCGCGCCATCACGACGGCTTCGCCATGTTCGATTCGAAAGTTTCCGACTGGAACATCGTCCAGCGCACGCCCTGGAAAAAGGATCCTCTAAAAATGCTGGCCGACGAATGTCACCGCCAGGGCATCAAGCTCTTCTTCTATTATTCCCAACTCGACTGGCACAATCCCGACTACTATCCGCGCGGCGCCACTACTTGGGACAACGGACGCCCCGACCACGGCGACTGGAACGCCTACCTTGACACCTACATGGACGGCCAGCTTACCGAACTCCTCAAGAATTATGGCCCCATCGGAGGCATCTGGTTCGATGGCATGTGGGACAAGCCCAATGCCGATTGGCACCTCGAAAAGACCTACGCTCTCATCCATAAATTGCAGCCCGCTGCCCTCATCATTCCAAATCATCATCAAACGCCTCGGCCGGGCGAAGATGTCCAGACCTTCGAGCGTGATCTCCCCGGCCAGAACACTGCCGGCTTCAACACGAAATATGTGAGCAGCCGGCTGCCGCTCGAAAGCTCCGACACGCTCAACGACAATTGGGGATTCAATATCGGCGACAGCAACTATAAGAGCCCCGCCGAGGTCGAGCGCCGGTTGGTTCGCGCCGCCGGCAACAACTCGAACCTGCTGATGAATATCGGGCCCTATCCAAACGGTGAGATTGATCCAGAGTTCGTCAGCCGGCTACACGCAGTCGGAGAATGGCTTTCCAAATACGGCGATGCCATCTACGGCACGCGTGGCGGCCCCATTCCGCCGGGCGACTGGGGAGTCAGCACGCAGAAAGATAATAAGATTTACGTCCATGTGCTGAACTGGACCGCTCCGCTGCTGGCGCTTTCCCCGATCTCGACCAAGGTCGCCGGAGCCCATTCCCTGCTCGATGGCGCGCCGTTAGAGATGACCCAAAACTCGAATGGCTTGATTCTGAAGCTGCTGCCGGTGAGAGAAGACGAAACCGATCGCGTCATTGTCCTGACGTTGGCGGGACGGTGATGTGGTTCACGGAGCAGAATGCCTGGTCTCAAAGGAGGATGACAAAGTCTCCCTCGGTGTTTTGCTGTGCCCAACCTCGCTCAGACGGATCACTGCCGCGGCGGCGCTGTAACGAACCTTGGGATTGCGATCGGAAAACTTCAGCTGGACTTCGGGCAACAGTTTCGCATCGCCGCGCTGAGCAATCGCTTCCACCGCCGCCGCACGCACGATCCAATTGCTATCGCAAGTTGCTTTCACCAACGCCTTGGCACTGGCGGGATCGGGATCGTGAGCCAGGTAGGTCGCGGCTACAGCCCGCACCGGGTTGGGATCGTTCTTGTGCAGCGTGCGGTACGCGTCCCATCCGATGCCGGCAAACGGAATGTAACCAATCCCTTCCGAAAATCCGATCTTCGCCAGTTCCTTTGGATTTTTCAGCGTATTGATCTGGTCGGCAATGATCCCGTCGCCGCTCTTGCGCTCGCCGGTGAGCAGGTCGTAATAGACCTCGTACGCCGACTTTTCGTCTTTGAGTTCGCGCAAAGAATGCGCGGCAGCCATGACCACAGGAACTCTCTTATCGGAGAGCGCCTCCTGCAGTTTCGGAATCGACTCCGTCGCATGCATCTGGCCTAAAGCAGTCGCGGCCGCCGACCGTACACTCGCATTGCGATCTTTCAAGGCGTTTTCCGCGAGCTCCCGCGCGCGCTTATCGTCCGGCAATAAACCCAGCGCGCGGATTCCGTTGCTGCGGTCCACAACCCGCTTCGAGAACGCAGCTGTCATCAGCATGTCCCACGCCTTGTGTTTTGGACTCTCGACGTCGTCGGCTTGCCCAAATGACGCCATCACGCCGGCACACTGCAGTACCAGGCACGTCGCGAACTGGAAGGACCTTCTCATCGCCGTGCGCATTCATGGCCGGAACTTGCTCCTTACTCTCCGGAACCTCACGCGCAGGTAAGATGCCGCTGCCCGCCAAACCGTAGACAAAGTTTCCGGGCAGCACGGCGGACACTGCAAAAGAAAGACGGAAAAGAAAGAGGGCTACTGCAGGATTATCTGTATGGTGAGGAGTTCCGAACTGGGCCGCACGTCGCTGCCTACCCTGAATCCAAGGCAAGATCGTTGCGGCCCACTACTCGACAACAAACTGTTACATCTTCACTGGGACGTCCTTCGAAATTGATTTGCCGCTCCCGGCAAAGCAACCGTGCTCATTCTGCTGGCGCGAACTGGTGTTGGCAATATCCGGAAGGACCTAAGACTGCACTATCTTTTCCAGCGCCATCCGCGACCGGATGACCAGGGTCGCGCCCTTCAACTGCATTAACTGTTTCTTCTTGAACTCCGAGAACAGCCGGCTCACCGTCTCCCGCGTCGTTCCGATCATCTCCGCCACTTCTTCATGCGTCAGCGTCAGTTTCAACTGTGCGGATCCGTCCTCGGCCGCGTTCTTGCTCGACCAGGTCAGCAGCAGCTTGGCAAATTTCTCCGAGGGCGAAACCGACAGCCCCAGCGTTCGAATCTCTTCATAAGCGGTGTAATAATTCCGGCTCAACTGCTGCGCCACCCTCATGGCCACTTCCGGATTGTCTTTTAAATAATGCAGTAGCGAATCCCGCGGAATGAAGTTCGCCTGCCCCGGCTCCATCATCTCCGCCGTCACTTCATACGGACGATTGGAAATCACCGCGTTGAGACCCAGCACATCTCCGGCATCCGAAACCTTTGTGATGATGGTCTTGCCCTCGCGCGAAGTCGTTGAGAGCTTCACTTTACCGGCGCACAGCACAAAAACGCCGCGCGGCTGTTGGCCTTCGATGAACAACATCGCCCCCTTGGGGTACACTGCGGTCGACTTGATCTCGTTCAGCCGCTGCCCTGCTTGCAGCGAAACATTACAAAAAAGGTGCTCGCCACGTATGGGACAGGTCACGCAGTTATCCAAAATATTCAGGCCATAAGGAGCTCGCATTGGAACCTCCATTGGGCTCAGGCTCTTTCCACCCCACCCATCTGCCTCAACCCATATCTAAGAATGGCAAGCGATGCGCCATTCTTCGGGAAGCTTGTTCCAAAAGGGGAAATCCGGATATATCTCTGAAAAGGAAGGACTTACATTAAAACGAAGGGCCATGGACGGAACCGGCAACCTGCTCATTCGCCGCTGAATGGGTTTTTTTCCGCACACCGGTGTGTGATCTGCATCACTCTACCATGTGACTTAAGTACAGATTCGGACCGGTACCGACTACGGTCCGACCGTCACCTGCAGCGCTCTCGGCGTCTGCATCCGATCTCGATAGATGAGACTCTTCGCAGCCACTTCTCCCACCGCATCCACATGCACCACGTATGCCCCATGCGGCATAGTCTCCCCAAACGGCAAATCCATGGCAATTGTGCCTCGTCGCAATATAAAGTGTTGATATCCAATGGCGGTCGCACGACCGTTCGAAGCTACCGCCAGGACTACGAACGTCAGATCCATATCGTCCGGGGTGGTGTTGGTCACTTGGACGCTTCCCTCGATCCGGTTGCCGCTCACATGGGCTGGAGTTTTCCAGTTTAGAGTCAGGGCCGAGCGAACCCGCAGCAAGAATCCCTTCTGCACCGCCTGCTGGCTGCCATCTCTTACCGAGACGGTGAACTGGAACTCACCCGTGCGCTCCGGTTGGCCATGCAACAAACCATCATCTTCCAGCTTCAATCCCGGCGGCAGCGCCCCCTTCTCCACTCGCCAATGCAGCACCGGCACACCCCCATGCGCCCGGAATCGAACCTCAAAATTCGCCCGCGGATAGGTCTCCGGCAGTTTCGAATCATTTTCGATGACCAGACCTCGCTCGCTCTGGGCAGCTGGAGTCGCTGGCCCGTTCTCGGCGTCGCTCGCACTAACTCCAAACCGGGCTAGCTCGCATGCAGCCGTTACCCCCAGGCACGCCAGCAACAATAAGCACGCCAAAATTGATCGCGTTCTGTGAATTTTTCCCATCTCATCGCACCTAGAACCGTGGTTTTCAACCCGGCCTGATCTACTAACTTCTACTCTCCCACACTTGTCCAGTCTCCGTAGAGGAATGTTCTATGAGCGCGATCTTGCATTCCAGCCCGGCGTCATAACTCTGGTCACATTGACTTGCGTTCGACATTTCTGAAAAACTAACGTTTCGTGCGGCCCTGCTCCGCGCCCGTCGAACCTGTTCATGGAACTGCTGCTCAATTTAGCGTGGCTGTTGCTGGCACTGCCCGCCTATTGGCTGTGGCGGAGTTCCAGATATGCCCGCACCGGGCAGCTGCTGACTTCGCTGCAGTGCCTGCTCTCCCTCGCCTGCATGCTGGTGATCCTTTTCCCCGTGGTCTCGGCCACGGACGATCTTCACGTCATGCGCGCCGAGATGGAGGAATCGCCCTCCACGAAGCGCAGCATCTGCCAGAAAACCGCAGATAAACCTGCGGCGGCGAAATTCCAGACGCAGCCGGCCCTTGCCATAGCTTTCACTTTTGTTCCGCTTTACGAGCTGACTTGGTATTCACCCCGGATCTCGCCGGTCTTGCTGGCGGCAGTACCCTCCATTCAATCGAGCGGCCGCGCTCCTCCCGTTCCTTTTCTCTCCTAGTGGTTTCGATGAATGATCGTTCGCAGATAAGAACTGCGGCGATCCTCTCTTTTCTTTTCGAAGCTCTTACTGGCATTACGAGTTAGTGGTGTTGGTCGCGCTGAGCGCCACCCCCACTCGACCGTGTTGCTGATCTCTCCCAGGCTGCTGATGCCAGCGGGGACGGAGTTCATGATGCGCTTGAAATTGATTTGTCCAATCCTGGCGTTCTCCATGGGTGCGGCCAGGCTCTGCGCCCAGGCTGCGCCTCCATCTCCATCTCCCTCTCCTGCGCCTTCCACCATCTGGACCTGGGATCAGGTCAAAGACCGCTTCCAACTCAACAACACCACTGTTTTGGCGAGCAAGCTCAATATCGACGAACTCAAAGCCGACGAAATCACTGCCCACCTCCGCCCCAATCCTGACTTCACCCTCTCCGCCGACGGCACCCAGATCGCGCCCAGCCATGGCGTCTGGCAGCCGTTCACCGGAACTTTCGTCTCCCCAGCGGTCAGCTACCTGTTCGAGCGTCGCCATAAGCGCGGCCTGCGCTACGAAGTGGCCAAGGAAGGCACCGCAATCGGTGTCGCCCAGGAGTCCGACACGGAGCGCACGCTCCTGTTCAACCTGCGCAGTGCCTTCGTCGGAGTCCTTCAAGCCAAGGCTGTGCTGCGGCTCGCGCAAGATAACCTGGGCTATTACGACAGGATCCTCAAAGTCAGCCGCGACCGCTTTCAGGCCGGAGACATCGCGCGCATCGACCTCGACCGCCTGGAACTGCAGCGCTTGCAATACGAATCCGACCTGCAGACCGCGCTGGTCAACCTGCGCACCACCAAGATCAACCTGCTCGCCTTGATGGACGAGCGCCGCCCGGTCGAAAGCTTTGACGTCGACGGCCCCTTCGATTTCAGCCAGGAACTCCTTCCGCTCGACGACTACCGCAAAGACGCCTTGGCGGCCCGCCCCGATCTCAAAGCCGCCGTTCTCTCCGTGCAGCAGGCTGAAAGCAACTACAAGCTCGCCCAAGCCAATGGATCGACTGACCCCACTATCAGTGTCTGGTTCACCCACAACGGATCGTTCAATAATCCCGACGCCCTCAACACACTGGGCGCCAGCGTGAGCATTCCGGTGCGCATCTTCGACACCAACCAGGGCGAGAAGCTGCGCACGAAAATTGATATCAATCGTAATGAAAAACTCCGCGACGGCGTGGAGACCCAGGTGTATGCCGATGTGGATTCTGCCTACGCCACATTGAACAGCAACATCGAACTGCTGAAACCTTACAAACGCCAATACCTGGACCAAGCGGTCCGCGTGCGCGACACGGTCCTGTTCTCATACCAGCATGGCGGCGCCTCGTTGCTGGATTTCTTGAACGCAGAAAGTGACTACCGCAATGTTCAGCTGAGTTACGTGAATTTGGTGGGCGCCTATCTGACAGCCGCGGCTCAGCTGAATCAAGCGGTAGGGCACGAGGTTATTCAATGAGAAACCATCTCGCAGCGCGTATTTGTTTTCTAGCTCAATGCGTTTTGCTGGCGTTCGGCTTCGCCGCCTGCAACAGCGGCAAGGCCAATCCCAACGCCGAGGCCCCACCCAAGCCCACCGTTGAGCCCGATCTCGATGCCAACAACTTCAAGGTCGATCACCCTGAGCAATTCCCGCTGGCCACGGCCATCGCCTACAAAGCGGTCCCCGCATTGAATGTCACCGGCGTCGTGCAGCCCGACATCACGCGCGCCGTCCCAGTCGTCTCTCTGGCATCCGGGCGCGTCGTCGAGCTCAAAGCCCGGCTCGGCGATCTGGTCGAGAAGGGGCAGCTACTGCTGCGGGTGCAGAGCAATGATGTTTCCGGGGCCTACCAGAACTATCTCAAGACTGAGAACGACGAGCGCCTGGCTCGCCTCCAGCTGGAACGCGCACAAACTCTTTTTGATAAGGGGGCCATCGCCAAGAGTGCTCTGGAGCAAGCCGATGCCGCCGAAAATGATGCCAAAGCCGATTTAACCGCCGCCACCGAGCAGTTGCGCCTTCTCGGCATCGACAAGGAGCATCCCTCTGGCGTCGTCGATATCAAGGCCCCCATCTCGGGCGTCATCACCGATCAGCAAGTGACTACCTCCTCGGGGGTTCAGGGCCTTTCCGGGCCGAACCCCTTTACCATCTCCAATCTTTCCTATGTCTGGGTCATCTGCGACGTCTACGAAAACGATCTCGACGCGGTTCGCATTGGCGACACTGCCGATATCCATCTCAACGCCTATCCCAACCAGGTGCTCAAAGCGCGGGTGGACAACATTCTCCCCATCCTTGATCCCAGCCTCCACACGGCCAAGGTTCGGCTGGAGGTGAAGAATCCGGGAATGATGCGCGTCGGAATGTTCGCCACCGCAACCTTCTACGGGAAAAAGCCGGAGATCCACGCCGCGGTCCCTTCCACTGCCATCCTGCATTTGCACGATCGCGAGTGGGTTTACATGCCGCTGGGCAACGGACATTTCAAGCGCGCACCAGTGGTTACCGGCAACATGCTGGCAGGCAAGCAGCAGGAGGTCGTCTCCGGTCTGAAGCCCGGGGATCAAGTGGTGACCAACGCTCTCGACTTGCAGAACACGGTGGAGCAATAGATGATTCGCCGCGTTGTCGATTTCGCCCTTGGTAACCGCCTGCTGGTGCTGGGGCTGGCGCTCGTCTTGTTCGCGTGGGGGATCATCTCGTTTCACAATCTGCCCATCGAAGCCTATCCCGACGTGGCCGACAACTACGTCGAAATCATCACGCAGTGGCCGGGAATCTCAGCCGAGCAGATCGAGCAGCAGGTTACGATTCCGCTCGAAACCGCCATGAACGGCATCCCCGGCGTTGTCCATCTCCGCTCCTTCTCGCTGTTCGGACTCTCCGACCTGAAACTGATCTTCGAGGATGGCACCGATAATGCCTGGAACCGCGAGCGCGTCCTGGAGCGCCTCAGCCAGGTTACCCTTCCGGCAGGCGTGACCCCTCAAATGGGCACCGACTGGAGTCCCGTCGGGCAGATTTATTTCTTCACCCTGCACAGCACCAATCCGAAGTACGATCCCATGGAACTGAAGTCCCTCGAGGACTGGGTCGTCGAAAAGAACCTCAAGTCCGTTCCCGACATCGTCGATGTCGCCAGCTTCGGCGGCCCTACTCGCGAATACCAGGTTCGCATCGATCCCAACAAGCTCGTCGCTTATGGCCTGAGCCTGTCGCAAGTCGAGCAGCAACTTACTAACAACAATGCCAACGCCGGCGGAAGTTTTATCCAGGAGGGCCTGCAGCAGATCAACGTCCGCGAGGTTGGCCTGGTCGATCGCGTTCACGATATCGAACAGACCGTCGTTTACACCAAGAGCGGCACGCCGCTTCGCATCAAAGATATTGCCGTTGTCGAGCAGGGCCCTAAGATTCGCCTCGGGCAGTTCGCCCGCGCGTGCAGTTCTTGCCCTTACGGCCCCAACGGCGCTATCCAGCATGACGACGGCAAGATCATCGACAACGACGACGTTGTCTCAGGTATCGCCCTGTTGCGAAAGGGCGCCGCCGCCGATCCCGCACTCAAAGCCCTCCACGAAAAAATTCGGGAGATGAACGATCACATCCTCCCCCCGGGCGTGAAGATCGTTCCCTTCATCGACCGCAGCGATCTGGTTCATTTCACCAGTCACACCGTGCTGCACAACCTGACTGAGGGAATGATCCTGGTCTCGATCATACTTTTCTTATTTCTCGGCAATGTGCGGGGCGCGCTCATTGTCGCCGCCACTATTCCGTTTTCTCTGCTGTTTGCCTCGATCTGCCTGGACCTGAAAGGCATTCCCGCAAACCTGCTGTCTCTGGGAGCTCTCGACTTTGGCATGGTGGTCGATGGCGCTGTAGTCATGATCGAAAATATCGTCCGCCACATGAGCTTTCCCAACGGCACGAAAACGCCCACGGAAAAGATCAGCGATGCTTCCCACGAGGTCCAGCGTCCGGTTTTCTACGCCATCGCGATCATCATCACCGCCTACTTGCCGATTTTCACCCTGCAGCGGGTCGAGGGCCGCCTGTTTCACCCTATGGCGTGGACGGTGGCCTTTGCATTGTTGGGCGCGTTGATCTTCTCCATCCTGATTGCGCCGGTATTGGCCAGTTTTGCCTTCGCTCACGGGGCCAAAGAATGGCACAACCCCGTCATGTATTTTCTGACGGAGCGCTACCGCAGTGCCGTCCGTACCGCCATTCGCCGGCGTTGGATCACAGTCGGGATTTGCTTGTTTTTCGTAGCCGTCGGCTTTTATCTGGCATTCGGGGGCGCTATCGGCTCCGAGTTTCTTCCGCACCTGGACGAAGGCGCCCTGTGGGTCCGCGGCACACTCGCTCCCAGTACCGGCCCCGACGAAGGCATCCGCGTGGCCAATCAGGCACGCATCATTCTCTGCTCCTTTCCCGAAGTGCCGCAATGCACCAGCCAGGTGGGCCGTCCCGACGACGGCACCGACACCACCGGCTTCTTCAATACCGAATATTTTGTGGATCTCAAGCCCAAGGAAGAGTGGCGGCCCGTCTTCCACCAGGACAAAGATGAACTCATCGCCGCCATGCAGCGCGAGCTCGACAAGATTCCCGGAGTCCTCTGGGGTTTTTCCCAGCCGATCGAGGACAACATGGAAGAGGCTGTCAGCGGCGTGAAGGGCGAACTCGCCACCAAGGTCTATGGTGATGATTTGAAAACCCTGGAAGCAAAGGCCGACCAGATTGTCAGCATCATGGAAAAAATCCCGGGCATCCAGGATCTCGGTGTTTTCCGCGTTCTCGGTCAGCCCAATCTGAACGTCACTGTCGACCGCGATGCTGCCGCCCGTTACCAGATCAATGTTTCCGACATTCAGGACGCCATTCAAACCGCCGTCGGCGGCAACGCCCTCACCCAGGTGCTGATCGGCGAGGCGCGCTACGACCTCACTCTGCGCTATCTTCCCCAATACCGCGATACGAAGGAAGCCATCGAGAAAATTCGCCTGCTCTCACCAACCGGCGAGCGTGTCTCGCTGGCCCAGCTTTGCAAAATCCAGACCGCGGACGGTGGTTCTGAAATTTATCGTGAAGGCAACCAGCGGTACATCGCGATCAAGTACAGCGTTCGCGGCCGCGACCTCGGCAGCGCCGTCGAAGAAGCCATCGACAAAGTCAATCGGCAGGTGCAGCTTCCCACCGGATATCACCTGCAATGGGAAGGCGAATACGCCAGCCAGAAGCGTGCCAACGCCCGCTTGCTGATCGTGCTGCCCATCACCATCCTCATCATCTTCATCATTCTTTACACCATGTTTAAATCCTTTAAATGGGCGCTGCTCATCATGGCTAATGTCGCGATCGCCCCCATTGGCGGCCTTCTCGCCCTCCTCTTCACCGGAACGAACTTCAGCGTCTCCTCCGGTGTAGGATTTCTGGCTCTCTTCGGCGTCTCGGTCCAGACCGGCGTCATCATGCTGGAATATATCAACCAGCTGCGCGTGCGGCGCTTCACCATTGAAGACGCCGCGGTTGAAGGCGCCGTTCTAAGACTGCGTCCCATCATGATGACTATGCTGGTCGCGACCCTCGGGCTCCTGCCGGCCGCGATGTCCCACGCCATCGGCTCGGACTCGCAACGCCCATTCGCGATCGTCATTGTTGGAGGATTGATGGCGGCGCTCATCATGAGCATCTTCCTCTTACCTACTCTCTATGTCTGGATTGCCGGCGACCACGACATACTCCCGGCCGCCGAACCCGGCTTCTCCGAAGGCGAGCACGTGGATTAGGAACGGCAGGCTTGCAATGCGGCGGAAACGGTGAAACGTCACAGGACTCTGTCAGCCCGAGCGCAGCGAGGAATTCCTACCCCGCGGAACGGCGTTTGGGTAGGGATGCTTCGACTCCATCGCGAGGTCGCTTCGCTCTCCTCACGATTCCGCTCAGCATGACAGGGCTTATAAATGGGGCTCAGCGGCGGAAAGAGAAGGTCCGAGGTCCGAGGTCTGAGGGCTGAGGGCTAAAAATAAGAGAGTTCCGAGGTGGTGTAGGATCCATTCGTCTCGGCCAGTAGCTCGCGTTTGACCCTCGCTCGACCTGCTCTCGCTTCTTCCCTTGCGGGGTTTCTGCGCGCGATCGTCAGCTTGGGCTCCGGGCTCACCG
>DASYYT010000101.1:0-4709 GCA_035949755.1 Candidatus Sulfotelmatobacter sp.
GATCTCGGCAAGCTGCTGATCGTACTTGGGATAGTAATCGCGGTGGCTGGAGTTGTGTTGCTCCTGCTGGGCCGCACCCATCTGCCGCTCGGACGCCTGCCGGGCGACATCATCTATCGCGGAAAGAACACAACGTTCTACTTCCCCCTCGCCACCTCGATCCTGTTGAGTATTGTTTTGTCTCTTCTGCTCTACGTCATCAACCGCTGGAGAAGGTGACAAGCTTGCTCCCTGCTCAGTACTTCTCCTGCAACTTGGGCGGCGGATTGCGGCTCGACGGTGGCACGACGCCGTTTAGCCGCAGGTACAGCGTCATCTGGCCGTAATGATCGGCGTTGTGCCAGACGCAGACCTCCGCCAGGCCCAGCCGCGTGTTCGGCGTCGCGTAGGGGCCGTGGACCGGATCGAACATGTTTTTGATCGTGATCGCGGTCAGCGACTTCTTGAGTGCGGTGAACGAGTCGCGCAGATAGGCCAGGAGTTCGGTGCGGGTATGAGCGGGGGTGGGCCCTCCTTGGTCGCAGCGATCGGGCGGCTTGGTGCCATCCAGTTCGGCGGCGAAGGCGAAGTTGCTGCAGGCGACGTGCTTCACCTGTTCGGCGAAGGTGCGAACCTCAGCCGGACCGAACTCCGGCTTCTCGTTCTTGAAAAGGCCGGGCGGGACGGGCCGGAAATCCCACTTGTCCTCAGGCATGGCTTCGGCGGCGGAGCGCACATCGTACTCCTGAAACTCGAAGGTGCGCATGATGGCCTTGCCTGGTGTCTCGTCACGGCTCAGTTCGGCTGAAGTGGGCTGCTGTTGCGCGATGGCCGGCACGATGCAGGCGAGGAGCAGAAGCAGAGTCTTCATGGGAATCTCCTTGGGAGCAGCGCGAGCGTTCAGTTCCTTCGGCCCCAACGGGCTTGTCAAGATTCCACTGCGAGTCCCCAGCTTGGCGCTGCAGCCTGCATTCTATCGCCGCTCCGCGGCTGGCGCTCATCTAACCACTCATCGCTCATGACCCATGGCTCATTGCTCACGGCTCATAGCTCATAGCTCATAGCTCAAAAGCGAAACAGGTAACTCACCTTCACGAAAAACTGCCGGCTGTCATTGAGGTAGCCGCGGGCGGTATTGGCGACGTAGCCGGGCGCAGTCGGGCTTGGCGGAACCACGTTCAGGTTCTGCAGGTCGCTGTTGTAGCCGATATAGATCGCGGTGCCGGGATGCACAAGGTAGGTGATCAGGAAGTCGGCATTGAATTCTTTCGACGTCGGCAGATACGTATAAGGCGATCCCACGCCCGGAGTGCCCGCCAGCAGCGAGTTGTACTGCAGAATCAGCCGCACGGAGAGCTGCGGCGTGAATTGCCAGTTCCACTTGCTGCGCAGGATGTGGTCGTTGAAAATGCCGCGCCCGGCGCCGGGAGTCTGCGACTCCACGAACGAATAAGCGCTCTTGGTCGTATGCAGGCGTTCGAACAGGTATGTGTTCTCGATCTTCAGCGGCTGCAGGGGGCGCAGAATCAGCGAGGCCTGGGCCGTGTCCTCGCGCGCCACAAATGGCCGGTTGTACGGATTAGAGGTTGCCGTGGACGTGGCCGGCTGCGCCACAAAGTTTACGCCGTCGCCCCAATAGTACTGGGCAGCAATCGTCGCTTTCTTGAAATATCCCGTCTGGAACGAGGCTCCGCTGGTGTGCTCGTGGTAATCCTCATTCCCCAGAGTCGTGGGTACACAAAAAAGCGCGTAGCCGTAGAAGCAGAAATCCTGCGGCCGCAGGCGCTCGCGCGTCTCTTCATAAGGGCGCAAAAAGATGACCGTCTGCCCCCGCCCCTGTACCGCGAAATAGGGTGTGTAGTCGGTATCGAGACGCAGGCCGTTGTGGTCGAAATCGTAGCGCGTAACGACGGACGGACCCCAATCCACGATCCACCCTCTCTTCGGGCGGAAGCGGTAGTCCACTTCCTGCGTGGTCTCCCGGATGTCAACCCGGTTGATGAATCCCGGTTCGCTCACAAATCCCGGGCTGATGTCGTTGTAGGTTCCGTCGTAGGTGAGGTGCAGCCCGTCACGGTGCAACTCCAGCCGCTCGGCCGGTCCGGCGTAATGATTGTTGTTGCCGCGATTCCCCGAGCTGAAGGGATAGTAGTTGGCTTCGCAGTTATTGGCTGAATATTCCGGGCTGGCGAAGTTGCCTAAGATGTTGCTGGAGCTGGTCACGGCCTGGCCATCGAGCGTCCAGTTGCGATTGAATTTGAGCCGGGTGTCCACTCCGCCGATGCGGTTGTACTCGCCGGTCGTGGGGCATTCCCAATCGGTGTAAAGCGCGCCCACGCTCGACTGGCCGAAGATGTCGCGGCTCACGCGCGCAATGGTGAAGTACGACCGGATCCCGGAGAACTGGTTGTCATCGGGAACGGCCAGACCGGGACTGCGATCGTCGGCAGTCATGAGGCCGAGCGAATACGGGCCATCCTTTCCCGTCAGGCGGACTCCCGCCGAGGGATCTCCGATGCTGCGCGTGAAGAACAGGTCCATCGGCGTGCGAAAGAAATCTTCGTTCTCCAGGAAGAACGGGCGCTTCTCGGGAAAGTAGACCGCATAGCGCTGGTTCACCGTGATCTGCGGATCTTCCGACTCGACTTGGCTGAAGTCAGGATTCGCAGTCAAGTCGAGCGTGAAATGATCGTGGAAGACGAACTTCGCGTCCATCCCAGGCTGCCCTTGCAATGTGGCCTTCTGGAAATAAGGATTGTTGAAGTCGCGCGTATCCAGGGCCCGGAATCCCCGCAGCAGGCCGTAAGGCATCAGTTCGATGTCCCGCCCGGGAGAAATTCCTTCCAGCCCGTAAAGCGTGGCAGCTTGTCCCAGCCGGCCTTCGACTTTTAACGAGACGTGAGGCCAGAAGGCGTTCTCCGTTTTCCGCGTGATGCCCCGATACAGGATGATTCCCCACTGCTGAATCTTGCTGGCAGGAAAACGCAGGCTCTTGAAGGGAATCGCCATCCAGACCACAAAGCCCCGGCTGGTCACTTTGCCGCGCGAATCCCAGACCGTGTCGAAAGAAGTATCGAAATGTCCGCTCGTTTCTTCCTCGCGGGAGGCTTCGGTCCAGATCGCGTCCCACTGCACGCCGAGTGGAGTGCTCTGGAAGGCATAGGCCCGGCGGCGATCGTGAAACGTGTCGAGAATAATCTCGACCTGATCGTCGTCATAGACGTCTTCGCGGGGCGACATGCGGGCGCGTACTTGCCGGGGGTCGTCGAAGCAGACAAACACGACGTACAGATTTTTCTGGTCATAGCCGAGATACGCGTCGGTCGGCTCGGTGACCGGTTCCCCATCGTGCGGGTCCCGTTGCGTAAACCCGGTGACCTTGGCCATCTGCACCGCCGCCTCGCCTTGCGGTTGCATGCTCAGGAAATCATTGAGGCTGGGAGCGCGTTGCAAACGAGGAATCGTCAGCGCCGGGGGCGCGGGCTCGGCCTTCGGGGCCGGTTGAACGCTGGGATCCTTGATGGGCGGTTCCGGCTCCTGCGCCGACGGCGAAGGATATTGCCCAGAAGGCGAAACTTTGGAAGGCGAGACTCCCTGCTGCGAATCGGGCTGCGGTTTCTGCGCTGAGGATTGAACGCCAGAACTGGATTGCGCCGCATCCTGCGTACTGCCCGCCGGTTGCTGTGACGGCGCCGGTGCACAGAAGGCCGCCGGCTGCAACAAAAACAAAAACGCAGCCGTTACTCCCATGTTTACGAAAAATCCGTCAGCCCAACCTGGAACACAACGCAGACGCAAGAGTACCCACTCCTTCCCGTTCCCCCCTCTTAACGGAATTGAGCAAGATACACTATTTGCGGCGCAACGAAACAGGAAAGAATGTTCTGTGGCAAAGGCCGAACGGCGCGACCCCCCATCCAGAATGAACCCACACGATTCTCATCCGGCAGCGAGCGGCAAGGCGCGGCATCTGCTCGCCGTCGCTTCCCTGGCTATGGCGGGCAGCCTTTGGGGAACCGGATTTCTGTTCGGAAAAATCGCCATGGAGCAAATGACTGTCGCCGAGAACGTGGCGTTTCGCCTTCTCACCGGCGCTCTCCTGCTCGTTCCGGTGGCCGTTCGCCATTGGAAGCCCTTCCGCGGCCGCGAGCTTTGGATTCTCCTGCTGGCTTCCGTAATCGGGGTCCCGCTCCAGTTTCTGGTCCAGTTCTATGGACTTTCTCTGACTACCGTCTCGCACGCCTCGCTCATTGTCGGAGTGCTTCCTGTGATGCTGGCCCTGGCGTCGGCCGTAATCCTGCACGAGCGGCTTCACGGCCCGGAATATGGCGCCCTGGCTCTCTCTGCCATCGGAGCGATGTTGATTGCGCTCTCCAGCGGGCATTCGGCGCAAGGGCCTCGCGCCAGCTGGTATGGTGATTTCCTGGTGCTGCTTTCCATGTGCGCCGCCGTCGTCATGATTCTGTGCAGCAAGCGTCTGATCGCCTCTCACGGAGCTCTGCCGGTGACGGCCACCACCGTTATTCTCGGAACCATGATCCTGCTGGCCTGGGTCGAATTGACCGAGCCGGTGCGCTTTCATTTCTCCACCAAAACTTGGTTGGCGGCGTTTGCCCAAGGCTTGCTCGCCACCGCGGGAGCGTATCTGTTCTGGAATTGGGGACTGGCGCACATGCCCGCATCGAAGGCCGGAATCTTTTTAAATCTTGAACCCGTGGTCGGCGCGATAC
>DASYYT010000102.1:0-10039 GCA_035949755.1 Candidatus Sulfotelmatobacter sp.
CGACGTGCACGAAAAGGTTGGCGATCTCACCGTCGACAGTATTGAAGGCGACAAGGATCTGAGCTTAGGAGTTGGCGATATTCGAGTGGCGAGCGGTCCTTCGGGGTATCGGGTAGTGCATGCGAGTTCCGGGATTGGGGACGTTCACGGAGCCGATTATGGCGAAACCAGCGGATGGCTGGGAAAGACGCTGAAATATCACGGCGAAGGGAAATACGAATTGCGCGCACACGTGGGAGTTGGGGACATCAACCTGGAAGGCCGCTAGACCGGGAGCACGACGAAGCCGCTAGAAGTTTTCGGAAATTTTTTACTGGAGAACGCTCCGACCGGAACTCCCATTTTAGGAAGCGGCGTCGAGTGGGGTACCCTCCCCTGGTTGTGATCCTGATGGCGCAAGCGGATTCGCTGAAGAACACGGTCTTTAAGACACCACCGTCGCAACGAAGAGGCGGTGGATCCCAACCCGCATCTTGCGGGCCTGCATCTATCGTGGTGAATCGGAGGAGCCATGCCCAGCACGAAACAACGGAGTGCAGCGCGCCGGAACATCAAGAAAGCTGCCAAGGCCGCGCGAAAGAAAAGAACGATCGCTCATCTGCCGAAGAGAACGCGCACGGCATTAGGTAAGCAGGCGGCGAGGGTTGCGCGGCGAAAGCGCCGAGCATCGCGTTAAGAATTTCTGCTAGTTTCAGCGGGGCAAACTGTAAGGGCGCACCAGCCTCCGATGCGCGATGGCTGGGGCCGCCGAGCCGTGCTAATATCGTTGGCCGCGTATGGCTAACGCTGCTTCTCCCTATCCCCTGGTCTCCCCCGCGGCCCGCGACCGCAACTTCCATACCGGCATCGCCATCATAATGCTGTTCACCGCTGTGGTCGGCTTCTCGCGGACGTACTTTCTCGGTCTGATCTCCGGGCATGCGAGGACCATCACGGGCCGCGTTCCGAACGCGACCGTGCACCTGCACGCGCTGTTATTCATGTCGTGGCTGGTGCTGTTCATCGTGCAGACCAGCTTAGTCGCGACGCACCGCGTGAAAGTGCATCGCAAACTCGGCTACTTCGGGGTGGCTCTGGCGGCGGCAATGATCGTGGTCGGCGGCCGCACCGCGGTCGAAGCGGCGCGGCTCGGCGCGGTCCCCCCAGGCGCCAAGCCGTGGAACTTTATCGCCATCCCCTTCGGCGACATCACGACTTTCGGCATCTTCTTCCTCGGCGCCGTCCTCTGGCGCAACGACAAGGACAAGCACAAGCGGCTGATGATCCTCGCCTCCACCTGCCTGATGGCCGCTGCGCTGGTGCGCTGGCCCGGCGTACTGGCCCTTGGAGCACTGGTTTCCTACGGCCTCATGCTACTGTTCCCCATCGCCGGCGCGGTGTACGACCGGCGGTCCCGCGGGCGCGTCCACCCGGTGTACTGGTGGGGACTGGCGCTGATCGTGCTGGGCGTCGCGGTTCGGGTCGCCCTGCTCGGCAGCGCGACCTGGGCGCACGCCATGCAGTCGCTGTTCGGCTAGCCTTATGCGCCGCACGCCAAGGCTGGCGAGGTTGACAGATGTTCCTATAGCGGGAGAGTCGAACACGGCCAACATTTTTCAGGCACCAGCAGCATACTGTTGCCTCCGGCTTTCTAGGGTTGAACCACACGCGAGCCCTTGGACTAAGGCGAGTCAGCCTTCAACACTTGCCGCACTCCATGAATCAATGCTTATGGCTGTCCGGTAGCGGTTCAATTTGCAGTAGAGCGCTCGCGATCGCCGCGCGAACGAATGCGTCCCGGGCAAGTATTGACTAGTCATATGACTAGTCATAAAATAAATGCAGGAGATTGGAAAAATGAATTCCTGGCAATTACAACAAGCCAAGGCACGGTTCAGCGAGTTTCTGGATGCGGCTTTGAAGAAGGGGCCGCAGGTGGTGACGCGGCGAGGGGTGGAGGAAGCGGTGCTGGTGCCCATCGAGGAGTGGCGGCGGCTGCAACGCGTGCGCCAGCCGAACATCAAGGAGTGGTTGCTGGGCGGCGGACCGCAGTTTGAGGATATTGTGCCGAAGCGCGGAGGGTGGAAAAGCCGTCCGGCCATCCATTTCAGCGAAGCGGAGCCTAAGTGAGCCGGATGGACGATGACCCGATATCTGCTCGACACGAACGTTGTCTCTGAATTGCGAAAGCCCAAGCCGCACGGCGCTGTCGTGGCGTGGATCAAGAGCTTGCGGCCGGAGCAGCTATTTCTCTCTGCAGTCACCATCGGGGAATTTCAGGCGGGGGTGGAATTGACGCGGAAGAACGATGCTGCCAAGGCTCTCGAGATTGAAAATTGGGTGTCGGCAATTGAGGGCGCGCATGCAGTGTTGCCCATGGACTCAGCTTGCTTTCGGGAATGGGCGCGGCTCAAAGCCGGAAAATCTACGGACGTGATGGAAGACGCAATGATCGCGGCGACGGCTCGAGTTCACGGAATGGAGTTAGCTACTCGGAACGTGCGGGATTTTCATCGATGCGGGATTGGGGTGTTCAATCCGTTTGAGTTCGCTGCCTGAGGAACGCCCGCGGACGAATGCGGCTACGTGCGTTATTTCAGGGTGACTAGTTTCTCCACCAGTTCCGAATAGTCCTTTTTCTCGATGCCATGCACCTGCTTGTTGTACTCATCCACTTTGGACGAGTAGTTCATCGAGCAGAACTTGGGGCCGCACATCGAGCAGAAGGCCGCCTCTTTGTAGTAGTCGTCCGGCAAGGTTTCATCGTGCATGGAGCGAGCGGTTTCGGGATCGAGTGAGAGCGCGAATTGTTTCTCCCAATCGAATTTGTAGCGCGCGTAGCTGAGAGCGTCGTCGCGGTCACGGGCGCCGGTACGTCCACGGGCGATGTCGGCGGCGTGGGCGGAAATCTTGTAGGCGATGATGCCGTCTTTCACGTCTTTCTCGTTAGGCAGCCCGAGATGCTCTTTGGGCGTGACGTAACAGAGCATGGCCGCGCCGTACCATCCGATCATGGCCGCCCCGATGGCCGACGTGATGTGGTCGTAACCGGGTGCGATGTCGGTAACCAGCGGCCCAAGAGTGTAGAAGGGCGCTTCGTAGCAATACTCGATTTCCTTGTCGACCTGCTCCTTGATCTTGTCCATGGAGACATGGCCGGGACCTTCGATCATGACCTGCACATCTTCTTTCCAGGCTTTCTTGGTGAGTTCGCCCAGAGTTTTCAATTCGGCGAACTGGGCCTCGTCGCTGGCATCGGCGACGCAGCCGGGGCGGAGTCCGTCGCCTAAGGAAAAGCTGACGTCGTATTTTTTGAAAATCTTTACGATGTCATCGAAGCGCTCGTATAGAAAATTCTGCTTGTGGTTGTAGGCCATCCACTGGGCCAGGATCGCGCCGCCGCGGCTGACGATCCCGGTAATACGCTTGGAGATCAGCGGCAGGTATTGAATGAGCACGCCGGCGTGGATGGTCATGTAATCCACACCCTGCGCGGCTTGCTCTTCGATGACTTCGAGCATGACTTCCGCGTTGAGGTCTTCGACACGCTTCACGCGCGCGATTGCTTCGTAGATCGGCACGGTTCCGATCGGAACCGGCGAGTGCCGCAGGATGGCTTCGCGAATCTCGTGGATGTTGCCGCCGGTCGACAGATCCATTACCGTGTCAGCCCCATAGTGCACGGCTGTGTGAAGCTTCTTGAGTTCCTCATGGATTTCGGAAGTGACGGCGGAATTGCCGATGTTGGCGTTAATCTTGCACAGCGAAGCCACCCCGATGGCCATGGGCTCGAGTTCAGGATGGTTAATGTTGGCGGGAATGATCATGCGTCCGCGCCCCACTTCGTCCCTGACCAGTTCAGGCGATAGCCTTTCCTTGTGGGCGATGAAGCCCATCTCTTCTGTGATCATGCCCTGGCGGGCGTAGTGCATCTGGGAGAAGTTGCCGTCCCGGTTCTGCTCTTTGCGCCGCGCGATCCAGTCGGCGCGCGGTTGAGGGACGGTGTAGGCGATGCCGTTCGAACCATTCGTGGATGTCATGGGAACCCCAGCCTTCAAGAAGTGTATGAATTCTGATTATAAACGCTTGGAGATGAGGCGCCGTCAGGACTCTCGCGAATGAGCCGAAAACAGACAACCGCAGAGGGCACGGCGTGTCACGGAGGCCCGACTAGCCATGTCCGGTTTGCTCATCTGCTTACGAGCGGCATAGAATCTTGGCCATTCCTCGAAGGAGTTCTGCCTTATGCGACTGTTTCGTCTTGCTGTCGTCTTCTTAATTGCCGCACCGATCGCCGGTTTCGCGCAATCTGCCTCTCCAGCCGAACCCGCCCCGGGCTTCAGCATCGATAATATCGATAAGAGTATCGACCCCTGCGTCGATTTTTACCAGTACGCATGCGGCAACTGGATCAAGAATGCGGAGATTCCTCCAGACCAGTCGCAGTGGGTGAGCTTTGTGCAGTTGCACGATGGCAATATGGAGATTGAACGCCGCATTCTGGAAAAAGCCGCGGCAGCCGCAGCAAGTCGCAACGCCATCGATCAGAAGATCGGCGATATGTACGGGTCGTGCATGGACGAGAAGACCGTCGACGGCAAAGGCATTGAGCCGGTGAAGCCGGAACTGGATCGCATTGCTGCGGTCAAGGACAAGAAGGCGCTGATCGACCAGATCGCGCACGCGCACATGATCGGCGCCAATTCGCTATTTGCCTTTTATTCCAGTTCGGATATGCACAATGCCGATCAGGTGATCGCCTACATCGATCAGGGCGGTCTGACTTTGCCGGACCGCGATTACTACATCAAAGAAGATAATCCGAAGATGAAGGAAATGCGGCAGCATCTGGTGGAGTACATCACCCAGGTATTTACGCTCGCGGGGCAGACGCCGGAGCAGGCGGGCCAGTCGGCCCAGTCCGTCCTGCGGATTGAGACGGCGCTGGCGCAGGATTCCATGGATCGCACCGAGCGGCGCGACCCCAAGAATCGCGACCACAAGATGACCCGCGACGAAGCCGTGGCCCTGGGGCCCGACTTTTATCTGAACGAATATTTCGAAAAAGTGGGAGCGCCGGCCTTCACGCAGGTGAATGTCACCAATCCAGATTTCTTCAGGAAGGTGAATGGCGTGCTTGAGTCCGAGCCGCTTGATGCGTTGAAGGTTTATGTGAGCTGGCACGTGCTGAATTCCGCGGCTCCCTGGCTTTCGCAGCCCTTTGTCGATGCCAACTTCAAATATCAGCAGGCGCTCACCGGGCAGAAAGTCATTCAGGCGCGCTGGAAGCGCTGCGTGAATCTGGTCGATCGCGAGCTGGGCGAGGCCTTGGGCCAGCGTTACGTGGAAGTGGCGTTTCCTCCCGAGAGCAAGGCGCGCATGCTGAAGATGGTCGACTTGCTCGAGACATCCCTCAGCGAGGACATTCAGAATCTATCGTGGATGAGTGACGACACCAAGAAGCAGGCGCAGATCAAGCTCAAGGCCATCACGAACAAAATCGGTTACCCGGATAAATGGCGCGATTACAGTTCGGTCGTGATCAAGCCCGGGGATCTGCTGGGCGATGTGCAGCGGGCCGATGAATTCGAGTCCAAGCGCGAGATCAACAAGATTGACAAGCCCCTGGACCGGACCGAGTGGGGCATGACTCCGCCCACGGTAAACGCGTATTACAGCGCGTCATACAACGAGATTGTGTTTCCCGCCGGAATCCTGCAGCCGCCGTTTTTCGATCCGAAGATGGACGACGCGGTGAACTTTGGGGGCATCGGCCTGGTGATCGGGCACGAGTTGACGCATGGCTTCGACGATCAGGGACGCAAATTCGATCCGCAGGGAAATTTGCATGACTGGTGGACCAGGCAGGATGGCGAGGAGTTCGACAAACGGGTCAGCTGCGTGGCCAATGAGTATTCCAATTTTATCGCCGTCGATGACCTCAAGCTTAACGGGCGCCTCACCCTGGGCGAGAACACGGCCGACAATGGCGGCGCGCGCATCGCGCTGGCCGCGCTCGAACAGAAAATCGCCCAGGATAAGACGGGAAAAGAAAAGCAGTCCATCGATGGCTACACCCCGGAACAGAGATTCTTTCTCGGCTTCGGCCGCGTGTGGTGCGAGAAGCGGCGTCCCGAGGTGGCGCGCATGCGGGTGTTGACCGATCCGCATTCTCCGGGCAAGTATCGAGTGGATGGCGTTGTGCAGAACATGCCGGAGTTTGAGAAGGCATGGAGTTGCAAAGCCGGACAGCCCATGGTGGCGGAGAACGCTTGCCACGTGTGGTGACTTCCGCAGAATTTTATCTGCAGAGTCAAAGGCCAAAAAAAGTCCGTCCTTGTCCCTGCCTGAAACGCAGGGACAAGGACGGGAACTCTCTCTTTAGGGTTCCTGAGTGTGTATTACAGTTTTAGCGCCCACTGATGCGTTGATATCAACTACGCGGCCGACCTGCCCGAACGGAACTGCGTCGTCGGCTTTCACCAGCACGACGCTCTGACTTCGATTCTGCAGCAGATTCTTTAGTGTGCTCTGAAGAGCCGCGGGCGGAACGTCCTCGTTATTCACTTGCATCGTTTGGCCCGCACTGATTTGAACTACCACTGCCCCCGAACTCGGCGGTGTGCCCAGCAGGATTTCCAATCCCTTGGGCAGAACGATTGTTCCCGGGGTTGCGGCTTCAGCTTGATTCGTCAGCAGGACGACATTCTGGAATAGATCGGAATGTGCGGCATTCAGAGCTGCTTTCACGCTGGCGAAGGGAGCCCGCGCGTCAGGCTTGATGTAAAGCTTAGCCGCACGGTTGCGCGGATTGACCCGCATTTCCTGCACCAATTCTTCTTCGGTCACCGGCTTCGTACCGAAGTAAAGGCTGCCGTCTGCGGTGACGGCAATGATCCAGGCATCCGCGTTATCGGCAGCGGGCATGGGCGTGGCATTGTTGGTCGTTGCCATTTGCACGCTCACGCCCTTGCGGAGCTCCTGAGATTGCGCTGACGCGCAAGGCACAACGGCTGCGGACATTACAGCGATCAGACACACTGGTAGTAAGTGCTTCATAGGAACTGCTCCTTTCGAGCGATTCAGGAAAAACTGTTTATGGTTTGGCTCCGCCGAGTGACGCTGTGGCTAGCGTGCCGCCGAGGCCCATGGTTTCTACCGCGGTCGAGGGCACGATCACCATCGCACCCTTTTCCTTGACGGCTTCGTACAGCATGTTCATGGCGCGCAGATGCAGGGCCACTGGGTTTTCGGCGTAGGCGGCTGCGGCTTGCACGAAACTGGCGGAGATTTCGCTTTCGGCCTGGCCGAGAATGATGCGGGCCTGACGCTCGCGCTGGGCTTGTGCCTGGCGCGACATCGCGTCTTCCAGTCCCTGTGGGATCTTCACATCGCGAATCTCGACCGACTGCACTGTAATACCCCACGGGTTGGTCTTCTCATCGAGAATGCGCTGCAGCTCGCGGCCCATGCTCTCACGCTCGGTGATCATCTGCGCCAGTTCGTGGCGCCCAATCGATTCCCGCAGCGCGGTCTGAGCGCTGAGCATGATGGCGTCGATGAAGTTCTCCACCTCGAGAATGGATTTCTCCGCGTTCCACACCATCCAGAAGACGATCGCGTCGACGTTGACGGGCACAGTATCCCGCGTCAGCGTAGATTCGGCCGACACGCTGGCCACGCGGATGCGTTGATCCACGTAAGGGCTCAGAGTCTCCAGAATCGGCACGATGTGGCACATGCCAGGCCCGCGCAAGCCGACATAACGTCCCAGGCGCAGCACGGCGACCTTTTCCCACTGGCGCACGATCTTGATGGCGAAAAGAAAATACAGCCCGACCAGGATTCCGGAAATGACCGGCCACGGTTGATGGATGGATTGCGACGCCGCAACGCCAGCCAGCACGCAGACAACGAACAGCAACAAAGCGACGCCGTTGACTTCCTGGATTCGTATTCTTGACATGACTATCTCCTTGACGCGGGAGTCGGCAGCATCTCGCGCAGACGTTCAATCAATTCTTGCAGTGCGAAGCCCGCGGCACCCAACCGGGCTGCAAATTCGCCGGCCAGTTGCGTGAGTTCGCGTTCTCGTTCACCCGGATCCTTGTCCACTTTCTTATCGGCGATGAATGTTCCGGTGCCTTGGTGAGTTTCCAGCAGGCCGCCCAATTCCAGTTCCCGGTACGCGCGCAATACGGTGTTCGGATTGATGGCCAGATCAACGGCGAGTTGACGGACGGTAGGCAGCTGGTCGCCCGCGGTAAGCGAACCCGAAGCTATGCCTGCTCGCACTTGATCGATGATCTGCCGGTACACTGGAACTCCGCTGTGCAAGTCCAGGGAGAACCGAAACGGCGACCCATTGGAATTACTTCCGCCCATGTGTCACAGTGTACTATACAACTAGTACAATAAGTCAAGCACTATTTTTGAAAAAATCGCACGTAGCCCCGGACGCATTTCGTCCGGAGGCGGCCTGCCTAGGATTTTGCCGGGTGGAAGCCCTTGCGGCGCTGTTCACTATACCGATGCAGGGCGTCGAGGATGATGGGGTAGGCCTCGCCGGGCGGGCGGAGTTCGTCTACTTCGACTACCTTGCCTTCCAGTTGTTTGTAGTCCTGGAAAAATCGGCGCAGCATGATCATTCGATGCGCCGGCATGTCCGCCGCCCTGTGATAGGAGTTGAACTCGGGATCCTCGGTAGCGACAGCGATGATCTTGTGGTCTGGTTTGCCGGCGTCGAGCATCGACATCAGCCCGATCGTGCGCGCGTGAATGATAGTCAGCGGAACCACCGCTTCCTGACATAGCACAAGGACATCCAGCGGGTCGTCATCTTCGGCCAGGGTTTGCGGAATGAAGCCGTAGTTCGCCGGATAATAGACGGCCGAATAGAGGACGCGATCCAGGCGGATGAGACCGCTGGCCTTATCGAGTTCGTATTTCACGCTCGAGCCGAACGGAATCTCAATCACGCAGTCGAATTCGTTGGGAAGTTTGTCGCCGGGGGTGACGTCGTGCCAGGGATGGATCATGGAAAGAGAATGTCGAGCTTTTGACTATCTCATTTTAGCCGACGGCGCCTGGATGGGGCTTGGAGAGTGACCGGATGCAAAGAACATTTCGAATAGCGGCGAGACAGAGGTTGTCAGCAACGTCTCTGCAAGTCTCACGAGGGATTGCGGGATTGCCCGAGTAGCCGTGGCAGTTGTTTTCGAACGGCGGCATGCAGACGCCGATTGTTGCGCCGGATTGTCGAGCGCTCGCAGCGCTTGACGTCGTACAGGTGCATGGAGACTTCGACGACCATTCGATCTAACGCAAGAAGAACATCCAGCATTTGGGTGGGGTCGATTGCGGGTTCCTTGCGTGACATGCGCCAGTTCCGTTTATCGCGCTGCGTCATGGTATTCATTTCGTCCTCGTTGGTAGCAGGGGAAAAGGGATTGACTATAGATAACGAAATGCGATGAGGAAGGGAAATGGAAACAATCGATGCGATGCATTCACCACCGGAATGCTCGCAAGTCACTGAAAAGATGTAATGTCAGGAGCGGTACCGTTTGTTCGGTGGATACGTCGGATCAATTCTTTGAGTCTTACGGCTCGCCAGACTGGTACTCATAAAACGGTCCGTTTTAGCCCGGCGCACGCTTGAAAAACCTTAAACGCAGAGCGCACGAAGAATTCCGCGAGTACGCAGAGAAGATCAGGAGTTCGCATACAGACGGAAGCGATCCGCTTTGAACAAACCGCATGCGGGTACAGTTGATTCGGAGCCTTGGTGGCGCGTAAAGTTGAAGTACCTTTTTCTCTGGGGAAGTTCATGTCGAACCAAGCCAAGGTTTATCTGAAGTTCGGGGGAGCGACGCTGGTGATCCTGCTGCTGCTCGGCTACCTCGCCTATACCGGGGTGCAGGACAGCAAGAGTTACTACGTCACCATAAAAGAACTGCATAAGATGGGCGACAGCGCCTATTCGAAGCGCCTGCGCGTCGCCGGAAATGTGCAGCCGGGATCGATCAAGCGCGTGGGTACTCATGTGCAGTTCGTGCTG
>DASYYT010000103.1:0-4155 GCA_035949755.1 Candidatus Sulfotelmatobacter sp.
GCGCACGATTTGGTGCGCGGCGTGCGCGCGGTCCTCGCTGGCAATAGATTCTTCAATTCAGAAATCGTTCGGACTGCCACGGATTAAACAACCGTTGCGGCCTGGGATTATTGCTGAAGTTCGTTCAGAAGGGATTGCAACCGCTTCATCTTTTCCTCAATCTGGGTTTTGAGACGCTCGGAGCCGTCCGCCGTGCGCATAAAATGCATGGCGGCTTTGTAAGCCTTTCGCGCATGATCCATGTTCCGTTCGCTTTTCTCAGCATCATCGGTGGAGGCAGCTATTTCGCAAAATGTGATGGCCAGTTCCAGCTCAACATTTATGAATTCGGCGCGGAGGAGTTTTTCCCTCTCGGCCAGGACCGCTTGTTGTCGTTTACGGCTCATCTGTAACTACGCCATCCCACCAAGAATCACATACAATGACGACCAGGCTGTCCGCACGCAAGGACGTCCTCCAACCCAGGTCAGTCATCTGAATGGTAGGCTCGCCACCCAACAGCCGATATCAGGAGACTGCCGTACAAGTGACGGGAATAAAGCTTCATTGGGCGCTGCAATCTTAACAATCAACGCCCACATCACTGATCGCTAGCGTTAAAGTAACGCTCCGTTCATGTCGCAGGCTGCAAGAATCGGGAGCACATTGTAAGAATGGCTCCGCGGATAACCGTCCCTACTCCACCCGATTCTTGAGCGGCCAGAGGAACACATCTGGTTCGCGGGCAGACGAACAAATCGCGCGCTAAGCGTCAGTGATTCAGCACCTTATTGGCAGCGGCAACGTCAGATTGCAGGCGCGAGGCACCCGCACCCGCATCCTGGATGTATCCATCCGCCACCTGTTCCATCGCGGGCGTGGGCGGCACGAGTGCCATGCTCACCTGACTCGCAATGGAGGTCAACCAAGCGCGCAGCCGGCCGGGATACACCAGTGCGCCTTCACCGGACTGGATCTTGAGATCCACCAGATCGTCTATGTCATGGTTTAGGCTATCCAGCGCCGATTGCGCCTGATTGCCGGAGGCGCTGTTGCCAGCCACCGCTTTCTGCAGCGCGTCTCGCGCATCAATGGCCTGGTTCAGGTTCGTATCGAGCTGGTTCAGCGCGTCGTGAATCTTCATCAGCAAATCGAAACGCTGCTGCAGCTCCGCCTGCGTGGTTTGCAACTCCGGGTTTAGTTTGACAACAAACCGCTGCTTCTGCGTAGCGTCTCCGTAGGTGAGTGTCACGTAGTAGGTTCCCGGCAGTACTTCCGGCCCTACCGGCACGGCCGCGGCAAAGCCTGAATTGAAGATGCCCTTCACGTCCACGGCATCAGGGTATCTCATGTCCCATTGGAAGTCGTTCATCCCAGGCTCAACAGCAGTCAACTTTTCTTCCTGTTGCTTTCGCGCCTCTGCGGGAATGCGCGACGGCGGCTGCGGTTTGCCTTTGGTTTTCAAATGCAGTGTGAAGCTGCGGATCAAGTTGCCGCTTTCCGTGCTAAAGCTCAGCTTCACCGGCGTGCTGCCGTTGTAGTCGGCCGGCAGGTGGAAAAAGACCGCGACTCCGGGCGCCAGGTTCTCGCCTTCGGCCCCCCGCCGTCCAAACCCGAACCCACCGCGCGTGGCCAGCCAAGACTGCTGCGGCTTGAACAGATAGGGCGCGCCGTCGGCTACGTGGGCAGCCCCCAATTGCTCCACAAACGGCAGATTGTCCAGCACCCAGAAACCGCGCCCGAATGTGGCGAGCACGACTGAATGCTGCGCGGGCTGAATCTCCACATCGCTCACCCGCACTGCCGGCAGATTAAGGCTGAATGGCTGCCACTGCTGGCCTCCATCCAGGCTGAAGTACACCGTCGCACTGGTACCCGCGAAAAGCAGATTGGGCTCGTCCGGATCCTGCCGCACGCTCTCGATGTACTGGTCTTCCGGCAAGCCGGTGGTGATCTCTGTCCAATGCTTGCCGTAATCAGTGGTTTTGTATACGTACGGATGAAAGTCGTCCCAGTCAAACCGGCTCGCCGAGACGTATGCCGCACCCTCATTGGTGTACGAGGGCTCGATGCAGGTGATCGTGGACCAGGTTGGCAGCGTCGGCGGGCGCACCTGATTCCAGTGTCCGCCTCCGTCGGTGGTCACATACACCAAGCCGTCATCCGAACCCGTCCAAATGACATTGTCCGTGCGCGGCGAAAAGGCAATCGAGGATATGGTGTCGAACATCTCTTCGCCGGTTACATCCGCGCTGATCGGCCCGCCCGGCCGCCCCTGCTTGCTCTTGTCGTCCCGCGTAAGGTCTGGGCTGATTACTTTCCAGTTGATGCCTTCATCGAAGGTCTCGAACAGTACGTTTGCTCCCATCAACAGCTCTTTAGGGTTGCCGGTGGCAAAGACAACGGGATGATGAATCCAGCCATAGCGGTACTTAATCTCGGATCCCGCGAGACCAAACTTGTATTCTGGCCACGGGCTCACATTAGTGACCAGGCCCGTCCTGCGATTCTCTTTCCACTCCATGCTGTAATACCCACTACCATAAGTGACCCAGGGCCGGCCTGGTGTCGGCACAACCCAGCTCATCTCTCCGCCTGTTACGGTTTTCCAAACTGGCGGAATGCCTCCGCCGGCTACGGCGCTCGGCGATTCGTCCGAACCCCGGTCCTGCTGTGCGCCGTAAATATGGAACGGGAATTGATCATCGAGATTGGCGTGATAGAACTGGCCGGTCGGCTGATTGTCCTCGGAACTAAAGGCCTTACCGCCATTTTGCGTTACTGTCGCACCGCCATCATTACCTTCGATGAAGATTTGAGGATTGTTCGGATTGATCCACAGCACATGGTTGTCGCCATGCGGTGGATGCAGAGCGGTCAGGGTCTTTCCCTTGTCGTGCGATACATACACTCCAACGTTGGGAAGATAAATCGTATTTGGGTCTTTGGGATCCACATACACGTTCATGTAATAGAAGGCGCGTTGCGTTATATCCATGCTGTTATTGATCAGTTCCCAGCTCTGGCCGGCATTATCGGACCGAAATAGGCCGCCTGCTTGCCCTTGGTAATCTGCTTGAATTAGCGCGTACACAACATTCGGGCTGCTGGGCGCCACCGCGATGCCTACCCTTCCCAAAATGCCCGTCGGCAATCCTGTACTGTGCGAGATGTTGGTCCAGTTCGCCCCCCCGTCGGTGGTCTTGTAGATGCCGCTTCCCGGCCCGCCGCTCGAAAATGTCCAGTGCCTCCGGGACATCTGCCACATCGCGGTGTAAACCACTTGCGGATTTGAAGGATCCATCGCCATGCTGATGGCGCCGGTGTCGTCGTTGACATACAGAATCTTCTGCCAGGTCTTGCCTCCGTCGGTAGTCTTGAATACACCGCGCTCCGGGTTGGTCCCGAACAAATGGCCCAGCGCCGCTACATACACCACATCCGGATTGCTGGGATCCACAAGAATCCAGCTGATGATGTGGGTCTCGCCCAGTCCGATGAATGTCCAGCTCTTTCCGCCATCGGTGGACTTGTACATCCCCTCCCCGGTCAGAACTGTATTGCGAGGAGCAGAATCGCCAGTGCCCACGTAGATGATCTTCGGATTGGAAGACGCAATCGCCATGGCGCCGATATTGTTGCACTTGAAATCCTTATCGGAAATGTTCTTCCAACTGTGGCCGTAATCTTCACTCTCCCACACGCCTCCGCCCGCCGTGCCCATGTAAAAGACGTTGGGCTGGTCGGCTATGCCCGCTACGGTGGTGACGCGCCCGCCGGTGTAGGGACCGACGCTGCGCCAGCGCAGAGCGCTAGTGAGCTGGCTCGATGGCGCGGCTGCTGCAAACGCCGTCGGCAAAGCTAGGGACAAAATGGAAAGCAGCAAAACGCATCGTGCTTTGAACATGGCAGTGGGCCTCTCTCTTTTAGTAAATTCATTCTATGGAATCCAAATCTGCCTCGCTGGCAGCGCCCTACTCTAGGACAAAATCGTGGCCATCGCAGCCCCTATTTTTCAGATTGCAGGTCGGCCGCATACCTTTTGCGCGGCGACTCTCACCGTTTTCCTGGTTCATAGAGGTTCTGGACACCGCATTTCACAACAGCGAAGATTAAGAATGCAAGCCCATTCTGCTGGAAAAGGGCTTCGCACCTTTCCCGTGCCGTCCGCTATCA
>DASYYT010000104.1:0-14778 GCA_035949755.1 Candidatus Sulfotelmatobacter sp.
GCATCAGGGGTGGTCGGCCAATATCTATACGCTGGCTTCGGACATGTTTCCCCGCAGCGCGGTCGCATCGGTGGTGGGCTTTGCCACGTTGCTGGGGGCATTCAGCGGAATGTTTATTTCCAAGGCAGTGGGATACATTCTACAGAGCACAGGATCGTATGTACCGATATTTATTCTGGCGGGATCGGCTTACCTGGTCGCGCTGGCATTTGTGCAGGCGCTGGCGCCGCGGCTGGAGCGGGCGGAGATTTGAGGCGGGGTCTTCGCGTGAGGCGGACTTGTATAATTCGGCGGCTGGATTTTTATTGAATTTTAGAGAGGCGATGCGGCTCGGCGGGCCCGGTTCTACCCATGCTGGTGAGATCATTCGAGGACTCGTCTTCTTTGGCGCGCGCCGCTGCGGAACAGGCAGCCGGGGTCATACGAAAGGCCATCGCGGAACGCGATCGGTGCAGAATCGTGCTGGCTACAGGCACTTCGCAGTTCGCCTTCCTCGATGCGCTTTCCAGTACCCCGGGCGTGGAGTGGAAGAAGGTGGAAGCGTTTCATCTCGATGAGTATGTGGGCCTGCCGATCACGCATTCGGCAAGCTTTCGGAAGATCCTTTTGGACCGGGTCATTCACAAATGCGGAATTGCGAGCTACTGGTTCATCGAAGGCGATGCCCCGGACTTAGCGGCGGCGGTTCGCGCCGTGGGAGCGAAGCTGACATCGGCGCCGATTGACGTGGCATTTGTCGGCATCGGGGAGAACGGGCATATTGCGTTCAACGATCCGCCCGCAGATTTCGAAACCGAAGAGCCTTACCTCATCGTGGAGCTTGACGAAGCATGCCGCAGGCAGCAGTTGGGCGAGGGCTGGTTCGCCAAAATTGACGACGTGCCGCGGCGCGCGATTTCCATGTCGCCGCGTCAGATCCTCAAAAGCGGCGAAATCATCGCCGTGGTGCCCGACCAGCGCAAAGCCCAAGCCGTAAAAGCATGTCTTGAGGGCGAAGTCAGCCCTATGTTTCCGGCGTCCATTTTGAGGCGGCATCGAAAGACGACGCTTTATCTGGATCAGGATTCTTCCTCGCGATTGAGCGCCGATCTGCGAAGCGCGCTGAGCCGGAACTCGCAGGTGACGATTTCTTAAATCCCCGCGATGGCGAACGCCTCCAAGCCCATTCCGTCGCTGCGCTGGTGGATTGGCGGACTGCTGTTTGTTTCCACGGTCATCAATTACATCGACCGGCAGACGCTGGCCCTGCTGGCTCCCTACCTGAAGCTGGAATATCACTGGACCAATTCCGACTACGCAAATCTGGCGATCGCATTTCGAGTAGCGTACTCGATTGGCCAGAGCGGGTTCGGCCGGTTCATGGATCGGGTGGGCACGCGGCGCGGGCTTACGCTGACCGTGATTTTTTATTCCGTGGTATCCATGCTGACGTCGCTGGCCAGAGGGTTCTACAGCTTCGCGACATTCCGCTTTTTGCTGGGGGCGGGCGAGTCGGCGAACTGGCCGGCGGCTGCGAAAGCGGTATCGGAATGGTTTCCCAAACGCGAGCGCGCGCTGGCGACGGCGCTGTTTGATAGCGGATCGTCCATCGGCGGCGCGGTCGCGCCATTCATCGTTTTGTGGATTTACTTTCGTTGGGGATGGCGTCCGGCGTTCGCAGTGCCGGGCGTACTGGGATTTTTGTGGCTGATTGCATGGCGCTGGCTCTATTACTCGCCGGAAGAGCACAGTCGAATCAGTCCGGCCGAACGGGAGATGATTGCCGCCGATAAACAGGATTCCACGCAGGGCACGGTTGACCTGCCGCGTCCGCGCTGGCGCGACCTTTTGAGGCTGCCGCAGACCTGGGGAACGATCATTGCGAAGACTTTCACCGACCCCGTCTTCTTCTTTATCGCGGAATGGTTTCCGATTTACCTGGTCGCCAAAGGAATTTCGCTAAGAAATGGCCTGATCGCGGTGTGGATTCCTTTTGTCGCCGCCGATATCGGCAGCTTCGCGGCCGGCTGGTTTTCCGGTTATCTGGTGCGCCGGGGAGTGTCGCTGGGTTGGGCCCGTAAGATCCCGATCATTTATGGCGGCATCGGCATGACTTTGCTGATCCCCACAATTTTCACGACCAATCTGTACCTGATTGCGTTTCTATTCGCGCTGGTGACCTTCACCTACGCCGGGTTCACGATTATGGCCAATACCTTGCCGTCGGATTTGTTCCATAGTGAGTCGGTCGCTTCCGTAAGCGGGCTGGGGGGAACCGGCACAGGTCTGGGAACGATCGTTGCTTTCAAGCTGATCGGATATTTTTCCGACGCGCGGCAGGCGACGGGAACACACGCCTTTGATCCCATCATCTTAGTGGCCGGGGTGGTCCCCTTTCTTGGAATGATCCTGACTCTATTGCTGGTGCGGAACACAAAGGCGACCGAGCAGGGACTGGTGCGCCGAATCTGAGGTTTCGATACACTCGTGGGTCAGGATTTGAGGAGAGCGCTTGAAGATCACCGATGCCAAGGTATTGGTCTCGTGTCCGGGACGTAACTTCGTCACATTGAAGATCCATACGGATCAGGGAATTTATGGTCTCGGCGATGCGACGCTCAATGGGCGTGAACTCGCGGTGGCTTCGTATTTGAGCGATCACCTGATCCCCTGCCTGATCGGGCGCGACGCATTCCAGACCGAAGACATATGGCAATACCTGTATCGCGGAGCCTATTGGCGCCGCGGCCCTGTGACCATGACGGCGATTGCGGCCGTGGATATGGCGCTGTGGGACATCAAAGGCAAGGCTCTGAATACCCCGGTCTACAACCTGCTCGGCGGGGTCAGCCGAACCGGAGTGCTGGTCTACGGGCACGCCAACGGGCGCGACATGGAAGAGACTTGCGATGAAGTCGCGAAATATAAGGAGATGGGGTATCTCGCGGTGCGGGCGCAGACGGGCATCCCGGGCTTACCTTCGACCTACGGAGTGGCGTCCGACAAGCTGTTTTATGAGCCGGCGGAGAAAGGCTTGCCTCCGGAGAATTCGTGGTCCACGGAAAAGTATCTGCTGCACGTGCCGAAATTGTTCGAAACGCTGCGGCTGAAGTTTGGAGACGATCTGCACCTGCTGCATGATGTGCACCACCGGCTGACTCCGATTGAGGCGGCCCGCCTGGGAAAGAGCCTGGAGCCGTATCATCTGTTCTGGCTGGAAGACGCGGTTGCAGCGGAGTTGCAGGAAGGATTCCGGCTGGTTCGCAAGCACACCACCACTCCGCTGGCGGTGGGCGAAGTGTTCAACTCGGTGTGGGACGCCCACCTTCTGATTACGGAGCAGTTGATCGACTATCTGCGCATGACGGTGGTGCACGGCGGAGGGCTGACGCATCTGAAAAAGATCGCAGCGCTGGCGGAGATTTATCACGTGCGCACGGGTTGTCACGGCGCGACCGATCTCTCTCCCGTGGCCATGGCGGCGGCGCTGCATTTCGACATCTCGATCAACAACTTTGGCATTCAGGAATACATGCGGCACACGCGCGAGACGGACGAAGTTTTTCCGCACGCGTACACGTTTAAGAATGGATATCTGCATCCCGGAGATGCGATCGGCCTGGGCGTCGATTATGACGAGAAGCTGGGCGCAAAATTTCCCTACGAGCGCGCGTATTTGCCCGTCAATCGCAAGCTCGACGGAACCATGTTCAACTGGTAGGCAAATGACGTGTTCCTTATCCTGAATGCCGGTGCAGGGGCGGGAGATCCCTCTCTACGCCTGAAAAACGGCTGCGCTCGGGATGACGCTATGGTAACAACAGCTGCGCAAATCAAAACCGCAGGCAGAAATATCTAAGGGAGCTATGGCATATAAGCAACTGGATCTTGCCGGTAAAGTCGCGGTGGTCGTGGGAGGCAGTTCAGGAATCGGGAAGACGATTGCCCTGGGGCTGGCGCAAGGCGGCGCGGAGGTAGTTTCCAGCGCACGGCGCATCGAACTGGTGAACGCGCTGGCGGACGAAATTGAGGCGATGGGCCGGCGCTCGCTGCGCGTCGCTTGCGACGTGGGCGATCGCGGCTCGCTCGAGGCGCTTTTGAAAGCTTGTCTGGACGCGTTCGGCAAGGTGGACATCCTGGTCAACGCGGCCGGCATCACCAAGCGCGCTCCCACCCTCGACTATGCCGAAGCCGACTGGAACCGCATCCTGGACACGAATCTGACGGGAATGTTGCGGACCTGCCAGGTGTTCGGGCGGCACATGATCGAGAGCCGCTACGGGCGCATCCTCAGCATCGCCTCCATGGGATCGTTCCTGGGGCTGTATGAAGTGGCGGCCTACAGCGCCAGCAAGTCCGGACTGGCGTCGCTGACCAAGTCGCTGGCAGTGGAATGGGCGAAGTACGGCATTTGCGTGAACGCGATCGCGCCCGGATATTTCCGGACGCCGCTGAGCGAAAAACTTCTGGTGGGGACGGGACGCGGCCAGGAAGTCCTCATGCGCACGCCCATGAAGCGCTTCGGCGAACTGGAGGAACTGGTGGGAGCCGCGATTTTTCTGGCGTCCGATGCCGCCAGTTTTGTTACCGGGACGGTGCTGCCGGTCGATGGCGGCGTGCTGGCCAGCGGAGTAAATCAGTAGAGGACTTCGTTCTCCCCTTTTTGGGCGATAAGGGTTTGGAAGGCCGCGACGATTTTGTCGCGGCGCGCCATCATACTGTTCACTTCGCCTTTGGTGAGATAGCCTTTGGTTTTTTGCGCCACTTCATCGGCGTTCAGGGCTTTCAGCTTTTCAAAGAGTTGGCGGTCGCACTTCACCAGATTCTTGGGATCGCGCAAATTCTTATTGGTGCGGAAAGCGCGACTGAAATCGACCCTCCAGATGGTCCAGTCTTCGCCGATCAGCACGTTGGTAAGGTTGGCATCGGTGTCGTAGACCAGTTCATCGAAGACGCGGATCCGGAACATCTGGTTGTTCCACTTATCGGTGTCGGGCGCCGCGATTTTTTTCGCCATCCGTTCGGCTTCATCCATCTTTGCCGGGAGCCACCAACTGAGGGAGCCGGTCTTGCCTTGCCATTTGCGCTCCACGTAAACCGGCAGGATGTAATCCACCCCAAGGATTTCCGCGAGCCGGTAGGCCGCGATGTTGTACTTGTAGGAGTCTACGAAGCCAAACTCTACGTTTCCGCTTTCAAACTTTTTCTCGGGGGTGTGCTCATCGATGGCTTGAAAAGAAGCATCGTGGGTGATGGTGCCGTCGCTCAAGGTGAGCCGCCAGGGATGAGTCACTCCCTTATTCGTGTCCTTCTGGCCGACGACTTTCGCGGTCTGCAGGAAGACCTTGATCTGTTCTTTGGTCAGCGGGGCGTCGTCAGCCCACGAGGCGGTCAGCGAAACAGCAACGCAAGCCAGAACTAGAAGGACCGGGCGAATCGACCATCGCGACGGCTGCGGCATACGGGGAAGCCTCCCGAATCGCCCTACAATTTACTCCAAGCCCTGAGCAGAAACAACAGCAATGTCCCCGGAAACCGCAGCCGACTTGGCAGGACAGATTTTTCTTTACTATTGCTCCGCGTGGGAATACGCTCTCGCGCAGGGAATGCAATCCATCGGGGCATTCGGAACCAAAAATATTTCAACGTCGGAGGACGTCATGAAGATGCGCGTAATTTTGCTTTGCGTAGCGTTAGCGGCACCCGCATTTAGCGCTATGCCAGCAGTAGCCCAGGATGCGGCGGGAAAGACAGCTATGGGAAAAGAGGCGAAGTGGCAGGGCCACGTCGTCAGGATTGACAAGGACCATTCCATGATCGACATCCATGGCGGTCCATCCCCTTCGAAGGAGTCCCGGAAAGTTGCTTACGACAGCTCCACCGAGTGGACCAACATGGGCAAGCCTGCGCAGATGGAAGACGTGAAGGAGGGATCGTTCGTGATCCTGCTGGGCCACGTCGATCATAAGGGCGTACTCCACGCGACCCGAGTCGACTTGCGACTTCCACGATCCTGAGGCCTCCGGGATCAGTCTAAAGGCCGTTTCACTCTCTGGAATTGCGAAAGGGCCGCAGAGCGAGAGGATCTGGAACGGCGATAAGTTTCACGATGGGGTGGTGAGTGTCTGGAGCCGATTTTTCGCGGCGCGAGCCGTTTCCCGCAGGAGCGGGTCGGGATGCTCCAGACACTCTCCCAACTTCCCTTCCAACGACTTGATGGCAAATGTTCCGATGGCGTAGGCCCCGCAAGATTTCAGCCAGGGATCGTCGCTGGTGAGTAATTCGGCCACAGCCTGCTCGCGGCTTTCCATCTTCGCCCGCACGAAACGCTCCCCGATCACAGCCTTCTGCCTGGAAGTGACCTTGCCATCCAGCAGCGGCAACAGAGTCGCTCGCAATTGCGATTTCAGCACGTTCTCGAGAAACTCCAGCGCATTGTCATACACGCTCGGGTTTTTCGACTGCAATCCAAAATAGACCGAGTGCAGGTCCAGATGGGGATACAACAATCCGAGGAGACGGAAGATTCTTTCCAGTTCCTGCTGCATCGATTCGCGCAGCCCGCCCAGAACCGGTTCGTCGGCAGTCTGAGGAAGGGCGAGCGCTTCCTGGATCTGATAGGAACGGTAGTGGCCAACGATTTCCGCGGCCAAAACAGTCTCCACCAATTGCATATCCAGGGCGATTTCGGGATGCACGTGGTGAATCTTGTTGAGGGCGCTGATCAGGTGCAGGCGCAGAGCTGCGTCGGGCTCCAGCAGATTTTCTAAGATCACGGCCGTGGCTGCGGGGGTGCCAATGCTGAAAAGAATCGGCGGAATCAACTGCCTCACCTTCATAGGACCGGAGGAATCGGCGAGACAATCGCTCAGCAGGGGAACAGCCGCGTCGCCTAACCTGGCGAGCGCCTTAGCGGCCTCGTCGGACAATTCGGAATGGGAAAGCAATTGCAGTACAGCCGGTGCCAGGGCGGCTTTCCGGAGCTCCCCGACTGATCGGACGGCCTGGCGCACCACCGGAATCGCGGGATCGTGAAGCAGCGTGTCCAATAAGGGATCAAAGACATCCGGCAACTCGCCCAGGAGCCGAGCCAGTTCGAGGCGCGTGCGCTGGCCCGGTTCGCCGCTCTCGTTTGCCATTCCGATCAGGATCTGGCGGGCCGTTTCGAGGTTCTGCGCTTCCCCGGGACGAGCCAGAAATGCCGCCACCGCCGAGCGCACCGAATAGTCGGCACAGTCGCCGATTTCGGATAGAAGCGTGAGCGGATCCACGTGTGCGTGATACACCAGGTAGAGCATGGCTTCGGTACGAACCCCGGAATCAGGGTCTTTCAGCAATGCTTCCATCGCCGGCCGCACGGATCGATCACCCACTGCACAGAGAATCGAAATAGCCTTCTGGCGGACTTCGGCAGAGGGATGATTGAGCAAGCCTCGAATCACCGGATGCGGAGCACGGTCCCGCTCGACTTCGAACAGGCTGAGAGCGTACAGGATCTCTTTGGTGTCGGAACTGAGAATGGTTTTGGCCAGCAAATCGGCCGTGGAGCGGTCGAGTGCGAGTGCAGATGCCTGCTCCGCATCCAGCCGGTGCTGGCTGATCGACTCCTGCAAGACAACAACGTACTGCTTTCCAGCAACGTAAACCGCAATCATCCAGCCGAGAATGAGCACGATTGCGATCCAGCTGATTTGCTGTGCGGTCCAGTGCAGGCTGGCCGCGAAGATCAAAACCACAACGCCGGACAAGCCGTCTCCGAGACGCCAGATTACAGTGTCAATAAACCATTTTGCATGTAGTTTGACCTGATTCGGCAGCGGCAGGTACAGCAGTTCTGTAGTCGAGCGGTCGATGGAAAAGCGCAGAACATAATGGCCGCCCTTGAGGAACACGGCCGCAGCAATCGTGCCCCAGAGCAGCACGCCGGCCGACCCGGCCAGCACCACGACGGGCAGAAGAAACAACATAGGCGCGATGCCGAAACGCCGCAGGAGCCGCGTCGAGAGCAACAATTGAAACAGCAAGGCGATGATTCCTGCGTAAAGATAAAAATCGCCGAAAAAGACAGCCATCGCGTTCTTGTTGGCGAAGAAGTGCTTGGCCAGAGCTTTGAATTGCCAGGTGATCAGCGTCGTGGTGAACGACGAAATCCAGATCAGAGCTGCAATGGCGCGCAGGTAACGGGAAGAAAAAATGGAACGAATGCTTTCGCGGAAATCCCGGTGGCGGCTCCCGGCTACTCCCTCGCTTGCCTTAAGGGCAGAATCCAGACTTACCCTGCCCGCCCGCAAAGCAAGGTTCATGGACGCGGAACATGCTACGAGAAGCACGGTCATCGCGAGCAACAGACTCTCTGTGCCGAACGCTCGAGCGATCATCTTGCAAAGATAGCCGGCGAAGATTGCCCCTAAAATGCCCCCTCCTGCCACCATTCCATAGATCCGCTTGGCCTCTCGCGTCGTCAGCAGATAGTTCGCCAGCGTCCAGACTTGCGTCGGCGCCAGCACCCCCAAGATCCCAACCCATACGTAGTAGACGGGATAAAGCGAACTGGGCCGCAAATAGCGAGTCAGAATCCAGAACAGGGCGGCATTGGTTGCGAAGAACAGGGGGCTACGCACCAGGAGCATGCCCACGGGCGTGCGGCGGCCAATGCGAAGGTAGAGCGCCACTACAAATCCGACGGCTATGCCGCTTGAGATATCCGCGTACGGCAGGGCCACTGCGGGAAACTGGTTCAGGAATAAAGCGTCGCGAGTAACCTGCCCAATCACATACGCAGTAATCGTGAGGAATAAAGCAGAGGCTAACGGCACGCCGCGCGCCAAGTCTCCTGGGCTCAGGTTGAGCCCCCGCTCGAGCCAGCGGTTCATCGCGGCAGCATTCGCCCGCAGCAGGTTATGCATTGAGGTCTGTTTATTTCCCTTTCGCGGCGGGCGCGGGTGATTTCTCATCAAACAGCGCGTCCTGCCCGTCGGCATAGATTGCCGTGAACTTGCCGGCCTGAATGTCGAGCGCCGAAGGCTTGCCGCCCTGATCCTTGTAGACCATGCCGGTATCGATCAGGAACACTTTGCCATCGAAGCGGGTGCGAATATGCGGTCCTTTCTGGACAGTGTGGGCCACCACAATATGACTGGCGTGATAGACCGCAAGGATTTTGGAGATTTGTTCTTCCCCCGTTTCGTCGCTCCATGAATCGTAGCCGCGATACCAGAGTGGGCCCTCATCGCGCATGCAAAGCCAATGATTCACATCGAGAAGATGCACGAGCCGGTTATGAAAATCGGCGTCAGGCGGAGTCGGAGCAGACCGCTCAGCAAGCAACTCCAACTGCACAGCCAGCGCAATCTCCTGAATCGTGAAAAATGGCAAAACGATCTTCCGCGATTCCAACTCTCGCATTGTTTTATCGAAATCCTCGATCTCTTCGCGGACCTGCTTGTTCATTTGTTCGAGCGACATCGAAGTCAATGCGGGAGGGATACCGCCGTGCAGGAAAATGGTGCCTCCGATTTTGGCAACCGCGTCGTGCTGCCGGATCCATTTGCCGTATGTGCCAGTCGGACTGAACGCTTCGCGATATTCCACGAATCCGGCCGGATGTTGCGCCATCCACTGTTCTTCCGAACCAGGCAAGGCTGGCCCTTTGACGGCTGCCAATAATTTCGCCCGACTCTCGGCCCACTTTGCATACTCCTGGTACGCTGCCTTGCGCCGTTTTTCGGACTCACTGTCGCTAAACTCCGCGTAGTCCGCGGGCGTGACATAGCGCAGGTCGCCCATGATGTTCATCACCTCGTGATTCCCGAGCAAGGGCACGACCGTTCCGCCGGATCTGGCCGCTTCGGTCTGCAGGGACATGACCAGGTCCATGACTTCGCGCCCTTTGGCTCCGCGATCGATGAGGTCGCCGGGCTGAACCAGCGTTGCCTTTCCGCCGATCCAATGATTTTGATCATCCACCAGTCGGGCGCGCCTGAGTATGAGGCAAAAGTCCTCAAAATCTCCATGCACGTCACCGATAGCAACGACTCGGTCCGGCGGCTCGATCGAGAGAGATGCCGCGCTCGACGGCGCAAGGTTCACGCTAGCCAGCAAGAACAGCAATGCGGCACGGTAAAGGTAGCGTCCCACCGCCGGGCTTACCATCTTGCCGGCCTCGAGAGGAACAGCCGCGTTGGGGTTGGAACTCTGATGGGCATGCGTGCCTTCCCTGTAACGTGTTGCATGTTAAGTTGCCGCGTCAAGCAAGTCAATGAAACTGTGGGAGGTCTTAAAGCGCTATGAATCCCCGAGTGGCAGCACTTCGAAGCGTTTCGCCTGAGCCGTTCATGGGCAGAGGTAAAAGCGGTTTCGCGCGCTGTTGGTGAGACATTGCCACGGAGAAAGGGGCATAATGCGACTAGAGGCTGGGATGAAAACCTTCGTGGCCGGAATTGTCGCGACGCTGATCGTGTTCACATTCGGCGGCTGGCTGTACCTGAGACTTGGCTATGCCGACCTGCGCGCGAATGTTCCACCGTCCTGGCTCGAATCTCAGCTTGCCACCACCGCCGTGAATGCTTCAGCGGCACGCCATGCGCCAGCGCAACAGAATCCGATCGCGCCTACTGAGGCCAACCTGCTCGATGGCGCCCGCTTGTACCGCGACAAGTGTGCCGACTGCCACGGCCGGCCGGACAATCCGGTGAGTGACTACGGCGCGTCCTTCAATCCACCAGCGCCCCAGTTCATGCAGGCGCATCCCCGCTTGCGCGAGAACCAGGATTTCTACCTCATCAGGAACGGAGTGCGCCGGTCGGCCATGCCGGCGTGGGGGAACATCATGGCCGATAGCGAGATCTGGCAAGTTGTCACTTTTCTCAATCACCTGCAGAATCTTCCGCCCTCGGTCCAGCAGGAACTCCATCGGACCGCGGGCAGCAATCCTTGAGCGGTTGCAATCAATAAGAAGAGACGTCCGCGTATAAGGGATTTGACGATGCGGACGCCAGCAGCCTCTGTGTACAGGCGATCGGGCCTCCATCCTGAATCACCCTTCGGGGGCCAATCAACCTGGCCGGCAGGCAAGGACCGGGCGACTAGGCAGGGCACACGCAAACGGCGGTGCCAGCCTCGAGACGCGACCGCGACTTGCTTCCAACCCGAGGTTTACACCCCACCGCCGCTATGACTGCCCAGCGGACTTTGCCGCCGGTTTCACCACTGGAGCCTGGTTGATCAGAAGCCAGTACAGGCCGACGCTCTTGACGGTATTGCGGAACTGTTCGAAGTCCACCGGTTTCTGAATGTAGCTGTTGGCCCCCAGCCCATATCCCTGGACCAGGTCGCGTTCCTCTTTCGAAGAGGTGAGTATCACCACCGGAATCGCCTTGGTCCGGGCGTCGCCCTTCAAACGCTTCAGGACCTCCATGCCGTCCACCTTAGGCAGCTTGAGGTCGAGCAGAATCAGCTTTGGCGGGTGGTCGAAAGAACGGTCGGCGTGAATCCCATCGCAGAACAGGAATTCAAGGGCCTCTTCGCCATCGCGGGCAACATGGATATTGTTGGCCAGGTTTTCTTTTCGCAGCGCGTGCAGCGTGAGCTCCACATCATCGGGGTTATCTTCCACCAGTAAAATTTCCACTTGTCGATTGGTCATGCCTGATCTCCTGCCGTTGCGGCATTTGTTTTCGCCTTAGTCTTGTCGGATATTCCGAGGGTGAAATAAAAAGTTGCGCCTTTGTCGAGTTCGGCTTCGGCCCAGATCCGGCCACCGTGTTTCTGAATGATGCGCTGGACGGTCGCCAGCCCGACGCCGGTGCCTTCGAAGTCTTCCGCACGATGCAGGCGTTGAAATACACCGAAGAGTTTGTCTGTGTACTTCATGCTGAAGCCAACCCCGTTGTCGCGCACGAAGATGGCAGGTGTCCCGTCCTTGTCCTCTTGCCCAACCTCAATGACGGCCTGGCTGCGCGGGCGGCTGAACTTGACCGCGTTCGACAGCAGGTTCTGAAAGACCTGCTTCATCAATCCCGGATCACACTCTACGAAGGGGAGGCTGCCAATCTTCCATACCAGCTGACGTCCTTCACATTCTGCCTTCAGGTCGGCCAGAGTTTCATTGACCACCGAGTTCAAGCCGGTAACTTGGAGGCACATTTCGTGGCGGCCGATGCGGCCCAGATTTAACAGGTCATCAACCAGCAGGCCCATCCGCCGCGTACCTTCCTGGATTCGTTGCAGATGGTGCTGCGCCTCCGGCGCCAGAGTGGAACCAAATTCCTCAATCAGAAGCTTGGAGAAGCCGCTGATATGGCGCAAGGGGGCGCGCAGGTCGTGAGAGACCGAGTAGGTAAATGCTTCGAGTTCTTTATTGGCGGCTTCCAGTTGCGCGGTACGCTGAATCACGCGCTGTTCCAATTCCTGGTTGAGACGGCGGACCTCCTCTTCCGCACGCTTGCGCTCGGTCACATCCATGTTGAGGCCGAGCATGCGCTGAGGCTGTCCCTTCTCGTCGAAAATCAGCTTGGCGCGGGCCGTGATCCAGCGGATCTCCCCGTCGTTGCGGCGGCGTATGCGCCACTCCGACGCAAACTCTCCGGTTTTGAGCGATTTCTCGATGGCCCTTCTTGCGGTCACTAGGTCTTCGGGTACAACCAGGGCTTCCCAATCCTCGTAGGTTCCGCCGAACTCTCCGGGTGCAATTCCGTACACCTCCTCGACCTCGGCGGACCAGTGATTGATATTGTTCTGGATATCCCAGTCGAAAGTGCCCGAGTGCCCTGCCTTTTGCGCCAGAGCCAAACGTTCACGGCTGAGGCGTAATTCGTCTTCGACTTGCTTGCGCCGGGTAATGTCGCGAGCCGCCGCAAAAACTCCTTCAATTTCTCCTGCCTCGTTCTTGAAGACGCTGGCGTTGTACAGCACATCCGTCACCCGTCCCGACGCGTGCCGAATGGCCAGCCCAAAATCCGTTACCCTGCCTTCGGCAAATACCTGCTGATATCCTTGCCTCGCCTTTTCGGGCTGAGTGAAGTAGTTGGAAAAATCACTGCCAATCAGGCGGTCCCGCGAAGCCCCGGTCACTGCTTCTGTAGCCCGGTTCACATCGGTGATCTTCCCCTCGCGGCTGATCGTCACCAGCGGATCGAGACTGGCTTCGATCAAGCTGCGGGTTAGCGCGAGGCCTGGCGCAGTTTTTCTTCTGCCAGCTTGCGCTTGGTGATATCGCGGGCCGCGGCAAAGACGCCCTCCACTCCGCCCGCGGCGTTCCTGAATACTGAGGCGTTGTACAGCACATCGATCATTCGCCCAGAGGCATGGCGGATGGCCAACGGGTAATCGTGCACGGTCTCTTCGGCAAATACCTGCTCATAGCCCTGCCGTGCTTTTTCTGGGTCGGTGAAGTAGCTGGAGAAATCGCTGCCGATGAGTTTGTCGCGCTCGACGCCCGTGACCATTTCGGTGGCACGGTTGACATCCATGATCTTGCCATCTTTACTGATCGTGACCAGGGGGTCGAGGCTGGCCTCAATCAGGCTGCGCGCGTGGAGCGAGGCTTGACGAAGTTTCTCTTCCGCGCGTTTGCGCTCGGTGATGTCGCGCGTAATGGTGGAGACTCCCACCAGGTTCCCCGCCTTGTCCTTCACGGGACTGACTGAGAGGGAAACGGGAACGACTTGCCCATCCTTGCGCACCCGTTCTGTTTCGTAGTGGCTAATCCGCTGCCCTTGCCGGATTTTGGCGAGAATCGTTTCGAACTCTTCCTGGCGACCTGGCGGAATGATTTTGGAAATCGGCTCGCCAATGATCTCCTGGGCAGAGTAGCCGTAGATTGCTTCGGCCGCCGGATTCCAGTTGGTGACGATGCCTTCCGTGGTTTTTCCAATAATCGCGTCGTTGGAGCATTCGACGATGGATGCGAGCCGGTCGGCGGTTTCCTTGCCCAGGCGGCGCTCCCGCTCGCTGCGATCCACGGTGAACCCGGTCCAAACCGTGAGGCTCGATAGCAGAACGATCAAGAGTCCCGTCATTGAAGCCACGCCGGCCCAATCCGAAAACAGGCCTGCATTTTGCCCCTTCCATCGCAGCCATCCGATGACCAGGGGAGCGAAGATCGCAGCCGGGAGCAACCGGCGAGTCAACGTGCCTCCCAGGGTCACTCCGGCGACTAAAGCCCCCAAGCCCCAGTGCGGGCGCGCAAGCACCAGCCCGAAAGCGAATAGAAACAGGGCGAAAGCTGTTATGGGGGAGATGTGAGTATGGGTTGTCGTCGGGTCGAGGACGAAGTCTAGAACGCCGAAGATGGCGGCGATGCTTACACCGCAGGGCAACAACTGCGACGACCAGCGACCCAGCCTGGACGTGGAGTCCTGCACTTGGAGCCCGAGCCCGAGCCCGAAAAAGCCAAAAGCTGCGAGAGGGGACATGAGGCCGGGGCGCACGCTTCCCGGAATGTCCTCCACTCCCGCGGTGAACAACAACTGATCGATACCAAGGTTCCAGCCAAATGCGAACTCCAGGAATGAGAGCAGTCCCACCACACTGGCCAGAATCGCTGCGATCTTAGCTGCCAGCCTCCAGCCGGAGACGATACCCGCGTTTTCTCTTTTCAGAATCCAGAGGGCAAAACCAATCAAGAGAAAGCACGCAGCGGTATTGGCCTTGACCGCAACCTGCCCCGCAAGAATGCTCTTCATCCTGGGGATGTGAAGCATCCATCCACTCAAGACCCACATCCCGAACGCTACCGCGAGGCCACTGCAAACCGAGACATACTGATTCAACCTCCGCAAAATATCAGGGTCGAACTCA